>CAYNGZ010000007.1:0-40507 GCA_964396695.1 uncultured Pseudomonas sp.
TTGAAAGACGCCGTGCAGCATTGCAGCGAAGGCATCTCCACCAGTCGCACCTGTGAAATCGGCCTGAGCCAGCATGGCGGAATCGATTACCACGGACTGGTCTACCTGGTGGACCGGGTGACCCAGGCCAGGACCGCCTGAAATCGACACCATCCAGCAAGGGGCACTCCGCCCTTTGCCGGACGCTCCTGCCGACGAAAAACGACGCTATTTTTCCCGCCTCACAAGAACCCTTGTGCGCCGCTACAGTCTATTCGTTAAGCCCAAACCCCTGGTTCCCACGCTGTTCAAGGAGAAACCCCATGAAGCGATCCGCCCTGGTCGGACTGCTTATCTGCGCCACACTGACAACCGCCCACGCCTTTGCCTCAAACGAGAGCGATCAGTGCGCGAGGAACCTTCAAACACTCACCAGCGAACTGGCCAATGCGACCAGGCTGGATGCCGCCACACAAAGCGACGCCACGAGCAAACTTCAGCAAGCCAAATCGGCCTATTCCGCGAAAAACGATCGGGAATGTGTATCCCTGACGCAGCAGGCGCTGCAGTCCGTTCAAAGCCACAAGAACGGCCAGTAACCCGGCCCCGACGCGCAAGCGTGGACAGAAGGTCGACTCGCCCCACGCATTGGCGTACACTGTGTTCACCTGCTGGTTATGCACAGCAGGTTCGGGGCCGTTTAGGATTCGACGCCGGTTGCGAAACTTTAGGTGCATGCCGAATTGGTAACAGAACTCGTAAATCCACTGCTGCAACTTCCTATAGTTGCCAATGACGAAACCTACGGGGAATACGCTCTCGCTGCGTAAGCAGCCTTAGCCCTTCCCTCCTGGTACCTTCGGGTCCAGCAATCATCAGGGGATGTCTGTAAACCCAAAGTGATTGTCATATAGAACAGAATCGCCGTGCAGTACGTTGTGGACGAAGCGGCTAAAACTTACACAACTCGCCCAAAGCACCCTGCCCGTCGGGTCGCTGAGGGTTAACTTAATAGACACGGCTACGCATGTAGTACCGACAGCGGAGTACTGGCGGACGGGGGTTCAAATCCCCCCGGCTCCACCAAATTCACATTTAAAGACGTCCTAGGGCGTCTTTTTTTGTGCCTGAAATCCAGCAAATACGGGGCTTTCAGGTCCAATGGGGTCCGAGGGCATCTGAGCTCATCCTACATATCGTGTATTCCACGTGGTATTCCAAGCCCACGACTGGTATTTTTTGGAATACACGCAGTATCGGAGATCACCATGGGTGCTCAAGCCACGCGGCTTTCAGACGTCAAAGTCAAAGCCGCGAAACCAAAGGAAAAAGACTACATCCTCACTGATGGCGACGGCCTTCAGATGAGAGTGAGAGCCAATGGCTCAAAGCTGTGGAATTTTAACTACATTCACCCAGCAACCAAAAAGCGGATCAATATGGGCCTTGGTACCTTCCCGGAGGTGGGCTTGGCTCAAGCCCGGAAACGGACCGTAGAGGCCAGAGAGCTGGTGGCGCAAGGGTTCGATCCGAAAGAGAAGCGTGACGCTGATCGGCAAACGTTAAGAGCGACTACGGAACACACCTTCAAAAATGTGGCCACCGCATGGTTCGAGCTCAAGAAAGACTCTGTTACTACTGCCTATGCTGAAGACATCTGGCGCTCTTTGACGCTGCATGTCTTCCCCGATTTAGGTGCTACCCCGATCTCAGCAATCACGGCTCCAGCGGTCATAAATTTGCTTAGACCGCTAGAGACCAAAGGCAGCCTTGAGACAGTGAAGCGACTGAGCCAGCGTCTTAACGAGATCATGACCTACGGCGTGAATTTCGGCTTGATTCACTCAAATCCACTCAGCGGGATTCGCTCGGTCTTCAAAAAACCAAAAAAGAAAAACATGGCAGCGCTCGCCCCAGACGAGTTGAAAGAACTGATGGTGACGGTGGCGAATGCCAGTATAAAAAGGACCACGCGGTGCTTGATCGAGTGGCAGCTTCACACAATGACTCGCCCCGCAGAAGCCGCTACCGCACGGTGGGCAGACATCGACATCGGCAAGAAAATCTGGACGATACCTGCGGAGCGAAGGAAAAAGCGCCGGACGCACATCATCCCGCTCACGGAACAGGCTCTGGAGCTCCTGGAGGCTATAAAGCCGCTTAGCGGGCACCGCGAGCATGTCTTCCCGGCAGACCGGAATCCTCGTACTCATTGCAACAGCCAAACCGCCAATATGGCTCTCAAGCGTATGGGTTTTGAAGGCCGCTTGGTTAGTCATGGAATGCGCTCAATGGCCAGCACCATCCTCAACGAGCACGGCTGGGATCCTGAGCTGATCGAGGTTGCGCTTGCTCACGTCGATAAGGACGAGGTACGTAGCGCGTATAATCGGGCAGATTACATAGAGCGAAGACGGCCCATGATGAAATGGTGGAGCGAGCATATCAAGGAAGCGGCTACCGGAAATCTGTCGATTTCCGCGATCATTGATCGCCTGGACTGAAGCTATCTTTTGTCTCTACCGGATGAACGTATGAAAATGCGTGTAGCTTTTGTAATCCCGCTTGCCGAGGAAGTCGTGAAGTTGGTGAAGAGCATTCCGCGAGACGAAGGAAGCATCTTTCTATCCCTAGGACAGAACAGGGGAGGAGGGATGAAGCGGAATGCGTTCCGAACACTCCTGCATGGGATGGAATACGAAAACATCACGCGACACGGCTTTCGTTCGTCATTTCGTGACTGAGCAGGTGAATGTACAAATTATCCTCGTGAAGTTTGCGAGATGGCACTCGCTCACGACGAGCGCGACCAAGCAGAAGGGGCTTACTCTCGCTCTGACTTTCTCGACAAACGACGCGCACTGATGGTCGAATGGGCTAAGTTCTTGGCTCCAAACAAGGAAGCCCAAAAGCAGATAGAGGTGAAGTGAATGCTTTTTGATAAACTGCCTAATAAGTCACCAACAGACTTAATCCTAAGCACATGGACGTCTCTTCGCGACACATATGAAAACATCTTTAAAAATACTAATTTTGATGATTTCATCCACGCGCTTAGGGATGGCATACAAGAAGGTAAAATCACTGAGGAAGTGCTCAACGATCGCCGATTAGAACACTTAGCCCACGATCAGATGGGGCCGGAGTACCCGTTTCTTTATGCTTGCGTCCTAAACGACCTGGCGCAGAAAACTCTTGACTGCGGAAACAACGATGCAAGCTGGCCTCTAATTGTACAGGCCTGCGCGAGTGCGGAAGGTGCTGCTGTCCATGCATTCTACAACTCTGAAATAGATATCCCTGCTGCTCTAAAGCGTCGAAAATCAATTGCAGGAGCTGATGCCCGTGATGCTAATTTCCAGCCTGCAAAAGATTACGCGATAACACTAATGACAGAAAAACGTCCCAAACATGGCTGGCTGGATTTAAAGCATGCCACGCAGTCAATAGAAAATGAACTAAGTGATTTCATCGAAAGCAAAAGAATAAGTTTATCGAGAGACCTGCTCGTAAACACCATCAAAAGGTGGCACAAGACCGACGAGCGATTTCGGGCCCTGGCCGATGAAATCATCAACTAATACCTAGGTAGAAGACCCAGCAGCCTCGCTCGCGGGCGGCCTTCTAGGTCGCCCTCTCTTCTTGATCTGTCGTTTAGGCATCTCCCCACGACCAAAGGTTCTGGCCCGCCCCTCAGTTGCAATACGCATGTAATACTCAACTTTAGTAAGGTAAATGGCCGCCTTGTGCAAGTTCTTACGCATATCTCTATCGGAGTGCTCAATCATGCCAATCCCACAGGCACGGTAAACACCCTTTGTGCGGTTGCAATTATAATAGACTCCTTGTCCCTTTGTAGCTCTTTCAACCCAAAGCTCACCAATTGTCCTAGCCCAGGCGACGTCCTCGCGCAACTTCGAACCATCCAAGAAAAACATACAGTGATAATGATACGACTTAGAAAGACCAAACTCTAACTTCCAAGCATGCCCTAAAAGCGTTTTGGGAGGTAGTTTACACCTCAACATTCTCAAGAGTTTTTCTCGGTGATCCTTAACGTTATCAAATTGCAGACCTTCTCGAAAGTTCCGATAAACTACAGGCTTTGAGTAGCCCAGGTCCACCTTTAAAACAAATACTCGTGACGACCCATCGATAATTGCGTCTATATAGCTCAGGAGGCTCTTGTAGTTTTTATTGGAGAGCCTACGATGGGCATTAATATTTGCTTTGAAAGCGCGCCCACGAACTGTAGCCCTTACCCCCTCAACGACTCTATTAAGAGACTCTACAACTACAGCAGGATCACCAACGACACATTGAGGATTTCTTAAAGTGTAATACGCCTGAGCATGCTCTTGTACACATTCAAAAAACGCTTTCACATAAGGAGTAAAATCATGAATAGGATAATACTTCTCTATATCCTCCCACGCCCAGATATTCATCAACAACCTTTTCCCAGTCTTCGTCAATCCTACTCTTAACCCTCCTCGAAAGGCCTCTGCATAGAAATGAACCTCATCATTCACTGCTATCTCCTTTACCAGTGACTCGATGTCTTTAATTTTCAGCACAGCACTCCTCTCTCCACCAATAGTTATACCCTTAGTGCTATGAGTATCGAAATACGTGGCAGTGCTTTCCAGCAAAGCTGCTTCGACATACTGAAGCTCTTTCTTTTTCATCTGTAATCTCAGTCCAATATTCTTAAACGCCTGTGCTTGCTATGCACAGGCTTATACCCTCACAGCCTCATCATGACAGCCATGACAAACACACTGCTGCCTTACCAACAGAGAGCTCCATTGATTTACTTAGATGAGCAAATAACATCAAATAACAGCTAATTAACAGCTAATAACAAAGAATCCAGAATCCCTCGCTCAGCCTGCTGCGGCCAACCCAGGCAACATGAAACAGACTCTCAAACGCCGCCCTTAGACCAAAGACGTTTTTCACACCATCTCGATTATCGAGTTAGTGCAAAAAAGGAATGGCTTACTCAATGATTTCCGACACTCGTATCAGCCATCTTTGAGCGAATCCAATCATTCACGCTTTCCTCCAGCCAACCGACAGCGGAGCACCCAATCTTCAAAGGCTTGGGAAACGTACTGTCGTAACGAGGAGAGTCAACATTCATCCGGTCATAAATAGTGGACCGCGATAAACCAATACGGTCCTGCACCTGCCTCAGCCGAAGCACCCTCATTTGTGTGTGAGCTTTTGCGTCCATCGTCTACCTCCCGCCAGCCAAATTGGCTACGGGGCAGACTGTAAATGGTCTGCCTGGGCGCGTGCAGAAAGGTGCTTACGTAAAAAAATATGCAACGCAAATTCCCCCTGCAAATCCACGCATAAGAACTAACCCATCCCTTCCAGAAGAACCAACACGTACAGCCGTTGGAGAACCAACTGGAACGCATCACAAATAACCAAATAGAATAAGAAAAAGCAAATCAATAACCAAATTTAAATTATCAATACTTACAACTAACATTACCAATTATCGAACCACCAACACCTCATTCAAATTAATTTGAAACCTATATTACAAATCTGAATACCAACATTATTCAAATCAAACAAACAAATACAAACCACTTAAAAAACAAATCATAAAATCAACCAAGGAGAGTTAAATGCATAGCTCATGCCCAAGCTGCAACTCATGGCGTGTAGTAACCAAAGATCTGGGACGAAAGACAGGTGGATTTATTGGCTCTATAGGCGGCGCTGCCAGCGGAGCCACTGGGGCGTTATCAGGAGCTGAACTAGGAGCAACCCTAGGGATAGTAGGAGGCCCTATTGGAGTTACCGTTGGAGGTATCGCAGGAGCGATCATCGGCGGATTATTCGGCGGGGTGGCAGGAGGACTTGCTGGTGCAACAATCGGGGAGCAGGTTGACACAAAAATACTAAATAACTACCAGTGTTTGAATTGCGGCCACTCCTTCATGACCAGAAACTGATAGCGCGATCTATCCACACATCTTTTCATTCGCTTATTTCACAACCTTCACTTAACTTACCAGAGAGTTAACATGGCTCATCTCATCGAAAAAATGGCTTATGTTGGCGCTACCCCTTGGCATGGTCTAGGCAGTCAACTAACACAAAAACAACCCCTGGAAGTCTGGCAAAACGAAGCCGGCATGAACTGGCTGATACAGGAAAGCCCGGTCCACTTCAAAGCAGATGCTGTCGGCCACCTGGGCAGCATTCACTCCTTCCAAGAACAAAAAGTTCTGTATCGCTCCGACACCAAAGCCCCACTGTCGGTGGTATCTCAGCGTTATCAGGTCGTGCAGCCTCGTGAAGTACTGGAGTTTTATCGGGATCTTACCGAGGTTTCCGGCTATGAGCTGGAGACCGCTGGCGTGCTCAAGGGCGGTCGTAAGTTCTGGGCACTGGCTCGAACAGGGCAATCGACGGCCTTAAAAGGCAACGACCAGGTCAACGGCTATCTGCTGCTGGCCACCTCTTGTGACGGCACCCTGGCCACTACCGCCACCCCGACCACCGTTCGTGTAGTGTGCAACAACACTCTGACCATTGCTCTGGACGGTACATCTCGGGCAATCAAAGTGCCGCACAGCACTCGCTTTGATCCCAAGGCAGTGAAGAAGCAGCTAGGCATCGCCGTCTCGCAATGGGACGAGTTCATGTACCGCATGCGCGCACTGGCAGAGCGCAAAGTGCAATGGCATGAGGCGATGGGCTTCTTCATGAACGTACTGTGTGACGCCAGCCCTGAGAGTCCGCTACCGACAGTCCTGCCCAACGAGCGTGCGCTACGCAAGGTGCAAAGCCTGTATGAAGGCCTGGGACGCGGATCGACACTGGAGTCAGCTCAAGGCACCGCCTGGGGATTACTCAACGCCGTGACCGAGTACGTGGATCACGAGCGCAGGGCCCGTAGTAGCGAGTACCGCATGGATTCCGCTTGGTTCGGCCAAGGGGCGATTCTTAAGCAACGGGCCCTCAAGGCAGCGTTAATGCTTGCAGCATAAAAACGACAACGCCCCCTAGCCCGCTTTACGCTGGCAAGGAGGTCGTTGTTAAAGCGCGCAATTTCAAAGACCTGCTTCGGCAAGAAGCTCGGATGGCTTGCACTGGATCGCTTTAGCAATCCGCAAAATGTTCAAGAACGTGACATTTCGCTCTCCACGCTCGATTTTTCCCATGTGGGATCGATCGATTTGAGCGAAATCAGCCAATGCCTCTTGGGACAGCCCTAACGCCGTGCGGCGCGCACGTACAGCTGCCCCCAAACGTACGAGGTCATGATCTTTATCAAGGCTGGCGGAGACTCTTCCCATGCCGCGAATCGTTACGCTATGATGCCTAAACGACCACGGTATTTACGACCCATTTCATCCTAAACACGATGGCCTTGCCATCAACCGCCTGCAAACGATTGGTCTAGGGAAGGTCTCGGATACACGAGGAGCCTATGAGAGGGAAAGCCCAGCATTCAGAACCATTAAACATAGTAACGCTACAATGCCGAATACAATTCGGCGGCGGAAAATCCTGCGGAGCGTCTATATATTTTTTAGACAATTCAATTCAGATAACCACAGGTAATTTTCACAAAAAACAAGATTCAACATAACCAGCCAAGGACAAGGGAAGCCCATGAAACAACTCTACAAAACACTTGCAGCCGCCACAATAATATTATCTAGCTTTGCTCATGCGGATACCAACCCAGAGTTCCAGCAGTACAAGACCCCTGACGTAATACCGTGCGAAGATACTGGTCGGGTTATGTACGGTTTCCCGCTCACTCTTTGTGTCGATGAAAGTCGCCCAGGCAAACACGTGGTGCGTTACCAGAACTCTGCAACCGGCGAAATCACCATGAAGGAAGAGGAAACCTTCGAATATCTTCGCTGCGAAAAGGCCCGAGATAAATGTACGGATCGCTCCGGTAACTACCGTGGCAAATTCACCGCCCCCAAAGATACTTACTACGCCGTCTTTAAGGACTTCTACGTCTACCCCGGTGCTGATGGTAAGGTCTATGGCTACAAGAACGGCACGGGGCCACTTTTCGGCGGTGCCGCTTCGTCCGCACCGGTGACAGTACCGGCAACTGCATCTGTGAAAGCAACCCCGGATGAGGCTTGCTCCAGCAAGTGGGTTGATGCCTTCCACAAGGAGAACGGCGAGGACGCAATGATAACCAGCGATCAACTGGACGAGTGGGACCAGTGGTGTGCAAAGGGCAGGCTACCTAACTGACCTACTCCATACAAAAAAACAGCGAACCGTCTCCTTTTTAGGGGCGGACCGCTGTTTTTTTGTTTGTGGATAACACACTCTGCCACCTACACAGTGCCATCCGGTCGCGGCAGGAATGGCAGTTACCTGCCCCCCCGCACATACATGGACGCCCCCCCCAGACTGCCAAGCTTTCAATCTTTGACGGTTCGAAGGTAGAGATTGTGCTCATACATCCGGACTGTTGGTGCGGCCTTGTCGCTGTTCCTGATGGAATCCGCTGGCCGAGTTTCTCCTCGGGTGAACGAGCCCACCCCTGTGTAGGAGATCTTATAAGCCACCTTGAGCATCCTGACTGCTTCAGGCAGCTTGAATTATTGCCCAAGTAAAAACATCCGACATCAAACTATCCTGCCCAAACGTAGATAGCGACGCTCGAAAGCGTCCTCTCCACCCTCCATCACTTTACATATCTCCTCTCGCATAGGCTTGTTCTGCAACGATCCTGCCTGACTAATAAAACATTGATGATTGAAGTCGAGTACGTGAATCATTTCAGCATCGCCGTTTACTACAATATTCGGATTATGCGTAACGATGATCAGTTGCCGCCGCTGCTTATTTGCCCGAATCTGTTGCACCACCAAATCATAAATCAAGTGGTTATCCAGATCGTCTTCGGGTTGATCCAAAATCAGCGGCTCGTCTCCATGGGCCAGCAAAAAGGCCAGCATTGCTGCGGCTCGCTGACCAGCCGACGCCTGTCCAATCGACTGAAAATCCTTGCCGTTACCTTTCCGGCTGTACTCTACCTGCAAGCCGTCCTCAGGAAACCAGCATAAAATGTGATTAACAAGCTCCGGACGCTTTGCAGCCTCACCTGCCAGGTACTTATTGAACCATCCACCAAATTCATCTGTACCACGGCACGCCGAAATCAAACGGCTCTGCATTTTTTTTACAGCCTCTTCAATCTGCTCTGTAGCCGGTTTCGCTGGGGTATCAAGCAGCTGAGCAGCCAGCAGCAGATCGGCAATGATGCCTTTTGCTGATGTGTCACCTTGCGATTCGGAGTAAATATCATCTTTGAACTTATCTGGAGTCCCAAGCAAATCGCGTAACGAACGATCCATCGCTAAAGCGTCACGCCCATAGGGAATCAAATTAATTCTAACAAAGCGGTTTTCTGCCAATGTAGCTTGTAAAAACTGTGCTCGCTTTTCACTAATTGCTCGGCGCGCACCCCAAACTTGCTCCATCTGCAATTTGGCATGTGCTCTCAAGTCGTCAAATTGCTTTTTTAGCTCATCCAAACGACTGACCTCTGCGTCAAGTCGTTGTCGCTCCTGTACTAGACGACCATATTCACTCGGATCACCTACGCCCTGAGTCTGCAAATCAGTTTTTAAGGCCTCATAATTTTCTTTTGCCTTTTCAACCTTTACCTGCCAGCCACTCTGCAACAGTTGCTCTTTCAAAGCACCGCTATCATCGTTTAATTGCTGAGCTATAGCCTCGATTTGTGTCTGCGCGTGCATAATGGATGTCGCCAACTCTCTAACAATAGCTAGCGCATCTGCATCGACAACGGGATCGAACCCACCTCCGGACAAATCTTCAGCCAGTAAACTTTCCGCCAATCCGCGTAGGTTTTCCGCCATTTCATCAACATTATCGAACTGCCTATCTAGCTCTCTAGTTTGGCGACTAGTTCGTTGATATGCCTTCAGTATTTCAGCATGATGAGCCGCCTCAAAACGTGCGAGCTTACGCTGCACATCTTGCAACGTTTGATTCAGCGCATCACGCCCTTTGAGGCTGACATTCAACTCTCGTAATTTTGCACAAGTACTGAAAAAGCTACTGGTAGCACTTTCGAGTGAGGCCTTCGCAGTACCAGTTCCGGCTGCTTCATCAATTACTTGCAACAGTGTTTGTTGGCTTTCACCCGCCAATGCTGCAATTTGCCCTTGACTGAAGAGCCGTACAGGGAAACGTTGTTCTGTAATTGCCTGGCTCTCGGAGTCTCTCCATTCACCACCCACCCAATCTTCGACAGCTTGTCCTTGCCCATCCTGTCGCCATAACAAACGATGGCGAACTCCATCGCGACTGAGAGTGATCGCAAGTTGAGTAGTTGTAAGCAAACCTCCCAAATCATTGCGACTCTTGGCAACTTTGTTGAAGCGAACAAAAGTCTCGCTGGGGTCTCCGCTTGCATCGAGCTCTCGCTCCCGTCTATACGCAAGTCGTAGTGAATGCACCACTGTGGATTTACCTGTGCCCCGACCGCCAACTACCGCATTGAAATATGGATTAAACTCCAGTCGGGTAGGTTTATTGCTACGGCCCATGAACCGAGCGTCGGCTACTTCTATAGCCTCAATAAAGTGCTCTGGTCTATCGAATGGAGAAAAGGGCTCGACATCGTCGCTACGGCGCACTGAAATACCTTGCCCATCCAACAAAGCTAATCTCAGTCCTTCCAACGATGGCTTGGCCATCTTGATCCAGGTATATCGAGAACCTGGTACAGCGGGCCCTCGGAAGGTATGACAGTCGGAGCCGATCACTTCAGCCCAGTTCAGTTTTGATTGGGTGTAGGCTGAAGGCTTGGGGGTTGCGGGAGTCAACACCTCCATAGCCAACACGCCGGGATTACTCAGTAAAAGCTCTACCGTTTGGTGATCGAGAGCAGACTGGGTGGAGCCTTCTGCCTTAAGTTGTAGTAAGCCCTTACTGGAGTCGGCATGCGCTGGTATTGGCAGAGCGCCGGTGTCTAGCACCGCCTGTACCACGTCTGCCGCACTACGACGGGTTACGCCATCACTATCCCCTTTCGTACCGCTGTAATCGACCTTGCCCAAAAGGGAGTCGATATCACTGGTGGTGGCATCGGTATTGAAAAGTGCTAGCAGATGAAAGCCACCGTTAACGGAAAGCTCCACCCCAGGAAATAGATGCAGTTCGCGAAAACTTTCAGAAGGATCGACCTGCATGCTCGCGTAAGCGGTCTTTAGCTTGTCGATCCAAGCTCCACTGTTGTGATCTGTGACCGCCACACAGTCAATACCAGCCGCCATGTATTTAAGAAGCCATTGCTCAGCCGTTAGCTCGTCAGCCGTACCCATCGCACGCTGCCAAGCGTCCGTATCCTTGGATGCAGGGGTATGTGTATGGAAGTCGAATTTCCACCAGCGAGCGCCGGGGTAAGTCCATTCAAAGCTCATAGAGACTCCTTCACTCCTTGGAGCTGAGCTTGACCTCAGCTGATCATTCGACGTTTCCATTCAACGATACGAAATATACGATGCCTCTTCATTGCCCCTAGCTGACCAGGCGAGCAGTTTGTGGATCGTAGATCACTTCGGTAATAGATCCATTTCGAATGCGCTCAACCGCTTCGTCAATCACATGGAGCGGTACTAGGAACCACTCTCTCGGTTTGACCGGATTTCCGAAGCGGTCTTCGATGGTCAGATCAAGCTGTACTGCGCCAAATAAGCGGTGGAAAATATTCTCTAGCCTAGTCCGATTCAGGTTGTGCAGCGTGTAGGCGGCGACCACCTCCACGCCGGCCAGCATATAGGTGGCGTCTTTTTCTGCGCCTGCGATGCGGGCTTCTACCTTGCCGCCAGTCACGCCGATCTTGTGGATCAGCTCGCGGTGCTCGGCGACGAATGGGTGGCTAGACAAGCTCCGTAGTACATAGATAGTCCCGCTCTCAATGTCGTCAGGCTCTGGAGCATCGCCAAACAACGGCCCCATGTCCGGGTCGGTCAGTCGGCGACCGGTGTCGTCCTTGTAAAGCGCCCGTTGTAGCGAGCGGCGCAGCAGGTTACTTTCCGTGCCGTTGGCGTAGATGACGCGCAAACGTGCATCGCTTTCCCCATTCGGAGCCTTGATGGTTTCTCCTATTTCGGCCACATACGCTAGCTGCCCACTTACGATGAAGTAGTTTCCGGTTTCAACGCTGGTATCGCGTCCAAAACGCAGGGTTTTGCGAACGCCAGAATTCAGATCCCTCTCAGCCAGCTCGAATAGCGGTTGGAACTTGTCAAAATCTGCGCATGGAGCACGGTCGGCGATTTCCTCAGCTGCACGCTTTTCAGTGCTCGAACGTACGTGGCGCAGCACCGTGATGTCGTCCTGGTCGGAGGACTCACCGCCGATACCCAGCTCGGCCAGCAATGCGTCTTCATCCAGGTCATCCACATCCACCGAGGCCGCTAGGGCACCAGACAACAGGCCAGGGCCATCCAACTCAGTTAGCAGGGTTTGCGCTTCCGGCAACTTGCGTAGCTGATCCAAGCGCACAGCATACAAACGCTCGAAGATGTCGCGGTCTTCATCATGCAGTGGTGTGCGGCCGTGGATCTGATAAAAGCGCAGGATGTCCTCGAAGCCGGCGATGATGCGCTCTTCACGCGGGGGGCGGTTTGCTGCCTTGAGCGGAGTGACTTCTATGCCAAGCGCATCCAGCAGTTCGTCATCGTTCATATCAGCCATTGTCGGATTCTCTAAGGGCCTGCGCTGCCTTTGCCTGCGCACGGTAACGCGCTAGCACAGCCACACCTTCAGCCATACGCTTTTCCCACGAATCGGCAGAATTGCTGTCTGGCAGGCGACCACGTTCATTCTTGAACTGCAAGGCGCGCCTTGCTAGCTCGCGGGCTTCGTCTTCGGGAATACTCAACTTCTTGGCGGCAATGCTGGCCTGCACCTGGCGTAGTGATTTCTCATCCATCGCTTTCGCCAGCACCGCATAAGCGGCATCGAAGGGGTTGATGCGGTCAATCAGGTCAATGTCCAATTCGCGTACGTTAACGAACTTGCGCACGCCATCCAGCAACGCTGTACTTCCTTGCACGGCGTCACCACCGTTTGCATCGGCCTGCCCCAAGACCAACTTGGCCTGCTGGGTAATGTTCATGGCAGCGATGGCGTGCTGGCGGATGGCTTCCTGATCGACTTCGCTCAAGTCTGGATAACGCTCGCGCACGATTTTGCCCATGCGCAGTTGGGTCAGCTCTTCGGGCAGGGTGTTTTCCTTGTCGAACAAGCCGCGCTCTAACACGTTTTTGTCCTGCAAGAAGTTGGTCACCACTTCATTCAAATCTTCTTTGCAAATGCGCGTAGCTTCTGCGCTTTGCGGCGTGGTCAGGCCGTTGATTTCGACATGGAATTGGCCTGTGGTTTCATTCACGCCCAGGTTAGTTCCACCCGGCTGATAACCATCGAGCCCATAATTGAAACCCTCTTTCGGCCCTGCATCTTTAGGAGTGAACTCATAGCGTGGGGCCAGCACCTGTTCCATCAATAAGCTGGCAGAAATGGCCTTAAGCATATCGTTCACCGCTTCGGCAACAGCGGCTTGATCGGCTGTGGGTTCGGCAATCAGGTTGGTGAAGCGTGAGCGCTCCTTGCCCTCTGCATCACGTGTTGCGCGGCCAATGATTTGCACAATTTCCGTCAAGCTCGAACGGTAGCCAATGGTCAGCGCATGTTCGCACCAGATCCAGTCAAAGCCTTCCTTCGCCATGCCCAGCGCAATGATCACATCCACGTTGTCTCGGTTGTTCTTTTGCACAGGGTCTTTCAGCGCGGCGAGCACTTTGGAGCGTCTGGTCGCGTCGCTGTCATCTACCAGGTCGGCTAGTTTCAGGATGCGACCATCGTTGGTCTTAATGAGGTGGAAGCCGGTGGCCAGATCGACACCCTGCCAACTCCCCAGAGCGCTCATTATTTCGTTGACCTCGTGCTCCTTGTCTTTGAGGCTTTCGCGGGCATTCACATTGGGGATATGGATGATAGTTTTCAACGCCGGGTCCAGCACCTTGGCGACGGCATCCACATACTTGCCAGTGTAAAAAAAGTAACCGATATCCAGTGACTTGAGCCAACGGTAGCCGTTGAGCTGCTCGTAGTAGGTGTAAGTTACCGTCTCAAACTTAGCTTCTTCCGCAGGGGCAAGCACTGCCTCGCTGTCGCCACGGAAATAAGAGCCCGTCATGGCTACCAGATGCACTTTATCGCGACTGATAAACGCGCTCAGTTGGCCGCCCAGCTTGTTGTCTGGGTTGGCGGAAACGTGGTGGAACTCGTCGATGGAGATCAGGCGGTTGTCGAAGGCTTCGATACCCAACTCTTCCACCGCAAAGCGGAAGGTGGCATGGGTACAAACCAGCACTTTATCTGTACTTTCCAGAAACTTGCCTACCGCACCCACCTTGGATTTGGCTACACGTGGCTCGTCGATGCCAGGGGCATTGCACAGGTTCCACTGCGGAGATACCTGCCAATCCCAGTAGAAACCAAACTCGCTCAGAGGCTCATCCGCAAAGCTGCCACCAATGGAGCGCTCTGGTACCACGACAATGGCCTGGTGCAGGCCCTGGTTGTGGAGCTTGTCCAGCGCGATAAACATCAGCGCACGGGATTTACCCGACGCCGGTGGTGATTTGATCAGCAGATACTGCTCGCCGCGTTTGGCATAGGCGCGCTCCTGCATGGAGCGCATACCCAGCTCGTTAGCTTTACTAGATGCCCCCGTGCGCGCTGTGCTGATGGACACCGACGGCACGGTGTAGGTGTTGGTTGGATTGCTGGCTAGTTCCGTCACGTTCTCACTTCCCTTTTTGCTTTGGGTGCGGTTTTAGCCGCAACTGCCGTCATCTTGGTGTAGAGGTCAAACAGCTTTTCCAGTCGCTCGGTGTCGTTTTTGAAACGGCGACCGATATAGATGCGCTCCAATACTTCATCGTTGTGCTCGTGGGCGTGGCGCAAGTTGTCCGGCATATTCTCCGGGTCGTACAGGTCGGCGATGGTGGCGGGGAAGTGAGCTTCGCGGGCCAGCAGAATATCTTCTGCACAACGGGTCAGGTCGGCTTTATTTTGCTCGGTGAACCGGGGGACCGGGAAGGTATTCCAACCGAGGGTATTGGAGTACGAAAAATCGGTGCGCATCCGCACGCAGACAGTGCCAATCCAGACCCAGTGGAGACGCGAGGCGATGATGGCTAGGTTCCAGAGGGGCGCATCGTAGAGGGCAAAATTCCGGTCGCCGATGATGGTCCCGTGCGAAAGCAGCACAACAGGCAGGTAGGGTCGGTTTTCAGAAGACACGCGAGGCACTACCATGAGAGTTTCATCGCCTCTCTGTCTGATTTGTTGAAAGGCGTGTGGCGTGCGGGCTCCTCTGCGGGTTAATTCTTTCGTGCTTGCTTGGCGCATCACACGCACATCGTCCATACGAGCGGAGATGGCCGGAATTGATTGGGCAAGATCAACGCTTGCATCATTAATCCACAGGCAGAAGCGCTGTTTTCCATTGATGGCTTCATCAGAGCCGACGAAAGGTCGAACGAACTGCGCAGCATGAGCATCAGATGAGCGAACGGCCTCTGCCTCGGTCAAGTCCAAGATCAGATGTCCGCCATCAGCAGGCTTATTGCCGTTGGTCATAGGTGAAACAACACCAAACGGGTTTGTCTCGGCCTCGACTATGACGTTTGCGCCTGCCACCAAATATGCATTGATGTAATCGACCTCGCGCAACACTGTCTGCTTCTCATCACCTTCACTGTACAGGCGACGTGGCTTTGCGGCATTCCGCGCAATGCCCACGATAGCGACCGTCACACCTGCATTGTGACTGGCGAGATTCGCCCACTTGAATGAAGTGTGCGCAAAGGCTATCTCGTGACCCGTGTTAAAAATGAACGGCCATAGATACGAAACCTGCTGCCCTTGACAAATACTGTTGGTGGTAACGAAGGCGGTGATCGAGTTGGTGTATGTGCCATAGTCAGCGGCTTTCATAAACCAACCTGCAACATAATCCAGCGTTTTCCACGTCTTTGTGTACCTGCTGAAGATGGCTTCTAAGTCGGTCTTTTGCTCGTCGGTTTGCCAAGTCGAACCCAAATATGGCGGGTTGCCACAGATATACGTCTCACCGCCGTCGTTCTCAAAGTCAATTTCACTCTGATTCAGTGGCGTGCCGAATAAATCATCTGCGAGCACCTTCACGCCCGTGCCTGTTGGCGGGCAGATGCTCAGCCAATCCAGTCGGAGCGCGTTGCCGCAGACGATCCAGTTCTGCGCATTAAGAGGCAAAAACTCCGCCAGAGCATCCTGCTGGCCGCGATAGAGCACGTCACACTGGAACTCGGCAATGATCAATGCTAAGCGGGCAATCTCTGCCGGAAAGTCGCGCAACTCTATACCGCGAAAGTTGGTCAGCGGGATCTCAGACCGGTTGTTGGCCTCGTCTCGACGGCGATTGATCTCCGCCTCAATCTCACGCATCTGCTTATAGGCGATGACTAGGAAGTTCCCAGAGCCGCAGGCTGGGTCAAAAACGCGGATACGCGCCATACGTTTGCGGAGGTTGAGCAGCTTGGCTTTGTTGTCTCCTGCCGCGTCGAGTTGCGCACGCAAGTCATCAAGGAACAGCGGACTCAGCACCTTGAGGATGTTGGGCACGCTGGTGTAGTGCATGCCCAGTGAGCCTCGCTCCTCATCGTCGGCCACGGCTTGGATCATGCTGCCGAATATGTCTGGGTTGATCTTTTGCCAGTTCAGGTTGCCAGCGTGCAACAGGTAAGTGCGCGCCATGCGCGTGAAGCTCGGCACTTCAGTGCTACCGGAGAACAGGCCGCCATTCACATAGGGGAAGCCATTGGCCCAGCTGGGCAAGCGCCGCTGAGCAGTGGCGCGGTCAGCCAGCTTGATGTTCATCGAGCGGAACATTTCCGACAGCACCTGAGCGGTGTTGGAGCCGTCGCGTTCGCTGTACTGCTCCACCGTTTTGGTGAATAGGCCATCACCACTGAAGATATCGGTGTCTTCAGCAAAAAAGCAGAACACCAGCCTTGCCATAAAGTGGTTCATGTCGGCACGGCGCTCGGCCTTGGCCCAGTCCGGGTTCTCCTTGAGCAGTTCGACGTACAGCTTGTTCAGGCGACTGGTGGCGCGCACGTCGATAGGGTTGTCTTTGATCTCCTTAATGGTGGAGATCCCGGCCAGAGGCAAGAGGAAGCCGAAGTGGTTGGGCAAGTCCGAATAGGCGCAGGTGATGGTCTCTCCACCCACCAGCTCTTCTGCCTCAAGGGTTTTGCCGTCGGTAGCGAGAATGAACTTGGCTTTGCTTTTTGTAGTGGCCGGGCTGGCGCGCAACGTTTTGAGAGTTTCGCCTACGGTGCCGGGTTCGCATGCCGCAATATGGATGTTGTTGCGCAGTAGTACGCCACCGGACACATCCGATGCGTTGTTGTTGCCTGCTCGCAGTCGCTTGAGAGCCGTATCCTTGTTGCCGAACGCGGCCAGAAAAGCGAACGAAAACTCCGCCATGTCGAAGGGTTGGAGGGCCAGCTCCGAGATTGCGGATTCAATTTCTACTGCGTTCATGGTTTACCACTGTCCAAATCACTCATAGCGAGCGGGGGCGACTTCAGCTGTTAATTTGATGGCCATGGCTAGATCTCAGGGGGCATCTGCTTTCATGCCGGCCACGATTATCACTCCGACAACCGCGAACGAGGTGGTATCGCTTGCGAGGAGACCGACCAAAAGCCGATAGCAGCGGCAATGGCCGCATCGCAACCGGGTCAAAACGCATCGCTTCAATGCCGGGGCGCTGCCAGCCGTTATAGAAGAAAAAACAACCCGATATCCAGAATCAATTTCACCTCCTACACGGCGCCACGGATTGTAAAGGAAGGTTCTTCCTTGTGGTGAATAACCGCACGTAGCTCGCACCATTGAGCGTGCGGAGCGCTTGGGCGATGTGTAAAAACGATGGCTGAGCAACTGTCCGGTTGGCACCGATTTGGGGTCATGCGTGATGGATTGACTGTAGATGTCGTAGCCCTTGCCCATTCTAGACATAGAGGAGCGAATGACCATCTGCTCCAGGACCTCGCTTTTTCACTCGGGGTTGACGCACACGTCGGAAATGAGCGAATACACCCACTCTCATCAGCACTTGCCTCAACAGGAAGCTGATGTGAGTGTCCCAAAGCAGTAGTCTATGTCTAACGACCGCCAACACTGAGCCAATGAACACGATGGCACTTGTTAGGATTGGGCAATGGGCTTCAACGCCCAGAATTCACTCACTCCCTAAGTGGGGGGACAAATGTGGGGACAAAAATCGCACAAGCCGTAAAAACCAGTAAAATATGGTCATAACTCAACAATAACGCCGCCCACAAGCCGGGCTAACCTAAAACCGAATGGCTAGAGCTGGAGGGATTGTGGGCCGATCCCAACGTTAAAGGCATTTGATCGAGTCCTCCGGATCAGAAGGAACCTCATCGGCTCGGCCGATCACGCCTCAGAGCATTGCAAAGGGACTCGGTATTCCAAAGAGTATTCCAAGCAAAAAAAATAGACATTAAAAAACTTAAAAATCAGCAGCTTACGAAATCAATTCAGATTACCCCGGCCCACCAAACGAAGCATCAACAAAGCCCGCCTAGTGCGGGCTTTGTTGCGTCTGGGGTTTGAGTTTTCGCAGTGACCCCCCGCCCTAGAGCATGCCCAAAACACTCAAACACAGCACAAAGCCAGCAAACACTCCGTCGCCAAAGTGCTTCGTTCCTCCCCCGGCAGTCTCAAAATCCCCACAGGCCTATCAATAAACATTACCATTTGCGACGTAGTAGTCGAAAACGATGGGAAATCGAATGCGCAGGTCTGCTGTATTTCTTCTGGCATCCATGCTGACAGCGTGCGGGACTGGGCTGCCCGTCGGCAATACAAAAGCAGTGGAGAACGTCGCGTCCGTGAATGGGCACACGCCACTGAACATGGATGGTTATACCGCCAGCAAACTGGATGCCCTGCTCAAGGAACGCTCTGCGACAACCCCCGAAGACATAGGGCAGATGAACAATCTGATTTCACGAGAGTTTTTGGGGCGCCCCTATGTCGCGAACAAGTTGCAGGGCTCTGCTACCACGCCGGAAGAATTGGTCGTCGACTTCAGAGGCCTGGACTGTTTCACCTATCTGGATTACGTCGAAGCGCTGAGAAAGTCCAACAATGAAGCGGACTTTTTCAAAAACCTCATTCAGACGCGTTACGTGAACGGCAATCTCGATTTCCTGCATCGCCGGCACTTCTTCACAGACTGGTCGCAAGCCGAGCAAAAACTGGCCGACGACGTGACGGCTCAAATCAGCCCTCATGCGGTAACCGTGGTTAAAAGTCTCAACCAAAAAGCGGATGGCAGCGCCTATTTGCCTGGCGTGCCCATGGTCGAACGCAGTATCACCTATATCCCTAGCGCTTTTGTTAACGACCAGGTGATCAGCCGCTTGCAGACTGGCGATTACGTTGGCATCTACACCCAACTCGCCGGCCTGGACGTTACCCATACAGGGTTCTTCATCAACAAAGACAACGGCCCCGTGCTGCGTAATGCCTCTTCGAAGAAAAAGAACAGAGAAGTCGTAGACTCTCCCTTCAGGGACTACATCGCGAAGACGCCCGGGATCGTGGTGTTGCGGGCACGGCAAACTGTATCTGGGGTTCAATGAATGCTGGCTCGCCCCTCTTGTGCGAGCCTTTTGCATCTTCAAGTATCAACAAAGCCCGTCTTGCACGGGCTTTGTTGCATCTGGGGGCTCTGTCTATCACTCACGTACTCAAGGCGCGGGGACCAACGCCAGATCGGCTCGCCCAACGTTCGGCACCTTGGCGGGATTCACGCAGGCGACAAAATCCTCCTTGCGCAGCAGCACCAGCGCGATCAGCGACACCACACCCGTGCCGATGTAAAAGTACCAGGGCGACGTAATGTCTCCGGTCAGCTTGATCAGCCAGGTAGAAATCAGCGGTGCACTACCGCCGAATACCGCCACCGGGATGTTGTAGGCCACCGCGATGCCGGTGGAGCGGATTCGGGTGGACAACAGCTCGCTCATCAATGCATAAGTCGACGAGGCATACAGACCGAACAGGATCGCCACCGCCATCAACGGGTAGATAAACGAAGCCGGTGTCGCCGTGGGTGCCGATTTGAAGAGCCAGTACATCGCCAGAGTGGCCAGGGTGCCAATCGCCAACAAAAACGGCTTGCGCCCGTATTTATCCGTGAATGCACCGCCGAAAGGCATGACGATGGCGGCCGAAAGACTGGCAACGAAGACGTAGAGCAAGGTCGTGCCGCTGTCGAACTTGAGAATGCTCGACATGTAGGTCGAGGCAAAGGTCAGCACCAGATAAAAGATCGAGCTGTGCAGGGTAATGATGAAGAACACCAAGGCAATCGCCCGTTTCCACTGCCAGACTTCGCGCAGAGGAGCCTTCGAGGTCTGCCCCGCGTGCTGCAACGCCAGGAACTCGGGACTGTCTTCGAGCTTCAGGCGGATGTACATCGAGATCAGCCCCAGAGGCGCCGCAATCAGAAACGGAATCCGCCAGCCCCAGGCTTGCATCAGGTCAGCGCCCATGACCCAGGTCATGCCGTTGGCCACCGCACCGCCCAGCAACAGGCCGAGCACCGCCGTCACCATCAACCAGCAAGTGGCGAAGCCGCGTCGCCCAGGTCCGGCGTACTCGGAGATGAAGCTGGTGATGGTGCCGATCTCGCCACCGGCCGAAAAGCCCTGCACACAGCGGATCAACACCAGGATGATCGGCGCTGCGATCCCTATCGAGGCATAGGTCGGCAACAGCCCCAGTAAAAAGGTGGAGCCGGCCATCATCACCAACACCGTGATCAGGGTTTTGCGCCGGCCGATCTTGTCCGCCAGCGGACCGAAGAACAGTCCCCCCAGCGGCCGGATGAAAAAGCTCAAAGCAAAAGCCGCAAAACTGGCGAGCAGGCTGGTGGTCGGGTCGTCAGAGACGAAGAACGCCTTGCCGATATAGACGGCGAGAAAACCATAGACGCCGTAGTCGTACCACTCGATCAGGTGGCCGGACGTTGCACCGATAAACGCCCGACGCCGTTGCCGGGCCGGGTTCTTCTGTTGAATGCCCACGTGAGGGACTCCTGTCTGATTTCTATCCATACACAACTCAAGGAACAACTGTGCCGTTCGCGACCTCCTTCAACCAGAGGCGCAGATCGGTCTTGAGGATCTTGCCGTAACTGTTCTTGGGCAGCTCGGTGCGAAACACATACTTCTTCGGTTTTTTGAACGACGCCATGCGTTCGACGAACCAGGCATTGAGCGAAGACTCATCGAGCGCTCCCCCACAACGAGGAACGACGAACGCTACCACCGATTCCCCCCACTGCACATCCGGCTCGCCGACCACGCAGACTTCAAATACGTCTGGATGTTGCGCCAGCACTTCCTCGACTTCCCGAGGGTACACGTTACAGCCGCCGGAAATGATCACATCCTTGGAGCGATCGGTGAGCGTCAGAACACCCGCGTTATCAAGAAAGCCGATGTCGCCGGTCAGCAGCCAGCCATCCACCAGGGTCTGGCGAGTCGCCGCGTCGTTGCGCCAGTAGCCCTGCATGACGGTGGGACTACGCACGGCGATTTCCCCTGATTGGCCGGAAGGCACTGGCCTGTGCTCGGGGTCCAGAATCCTGATCTCCACGCATGAGTGCGCCCGCCCCACGGAAGCGGCCAACGATGCCCAGTCGGGACGGTTTCGATCCGCGATCAACTCACGCGACAAAGCGCTGATCGTCATCGGGCTCTCTCCCTGACCATAGATCTGCACCAGCCGCGCACCAAAGGTCTCGAGCGCATCTTGCAGATCCGCCAGGTACATGGGCGCGCCACCGTAGACGATGGTTTTGATCCCGTCGCCGCCATAGCCTTGGCGACGAGCCTGTTCCACCATGCGCTTGACCATGGTCGGCGCGGCGAACAACGTGACATTGCGCAGCCCGCTCGCCAGCTCGAACAGTTCGTCAGCCTTGAAGCCACGGGACTCGGGGACAACGTGGCGAGCACCGCAACGCACGTGGATAAAGTTGTACAGCCCGGCACCGTGGGACATCGGGGCCGCATACACCACCGCGTCATCCGGGCTGACCGGATCGACGTCGAGCGGATAGCACAGCGACATGGCCGTCAGGTTGCCGTGGGACAGCATCACCCCCTTGGATCGCCCGGTGGTGCCGGAGGTGTAGAACAGCCAGGCAAGGTCATCGGCATCACGCGGGCAGGGATTTTCCAGCGTCGTCGAATCGACCGAAGCACACGCCGCACTGTCCGCTTCATTCAGTTCTCGACAGCCCTGCGGCAACACCTCGGGCGAGAACACCTGGCCGCCCTCGGTAAAGATCAGACGGGCTTGCGCATCGTCGACGATCCAGCCGGCTTCAACAGGGTGCAACTTGCAGTTGATCGGCACCGCGACCGCGCCAATCCACCAGACGGCATAGAGCCATTCGAGGTATTCGCAACTGTTCTTCATGAACAGCGCCACACGGTCGCCGGGCGCAATGCCGTGTTCGTCAACGAGCTGCGCGGCACGACTACGGACATGAGCGACAAACGTGCCGTAGTCGGCGACTTGCCACTGCCCCTCGAACAACGCTGGACGTTCTGGCCAGCGTCGACCGGCGTCGTTCAGCCAGTTGGCGATGTTCATGCTCAAGCCCTGCGTGCCTGAAGCACCGAGGCATAGTTGGCGACCGCCATGCCGCCCATGTTGAACAACAGACCGAACTCGGGATTTGGCACCGCCAGGCCGATGGGGTCGCCCGTCAACTGCCGAAAGGCCATGGCGTGCATCGACACGCCCGTGGCACCCACAGGATGCCCCTTGGCCTTGAGCCCGCCAGACAGGTTCACCGGCAGACACCCGCCCGCCCGCACAATACCGTCATCCAGCGCCCGATGCCCCTCGCCTTTGGGCGCCAGGCCCATGGCTTCGTAGATCAGCAGTTCGGCGATGGTGAAGCAGTCATGCACCTCGGCGAAACTCAGATCGGCCAAGGTGATATTGGCCCCGCGCAAGGCCGAATGGATCGCACGCTGCGGGCCTTCAAACGCGAGGATGTCGCGCTGGGCAATGGGCAGGAAATCGTTGACCTGAGTCACCGAGCGAATCCGTACATCGCGACGGAACTGCCTGGCACGCTTGGACGAGGCCAGAACAATAGCTGCAGCCCCATCGCTGATCAGCGAGCAATCGGTCAGGCGCAGCGAATCCGCCACATAAGGATTACTCGTGGACACATTGTTGCAGTGTTCGAAATCCATGACCCGGTGCATCTGCGCCAAGGGATTGGCCATGGCGTTGGAGTGGTTCTTGGTGGCAATCGCAGCCATCGACGCCATCGGGCACTGGTAGCGATCTCGGTACTGTTGCGCGGCCAGGCCGAACAGCTGCGGAAAACTGAGCCCGGCCTCTTCGACATCGTTCTGATAACCGGCACCGGCCAGGGCCTTGGTGACCTCGGCTGTAGAATTGGAAGTCATCTTCTCGGCGCCCACGATCAACACCAGCTCGGCAGAGCCCGAGCGGATCGCGTTGATGCCTGCGTGAATCGCCGCCGAACCCGAGGCGCAGGCATTTTCGCAGCGAGTGGCAGGCTTGAAGCGCAAGCCTGGGTCAGCTTGCAACATCAATGAAGCGGGAAAACCATCCGCAACCATCCCCGAGTTGAAATGCCCGAGGAACAAGGCGTCGACCTCTGAGGCGTCGATGGCGGCATCCGCCAGGGCTTCGCGGGTGACCTGGACGATAAGGTCTTCCAGCGTGGAACCGTCCAGACGGCCAAAACGGGAGTGAGCGGCAGCGACGATGGATACGGAATCATGGGGCATGGTGATTTTCTTCTGTGCTTGGATCAGGCATTCCTTACAATGACCTACCGCCCGGACCGCTCGCTAGTTCGTGCAACTACGTACACGAATAAGTAACCGCACTGCCCCACGGTGTTGTCAGTAGCGGATTCAAATCGAGGCAGGATGCCCAATGACCGTCTTCGCAAAGCAACTCAAAGACCTTGAACGTCTGGCGTTCCAGGTGTCGCCCGCTCCGCAGCTCATCACCGGCAACCGGGTGATGCTCGACTGCAACGAAGCATTCCTGGAGTTGTTCGGCTACGAACGCGAAGAGCTTCTGGGTCATCTGACCCTGCTGATCTATCCCTCCCAGGCGGACTACAAAACCATCGGCAATCGCAGCCAGACCTGGTTGCGCAACAGCCAGAGCGGCTCCTACTCCGATGAACGCTTCATGCAACACAAAAGCGGCGAGGTGTTCTGGGCCAGGTCGCACGGCTACAGCCTGACCCCGGACGATCCGTTCAAACTGATGGTCTGGCACTTCGAACGCATGGACCGACCGCACCACGCCACGGTGAACCTCACACCCCGCGAGCGCGAAGTCTCGATGCACATCGTCAACGGCCTGACCTGCAAGGAAGTGGCCAAGAAACTGGCGATTTCCCACCGAACCGTGGAAGTCCATCGCGCCCGCCTGATGAAAAAACTGCAGACCAAGAACAGTGCGGAGCTGGTTTCGAAGATTATTTTTGTGAGTTGATGAATAGAGTCTGCCGGACAGACCCTATCGTGGATTGCCTCGCGCCCTGACCGGAGATGCAGAAAAAGGTATCCACATATCTCGATCCTTTTCCCGCCCCCTTTCCCGGCTAAATAAGGCACGAATCATCGCGCCTCTGCGCTTCAGCACTTCTTCGCCTGTTCTTTCGCCTGCGCCCACACACGCTCTTCCTGCTCACGCAGTTCCGGTGTGAACTCGGCACCGAAATCTTCCGCCTCGAACACCTGGCGAATTTCGATTTCAGCCTCCGTACCCGGCATCGGGTTGGGGCAGCGTTTGACCCAGTCGATGGCTTCCTGCTTCGATTTCACCTGCCACAGCCAGTAGCCGGCAATCAGTTCCTTGGTTTCGGCAAATGGGCCGTCGATCACCGTGCGCTGATCACCCGAGAAGCGCACGCGGGTGCCTTTGCTGCTCGGGTGCAGGCCTTCTCCAGCGATGAGAATGCCGGCCTTGACCAGTTCTTCGTTGTAGTTGCCCATTGCGGTCAACAACTCCTGACTGGGCATCACGCCGGCTTCGGAATCCTGGCTGGCTTTTATAATGATCATGAATCGCATCGTCGTCTCTCCGTTGGATGTGAACTACACACTACCTTGTCGAACGGTAGCGTCCCAAATCGACAGCCTTTCATTTTTTATTACTACGCGACCGAAAGATCCTAGGATATTTCCCGTAAACCATCCCTTCACCCTTCGCCCCGATATCGACACCGAAGCACCGCTCGACGTGCTGCATGAAACAGCCGCCTACCGCATCCGCACCGCGACCCAGTTGCTGGAGAACGTCGCCACCGGCGAGGGGATTCACAGTGAACTGGCGCGTGCGTTGGTGGTTTCACTGCGCGATGGTTGTGATTTGTTGGACGTCGTTGGGCGACGATTGCAGGCGCAGGTTTTGTCGGCATGAGGAAGAAAGGTCGCCCTCGCGGGTAATGCTCGTCAGTTAGGACAATTCAGCGTCTGAATGCTCTGTTCTGATCCGAAATCCACCCCTCACCCCAGCCCTCTCCCCAAGGGGGAGAGGGAAAAGGGAGCAGATATTCAAGCTTTTCAAAACCTGAGTTCGACTCGGACTTTCAGGTCGATGTAACTCGAAAGAACACCTCGGTCAGTCCCCTTGCCCCTTGGGGAGAGGGTTAGGGTGAGGGGTGGTTCTTGAGCCTAGCGAACAACCTGACGTATTCCTCGTGGACCACGTTTAAGAGACTGAGTTAACCCGTACGCTGCTCACGATAAATCTCTGACTAAACGAAAGTTTTCACTTTCTGTCACTTACCGTTGAGCCAACAGGTCATGGTGAGAGGGCTACCGCACACGCGCCCACCACCGCTTCACCCACAACGTCCCCACAATCCCCACGACAATCGAGGCCAATGGCAACGTCGAGGTCAAGCTCAGCGTCGGGAATACCAGCAAAATCTGTGAGTCGTTGCCGCCGAGCATCATCGACGCGCCAATGCCCATCAGCACCCCGGCCAATAAGTGCACGCATGCCTTTGACAGGTTGAGCGGCTGGTAGCTGAAGGTCTTGCGGCGCAGGGTGAAGCTGAGCATGCCCACCAGCAACATCACGAACACCACGACGTGCTGGCCGGTGATGGTCGCTTGTTCGGGCATCCAGAACAGCTGTGACAGGTGGTAGAAGAACACGCTGGGCGTCCATTGCGGTTCGAAGGTGTACAGCGCGCTGGTCAGCGCCCCTAGCAGCATGCTGGAGAACACCAGGTGTTTGTCGCCGTGAACATAGGCCAGAAACAGCAACGCCATCAGCACCACACCCAGGGTGAGCAGGTAGTGGCTGCTGGAGATTTCGGGCATCAGCAGGGTTCTGTGCTCGGGCAACATGTTGAGCCGATACCAGAGCACAATCCCCAGCACCCAGCCGACAATCGTAAAGGCTTTATTGAGGTTGCCGCAGGTGAGTTTGGTCAGGGTGCCGACGCTGCAACCGTCGTTGAGCACCGAGGCGACGCCAAATAACAGTCCGCCACTGATCAGCAACGGATACCCGACTTCTGGCGTGAACAACGGCTGGCTGATACCGAAATAGCGATAAATCGGCGCCAGCAGCAGGCCGAACAACCCGCAGGAAACCAGTGCCACGAACAAGGTGGGCCGGCGTTTGAGCATTAAAGCGCTGGCTTTGACCAGGCACATGCCCATCCGCTGCGAAACCCAGCCAATCAGAAATGCCAGCAATAACGCGATCAGCAACGAAAGCACACGCCTCCTCACACCTCGGCAGGCCCATCGATGGATTAAAGACTAGTCGGCTTTTCAGTGAGCTCACCAAGGCGACAACTACGCCATCGTATCGAGCCGCTCAGTGTTGTCAGCCAACGCAAAGACTGGCTAACAGCGGGATTCCTGCTAGCTTTCAAGCGAGTACTACACTTCGCCAAGCGGCGCCTTTCCTGTCTGCGCCTGCCTTTCAGCCCACCTCGAAAGGGACCCCATGACCACCCTCAAAGATCGTCTGAAGCAGGGCAAGGATGCTCGCAAACACTGCCCTCGCAACACCCAGGCGATGCATGGAAAGAGCGATCGCGACCCACTGCCCTTGATCAAGGCCTCCAGTGCAGGGCGAATCCGCTCGCTGAACGAATTGCGCTTCGGGCGCATGCTGGCTTCGCCTTTCGCCTTTTATCGTGGCAACGCCCTGCTCCATGCCCACGACCTGTCCGGTACGCCAGACATGGGGTTGCATTCAACCATTTGCGGCGATTGTCACCTGATGAACTTCGGCGGTTTTGGCACGCCGGAACGCAACCTGCTGTTCAGCGTCAACGACTTCGACGAAGCTCACCCCGGCCCTTGGGAATGGGATCTGAAACGGCTGGTGGCAAGCTTCCTGATCGCCGTTCGCGACCTGCGCCACGGTGCTTCAGTGGAGGAAGGCATCTGTCGCCGTGTGGTCGCTGCCTATCAAGAGAGCATGGCCGAATGCGCCGAACAAAGTGCCCTGGAAATCTGGTACGACGCCCTCGGTTACAACGACTTGCTCAAACAGGAGCCCTCTACCAGCACGCTGGAGCATGTGAGAAACGCCATTAACAAAGCCGAGCATCGCACCCACGCCGAGCTGCTGCCCAAGATATGCGAACGCGATGAACACGGCCGCTTGCTGATTCGTGATGATCCGCCACAAATCTTCCATCTGCACAAAAACTCCACGCTGCTGGACGCCGATGATGAGTGGATGCGCGTGGACGATTGGCGACCATTATACGACACCCTCATGCGCGACTACCGAACCACGCTGATGGGCGATCGTCGCGATTTACTGGCACGTTTCCAGGCCCGGGACCTGGCGTTTAAAGTCGTTGGGGTGGGCAGCGTCGGGACGCGCTGCCTGGTCACGTTGCTGACCGACGATCAGGAGCGACCGCTGTTTTTGCAGCTCAAGGAAGCACGCCGCTCGGTGCTCGCCGATTACGTCAAAGCCAAATCGCGGATACGCCACAACGGCCAGCGCGTGGTTGAAGGCCAGCGCCTGATGCAGTCGGCCAGCGACCTGTTTCTCGGCTGGACCACCAGCCCCGATGGCCGTCACTTCTACGTGCGTCAGCTACGGGACATGAAAATCTCGGCGGAGCTGGAAACCTTCGATGCCGAAACCTTTTCCGCGTATGGCCACATCTGCGGCAAAGCCCTGGCTCGAGCCCACGCCAAAGCTTGCGGGCAGGCTGCACAGATCAGCGGTTACATGGGCAAGAGCGACGTCATGGCCGATGCGCTGTTCAAGTACGCCAAGGCCTACTCCGGGCAGAACGAGCGCGACTTCGAACGCTTTCAACAGGCCTGTCGCAAAGGCCAGCTACAGGCCCGCTCGGAAGCCGATTTTGCCGCGGATCATCTGCCGTAGACACACTCGTCAAATGATGCAAAGGGTGACCGGCCCGGTTCTGCCGAGCTACAAACCGGCCATCCTTGGCAATAATGTTTCCAATTCACATTTTGTTAAGAAGTGACCTCGTATACTTCCAGGTCCTGTTCTAATCTCGGCCCTCATCCTTTGGTAGCCTGATGCCTATGTCACGCCCTGCGCCACTCCTTTTGTTACTCACTTGCCTGCTGTTCTTCTTCGCCCTTGGCAATCACCAATTACAAGGCTCCACCGAACCCCGGGTTGCCGGGATCGCCATGGAAATGCACCTGGATAACGACTGGGTGACACCGCGCCTGTTCGGCCAGCCCTTTCTCGAGAAACCACCGCTGAGCCTTTGGCTCGATGCCGGGGCGATCCGTGCGTTTGGTCCCACGCCATTGGCGGTGCGCCTGGCCTCGGCCTTCGCCGGGTTGTTCAGCGTAATGCTGCTTTACACCATGTTGCGCCGCTTCGGCCGCCCAACGACCATCGCCTGGGTCGCCGGGATCATGCTGGCAACCATGGCCAGCTACTGGGGCAACGTTCGTGGTGTTGGCGAAGACGCACTGCTGAGCCTCGGCGTAACCCTGGCGCTGCTGTCGTTCTATCAGGCCCATCGCCAACAGGCCGAACAGCGTGGTGCCATGGGTAGCTGGCTGCTCTTCGCCGTCGGTATCGCCATCGCCACATTGAGTAAAGGTGTACTCGGTCTGGCAATGCCGGGCGTGGTGATCTTCGCCTATCTGCTGGCCGAAAGCCTGATCGACAAACGCTTCAGCCTGCCGCGCTGGATGGGGCCGGCGCTGGCGACCCTGCTCGGGCTGATCCCCTTGGTGATCTGGCTCTTCATGCTCTATCAGCGCGGTGGTTCGCAGGCGCTGGCCGAGGTGTTGCTGACCAACAGCATCGGGCGCTTCAACGGTTCGTTCGTTGAAGCCGGTCATTACGAGCCGTTCTATTACTACCTGGCCAAACTGCCGGAAGCCTTCCTGCCGTGGAACATCCTGGTGTACCTGGGGTTGTGGCATTTCCGTAAGAGCCTGGCGAACAATCGCTATCTGCTGTTCTTTACGCTGTGGCTGCTCGCGCAGTTCTTGATGGTGAGCCTCGCGTCGAGCAAGCGCACGGTGTACCTGATGTCGCTGACACCGGCCGCTGCGGTGCTGGCCGCGGAATATGGGGCTGTGCTGTACGAGCGTCTGCGTCAACACACCGAAGCATCAACGTTGCTCGGCAAAATCGCCCGCAATCGTCGCGGTATCGTGATTGGCATCATCAGCGTGCTGTTCGTCAGTTATCTGGCCGCCGCCCAATGGATCGTCCCGCGTGCCGACCGCAAACTGTCGTTCCTGCCATTGACCGAGCAAATCCAGACCATGCAGGCCAACGGCCAGGAAGTTGCGCTGTATCAGGCGAACGAACGGACAGCCGGGGCAACGGTGTTCTACACCCATACCCTGCTCAAGGACTTGCAGACCGAAGCCGAGCTGACGGCGTTTCTCACCGCCTCACCGACTCATGTGGCGCTGATTGCCGCCGAGAGTGAACCCAAGCCACCGCTGAAGGTGCTGAAGAAAATGCTGGTGGGGCGTCAGGACTACTATTTCGTCGCCCAGTAAAACGGCCAGCAAAAAAAACGGCACCTGATGCACAGACTGTGTGAAAACTATTCGAGCGCCAAGCATCGATCAATAAACGATCAAACTTGGCGCTCTCTCGCTCTTTCTGAGCAACTCAGCTCGTAAAAGCTTTAAGGATTTCGCGTAGCAACGCGAACCTCAGAGCTGAGCTGGAGTTCTCACACAGCTTGTGATGCAGGTGCCGTTTTTTATTGTCTGGCAAAAGTGCCCTGGGAGAATCAATCCGACGGGTTACTTGATATCGACCGACTGCCAATCAGAGGCTTCGATAAGCCCAAGTCGTTTCAGGTTGGCTTGCGCGGTATCAACCGTAAAGAACAGTGATGCGCCATACCCCGGAGTCGGTGATACCGGCAGCTTCAGTTCTTCTTCCAGTTGCGCCATGCACTCACTGTGGGTGACCAGCACCAGGTTACGGCCCACGACCTTGTGCTCCAGTACGTCACGCAGCATGGTGCCTTTGCAGTTGAAGAGCCAGTCCTGGGCGCTACCGAGCGTGTCGAACATGTAGTGCGAGGTTTGCACGGTCCGCGTCAACGGGCTGTTGTAGATGTCGGCGTTAGTCAGGCCCAGGTGCGCGAACTGCGCACCGATCCCGGCGGCCACACTGCGCGCACGTTCGGTAATGCCATCGGCACTGTCCAGGCACGCCGCATTGGAGTGGTCGCATCGCTCGACATGGCGGATCAGCACAATCGTATCGCCCCTGGCCCAACTGGCCGCCAGGGCCTTGTCCCCGGCAATGTTGCCATGGGCCAGGTCTGCCGGACCGACGGGACGGAGCAACCAGACGGTCAGCGCGATAACAAAGAGTGCAGCCAGCAACACAATGGCAATGTTTTTAGCGCGAGTGAGTCCACCCATATTCAGTGAACGCTTGATACCCGCAAGACCCGGTCTTGACTCCACCTTCATACCGCCCTTTTTTGACGCTCGAATACCCGATTATCCGGCCAACATTAGACATGGGGGCGTCAGTACTCAGTGAAATGAATGTGAAAAAATGCTCAACCGATGAGCGTGCCCTGTATCTTCTCGTTACGAAAAAGCGTTTCAGCTATCGCATCCGCCGCCGATACCCCCCCTACGAACACATTCTGCTGGCCTCCAAAAACAACAATCTTCCAGCCAACTGACGATCAAGAAGCACAACGTTCCTGGAGGAATTTTGATGAATAGCTGGTTCGCCAACATCAGCGTCAACCTGAAGCTGAGCCTGGGTTTCGGCCTGGTGCTGGCCCTTACGTGCATCCTCGCCCTGACCGGCTGGACCAGCCTGGGCGGGCTGATCGACCGCAGTAACTGGATGAGCGATATCACCCAGCTCAACGCTGGCCTGACCAAACTGCGGGTTACCCGTTTTCAGTAAATGCGAGCCGAAGGCGACGAAACAGTGGCGCAGACGGTGCAAACTGCCCTTGACGGTTTCAAGGCCCAGCAGCAAAAACTGCTGTCGAGCCTCAAGAGCCCGGAAAACGTCAGACTGCTCAATGAGCAGGGTGCTGTCATCGATGCCTACCAGCAGTCGTTGAACAAAATGCGCAACGCCTATCGAACCGTGAACAGCGTGCGTCAAACCATGGGTGAAAATGCCGAAAGCGCCAACACGCTGATCACGGACATCGACTCTCGCGTGCGCCAGATGCCCCTGAGCGATCAACGCTTCGAGCAGTTCCTGGCCATTACCGAGGCCAAGGAACAGTTTCAGCTCGCCCGCTACGAAGTTCGCGGCTACATCGCCGACAGCAATCCGGCTACCGAGCAAAAAGCCGCCGCCCAACTGGACGCGGCCATCGCCGGCCTGAAAACACTCAACATGCATTTCGCCAGCACCCAGCAAGACGCCTTGCGCCAGCTGCAAAGCGCACTGCTCAATTACCGCAGCGCATTGCAGGCCTACAAAGCGGCCAACGGCGACGCCGTCCAGGCTCGCCAGGAAATGACCGTTCAGGGCAACGACATCGTGACGCGCAGTGATGCGCTGTATCAGATCCAGCTGGACCGTCGGGACGCCGAAAGCGCCCAGGCCCGCACCCTGCAATTGATCAGTACGTTGCTGGCGTTGCTGGTCGGCGTTCTCGCGGCCGTGACCATCACCCGGCAAATCACCCGCCCACTGCGCGAAACCCTGGCCGTTGTCGAACGTATCGCCGGCGGCGACCTGACCCAGGACGTGCGCGTGACCCGTCGCGACGAACTCGGCGTGTTGCAGCAAGGCATCGCACGGATGGGCGTCACCCTGCGCGAGTTGATCAGCGGTATTCGTGATGGCGTCACGCAGATCGCCAGCGCGGCCGAAGAGCTGTCGGCCGTGACGGAAGAAACCAGTGCCGGGGTCAACAGCCAGAAGATCGAAACCGATCAGGTCGCCACCGCCATGCACGAAATGACGGCCACCGTGCAGGAAGTCGCACGCAACGCCGAAGAGGCGTCGCAAGCGGCAGCCGCGGCGGACGGCGAAGCCCGCGAAGGCGATAAAGTAGTCAACGAAGCGATCGCTCAGATCGAACGTCTGGCCAGCGAAGTGGTGCGTTCCACCGAAGCCATGACCGTGCTGCAACAGGAAAGCGACAAAATTGGCAGCGTCATGGACGTGATCAAGGCGGTGGCCGAACAGACCAACCTGCTGGCGCTCAACGCCGCGATTGAAGCCGCACGCGCCGGTGAAGCCGGTCGTGGTTTTGCGGTGGTCGCTGACGAAGTACGTGGCCTGGCCCAACGCACGCAGAAATCCACCGAGGAAATCGAAGGTCTGGTCGCCGGCCTGCAGAACGGCACCCAGCAAGTGGCCACGGTGATGAACAACAGCCGCAGCCTGACCGACAGCAGTGTCGACCTGACCCGCAAGGCCGGCGTGTCACTGGAAAACATCACCCGCACGGTCTCGAACATTCAGTCGATGAACCAGCAGATCGCCGCCGCTGCCGAGCAGCAAAGCGCGGTGGCCGAAGAGATCAGCCGCAGCATCATCAACGTGCGCGACGTCTCCGAACAGACCGCCGCCGCCAGCGATGAAACCGCCGCGTCCAGCGTTGAACTGGCGCGTCTGGGTAACCAGCTGCAGATGATGGTGAGTCACTTCAGGGTCTGACCTGCTAACCATCGCGACCTGTAACGCGCCCACTCAGCCCCTTTCCAGCAACTGGTCTGGGGCTGAATACCAACATTCTCTCGACGAAAAATCCGAACAACGGATTGCTTTTTCATACAGATCAGTCTCCAACCAGCCGACCGTCATTCCTTACCGATCCCTGTACGTTTTCTCCTGCCCAAGAACATTCCGTTCGAACAGGAGAATGACCACACATGGACGTAAGCAACGACTCACTGTTGCACAGGCTCGTTAACTCCCCACGCAGCGAAGACGGGACAAAGGCCGACTTCAAAACTGCCATGCTGCGTATGGGGTTTGAATCGGTGTTCGACATCGTGCGCATGACCAAAGAGCAGTTCACCCTTGAACTCGCCGAGCATACCGACGCAGACGCCGGGCAGGCGTATGACAACGCGTTGAGTTACGCCCGACAGATCAGCCGCCTGTATCAAGAGCATCAGCTATCGTCCGGCGATGCCAATCGACGCGTGCGGCGCAGCGTTGGCTCCGACTCGACGTCAGCGCCCGCCACCTATCAAGCGTTGTTCAAAGAGAATTGGGAGCAGTTTTGCGAGGACGGTGATATCGCTGCGATCGACTCGCCTGTGGCCTATCTGCGAACGTTGTATCTGTTTGCCGGACAACTGGAAAAATCGTCTGCTCACGCCGACAAAATCACTCTGGAGAAACGGCGCCCGGACCTCAAAGAACTGATGCTGGATCACCAGAGCGCCTTTGCTCCACGGCCGATGCTGAACATCGTCAATGACACCTTGAGCAGTCATATCCGACAACACCTGAAAGAAACCGGCAACACGGAATCCGTTCACGAAGTACTGGCCAGCGAGCGCTACCCGCTCTCGCTGCCCTACGACCTTCATCACCAACAATGCTTGCTTGGGCTGGGCGCAGAAAAACCTGCGCTGGGTGAGTTGAATTATCGGATCAGTCTGAAACTGCCGTTTTCGCTGGACAATTCGGATTACGGATTCGTTTCGAACGCCCCTGTTGAGGCTCAAAAACTGCTGTCTGGCCTGAGCCCGGAGCAGCAGAAGATACTGATCGAGCCGCCCGCCCCAGATGTAGAGGTGAAGGCTTACGGGACTAAAGACTCCGATCCAAGGCTTAGCGTTGAGCGCTTCAAGGAGCGCACCGGGCTGACGATGGAGCAAATTGATCAGATGCTGGCGCAAGGTAAGCACCGTCCGAAAAACTCACCTCACAGCCCTGTACCCCATCGTCGCTTTTATGGGTGCAAATACATCAATGCGGCGTCGGTGAACAACAAAATCATCGTGGATACGACGACGCCCCCGACTTTTAAGTTCTTTCCCGTGAAGTGTTTCGACGCCTTGCTGCGGATGGTCCGACTGCAGCGCTGGACGGGTATCCCCGTTGCCGAACTGGACACGCTGATCGTCAACGCCATGCGCTCGGACGGCACTACATCACCATGGCTCAACACCAACACCGTCCGTGTCCTGGGGGTCTACCGATACCTGAATCAGCGTTACAGCATCGCGCCCGAGGAATTTGCTTCGCTTGTTCACGACGTGCCGACTTCCGCTTGCGGTGATCGTGCTCCGTTGTTCGATCAAGTGTTCAATCGCACTCAATTGCTCGCCAGCCCCTTGCTGCAAAACGAAGGGCAGGTCATTGATATCGAGGGTTCTACATCGCAGCCGACCCTCAACTATCTCAGTGCTGGGTTGGGACTGCCCGTCACTCAAGACTCGCTGTTACTGCTCGCGAATCAGACCAAGAAACACCGTGCTTCGCTCAAACATGATTTACCCACAGTGTCCTCACTCTATCGCCAGGCCCGTATCGCCCGGATGTTTGGTCTGTCGCCCATCGAGTGCATGGAGCTGGCGCAAATGCTGGGAGGTGATGCCTTCTGCAAACTGTTGGTGACAGGTGCGCTACGCAAACCGGATGCATCGACGGCCGACATTCTCGACGTGCTGATGGCAATGGATTGGGCCGTTGTCTGGCTCAAGCAAAGCAACCGTGATGTGTCGCAATGGTGCCACCTGTTCGATGCCGCCAGGAACGACTTGCCGCTGACCCCGAATCTCGAGAATCGGCTAGAGGCATTTCGAGCAGACAACAATCCCTCCGATGACCAACAACTGCGCCTGGTGGAAAGTCTGCTGCATGACATCGCCGACTTATCCGCAGAATACGCTCCCAGCGTGATGAAGATGGCCGACACCTCCACAACAATCATCTTCGCGGAGATCAAAGCCTTCGTTCCAGGAAAAATGCCCCAACCGTTGGCAAAGGTACTTCGCGCTGCCGAAGCCTGCCGGGGACTGCATCTGAGCAGCAGCACGTTACAGATGTTAATGAGTAATCCGGCGTGGCTAGCCTCGAACAGCCCGGGGACTCTGACGCCCCAAACGCTGTATTTGCTCGAACGCTTCAGTCATTGCGCCCGTCAGCAGACGAACTCAGAAGAGAGCCTCCTGCATTATCTGCATCTAGCCAACCAACTCTCCCCGGAAGATCAGAGCATCAGCAATTCAGCGAACCAATTGCTGGCCAACCTGCTGAACTGGACAACCGAAGAAGTGAATTGCCTGACGAAGCCGTTTCCGCAGAAGTGCGCGCAATCAATGGAGGCAGTGGACTGGATCATGCGCTGCCAAGCGTGCTGCAAGAGCACAGGGCTGTCGGCAAGCCTCCTGCTAAAAGCCACCACCCTGACAGCCGACAGCCCGACATCCGACTGGAAAACCGTGGGCGAAGCCGTGATCGCTGCCCGTCATTGACTCGTACAGCTCTTCAACATTCAAGGATCGAATATGACCGTTGCCATTAAAAAGCAGCTTGATGAAAGCCTGCGCGATGCCCTGTTGGCGTTGTATCTGAACAACGTCGTACCCACCGACGCCACGACAAAAAACCTGAAGCTCAAGACCGCCCAGGATCTCTACGAATACTGGTTGCTCGACGTGCTCGTCAGTCAGGATGTGCCCACTACACCCGTGGCCTGTGCCATTGCCAGCCTGCAGCACTACATCAATCGCATCCTGCTGAACATGGAGCCCGGTTATGACTCGGCAACCATTGTTCACGAACATATGCAGACCTGGCGCAACGAAATGCATCAGTACCCGACCTGGGCCGCCCATCAAAAGTTGCTGTACTTCCCCGCAACTTATCTGGACCCAGGCCTGCGCGACAACAAGAGCGACAACTTCCGACAACTGGAAAACGACCTCAACCAGAACCGGATTCAACCCGATGCCGTTCAGACAGCCGTGCTGGCCTACCTGACCCGCTTCGAAGAAGTCGCCAATCTGAACATCCTCAACGGCTATATCGATGGCGATGACTTCGCCAATAGCACCTATTACTTCATCGCCAAATCCCGCAGTGAAAACACCTACTTCTGGCGCTCGCTGAACATGGCTCAACGCCCGTTCGATGGCACACCACCGCAACCGCCAGCCACCCCACCTAAACTCGATCAACCAGACCCCTACGCCTGGTCGGATTGGGAGAAAGCCAATGTGCCTATTCCGGATGCCGCCATCGAACATACGATTCGTCCGGTCTGGTTCAACAATCGATTGTTTGTAGTCTGGGCGGAGTGCATTCATCAAGATCCAGCTGCCGTCAACATCGACTTATCGAGCTCCAGCGGGGCCCAACCGGGCACGAACCATCCACTATTGCGCTTGAGCCTGTGCTACAAAAAACAGGATAAAAGCTGGAGCACTCCGCGAATCTGCCTGCAAGGCTATTGCAAGGATGTAGAGCTTGTTAGTAAGCACATAAATGCGATCAAGCCATTGATAGGTACCATCGCAGTGCACCATCGCAAAGGCCCGCGCGATTTACTCTTTCTCGCTTTGTGTGCCCATGAGTCAAAAATCGACTCGACACTGGCGTCCACCAACAATTTATTTTTTTTAAAAACGACTTACATTGACAAAAACCTCACTAATGAGCCCGGCATTTCAGCTCCCACAAAACAAGCGACGGAAGAACAATTAAATAACTTCCCGCACGAGCTCTCCAAAAATGACTTCAGAAATCCTAACGCCTGCAGCATCCAAACCAAAAACCAATTAAAAAAGCATACCAAGAAAGTACTAAAACATTCCGAAACTGCCTTCCCCGCAAACACAGACAATGCCGTATCTAACTTCAATGCCTACCAGGACCGGATAAAGGTCACGCCACGCTACAATCCGGCCACCGCCATGCTCACGCTACGCATAACTACAAATAACCATATTATGGCTGGCGGCATTCATCTTCCTCCAGCATTCGACGGCATGACTTTCAAATTTTCTTCCCGGCCCGATCAATCACCTGTGCTGAAGCTTAGGCTGACACTTCCTGCCCGGAGCCTGCCAGCAGCACCCTATGTAAGAATTGATGACTCGTATTTTGAAGCGCCCGAAAACTTCTCGAATATCTCCGGCCAAAGCTACACGTTGTCATTCGACCACCTGACTAACGTGCTTAAAGACGATCAAAACTCTACCGGCTTCACGTTCAACGACGGACACAATCTCAGTGGGAAGTTATTTTCCACAGATGCAGTACGACACCTGATTCAGCTATCTTCACGCCGGGACAATGATACCAGCCTCGAAGCATTGAGTAACTTTCGCATCGAAACAGACGGCCGCCCACCACTTAGCTTTAAGAAAGCCTTCTTTAGTTATAACGAACCGTTACGCATTCAACATGTAATATTCCGTCAACCAGACACACTTAACACTCTTCCGCTCACGTATGAAAACCTGACAATTGCAGCAACATCTTCCCCAACAGAACGTCTCTCGGAAGCCTTTGAATACACATTGCAAAGTGAGGATGTCCGTAAAGAAGGTGAGCGATTTTTTTGTGGGGTTGCGCTAACCCGGCCTGACGAACCGGATAAGATAATCTACTCCGCCCTTAAAGCTATCAACCTGAGCCTAACGGATGTCTCTGCCCCTGCTTTCATCCAACCTCCAGGCATTGCTTGCGAAGCGGCGTCCGCCCAGGGACGCATTCAATTCCTCGATTTCTCCGGTTCAGACATCACTAACAGCGACCGAAAAGCCCTCTCCCGCGAGAAAATTCGCCTGAACACCACGCTGGCACCAGAATTGATCCGGCGTACTGAAAACAGCCTCGATGAACTGTTCAGTTGGGAAACACAGCACCTGCCAGAACCTCCCATTAACAATCAAGCAACGAGCAGGATGGATTTCCACGGCCCCTACGGCCGCTACTTCACCGAACTGTTCCTCTACCTGCCATGGCTGATCGCTCATCGATTGAACGCAGAACATCAATACGACGAGGCCGAACGCTGGATCCAGTATGTGTTCAACCCTGGCCGCAAGCAGGACAATAGTCAGCCCACCTTCTGGGGCGCCGCGCCCTTGACCGGTCCCGACGTGCCCGCCTATTCCGATCAGGCGCCCCATGATCCGCACCAGATCGCCCTCAGTCATCCGGTGCACTTCCGCAAGGCGCTGTACTTTCTGTACCTTGACATTCTGCTCAACCGAGGCGATGCCGCGTACCGCGAGCTGACGCCCGACAGCCTCAGCGAGGCCAAGCTTTGGTATGTGCGCACACTGGACCTGTTGGGGCCACGCCCGGTCGTTCAACGCGTTGATCAATGGTCAACCATCAGCCTGCAAGCGTTGAGTGAAACAACCAGTGGCGGCTTGCGTACATTCGAGAGCTCACTGAGCCGTTCAAATGCGTTCCCCCAACTGTTGATACGGCAAGGCAATTCACGGACATCCATGCCGGCGATCGATACCCCGCATTTGCATGTGCCGTTCAACCCGGCGCTGCTCAAGCGCTGGGACATCGCCGAGAGTCGTTTGCACAACCTGCGGCATAACCTCGACATCACCGGCAAGCCCTTGCATTTGCCGTTATTCGCGGCGCCGTTGGACCCTCGGGCCTTGCTCGGCACGAATGCAGTCAGCGTCTCGGGCGGCGGAGCTTCGAGCCTGCCGAGCACGCAAATCCCGCACTATCGCTTCACGGTCATGCACAGCCAGGCCCTGAACGCAGTGGAAAGTGTCTGCCAGTTCGGCGCCACGCTGCTGTCGCTGATCGAGCGTAAAGAACAGGCTCAGTTGCAGGAAATGCAGCAACAGCAAGCCTGGGACCTGGCGAAAATGTCCGTCGACCTGCAAACCCAGGCGCTGCGCATCGATCGTCAAAATCGCCTGACCCTGCTGGCCAGCAAAGCGATTGTCCAGGGGCGGGTCAGCCACTACCAGCAGTTGCTGGAGAAAGACATCAGTGAAGCCGAGGCGCAGGCCAGTCAGTTGTATTTGAGCAGCGGCTCATCCGAGTTCGCGGCATCGGCCTCCCAGGTCGTGGCGGGCGGCATGATGATGATTCCGAGCATTTTTGGTTTCAGCAATGGCGGCAGCCGCTGGGAAGGCGGGATGCACGCCGCCACGGCACTCGCCCAGGGCAGCGCCATTGCGACCCGTACGGCGGCGGCCCATCTCGACCGTACGGCGCAATTCAGTCGTCGGCGAGAGGAGTGGACCCTGACCCGTGATCAGGCACAGCTCGAGCTTGCGCAAATCGACGCACAGCTTGCGCATTTCACTGAGCAGGAAACCGCCACCCGCCTGCAATTACGCCAGGCCGAAACCGCACTGAGCCAGACCAAAGCCAGCTACGACTTCCTCAGCAAACGCTTTACCAAAGCCCAGCTCTACCAATGGCTCAACGGCCAGTTTGCCGCGCTGTACTACCAGGCCTACGACGCGACACTGGCGCTGTGCCTGGCCGCCGAAGCCTGCTGGCAATACGAGCGCGCCGACTTCAGCACGCGTTTCGTTCAACCCGGGGCCTGGAACACCACCTACCGTGGGCTTGGAGCGGGCGAGCAGTTGAAGCTGAGCCTGTTGAAGATGCAGGCCGAATATGTGCAGCGTAACGAGCGAGAGCTGGAAATTCGTAAAACCGTATCGTTGCGTCAGCTCAAGAGCCAGGACAAGAACAGCTCGCTCAACAAAGAATGGGCGGATATCCATACCAACCTGAAGCGTGGCGCCTGTGATTTCGAGCTGACCCACGCCATGTTCGAGGACGATTACAAAGACCAGAAGCATTACCTGCGCCGCATCAAGACCATCAGCGTGTCCTTGCCGGCCATCCTCGGCCCCTATGAAAACATCCGGGCCACGCTGACCCAGACCGC
>CAYNGZ010000008.1:0-38093 GCA_964396695.1 uncultured Pseudomonas sp.
CCGCGAGGGGCACCCGTTTCCAACAGCCCTATGCGGGTGACGTCCAGACCGGGGGCGCGCGGCGGGTCGTCGCGATCAACTGGCCGCTGTGGCGTGATGGCGGCATGGTGGTGGGCGAGCGCGAGTCGACTGAGTTCTACCTCAAGTCCAGCGGCCAGCGGATGCTGGAAAGCGCCGAAGGCCTGACATTGCTGCGCCGGATCGTCGGCAGTGACGCCGAGCAGGTATTGGTGCTGGCCGGGCAGCCGGCGCGGTTGCAACAGCTGGTGGCCGGGATAAACGAACCGGCGCAAAAAGGCAGGGCTGAAACACCGCCAGCAGCCCCCGCACACAACCCGGCGCATCGCCGTCCCGAGCTCAAGGGGTTGAGCCTTGCGCAGTCGCTGTTATGGGACTTGCGGGAGCTGGCGAGCCGGCCGCTGAATGCTGAACGGCAGACGCTCGGCGAAGACACCAATCTGGCCGATTTCGGTTTCGACTCCATCAGCCTGGCGGAGTATGCCGGGCTGCTGAGCCGGCACTTTGGCCTGAAGTTGACCCCGGAAGTATTTTTCAGCCATTCGACTTTGGCAAAGCTCGCCGCGCATTTGCTGGAACAGCACCGGCAGGCGGTAGAGGCCTGTTACTTGCGTACCGTGACCTGCGCACCTGAACCGTTGCCGGGGCCGGCCAGTGCAACCACCTCAAGCCCGGACACCAACGACATCGCGATCATCGGCATCAGTGGCCGCTTCCCCGGCGCCCGTACGCCCGATGAATTGTGGCAATTGCTGGTCGAGGGCCGCGACATGGTCGGCGAGATCCCGGCTGAGCGTTACGACTGGCGCGAGCATTATGGCGATCCGCGGGAGAACCCGGCCAAAACCCGTTGTATCTGGATGGGCAGCGTGCCGGGGATCGACGAATTTGATCCACTGTTTTTCGAGATTTCACCGCGCGAGGCAAACAATCTTGACCCCCGGCAGCGCCTGCTGTTGCAGGAGTCCTGGAACGCCCTGGAAGACGCCGGCATTGGCCCGCGTCACCTGGCAGCGCAGCGGGTCGGCATGTTCGTCGGCGTCGAGGAGGGTGACTTCCAGCGACTCGCCGGCGAAGAGAGTCTGACCTCCAGCCATAACGGCATTCTTGCGTCGCGGCTAGCGTACTTTCTGAACCTCACCGGGCCGACCATGGCGATCAACACCGCCTGCTCGTCGGCGCTGGTGGCGCTGCATCAGGCGGCATCGAGCCTGCGTAACCACGAATGCGAGATGGCCATCGCCGCTGGCGTCAATCTGATTTTCTCGCCAGACGCCTTTATCGGCATGACCCAGGCGGGGATGCTCTCGCCGGATGGCAAGTGCTTCACCTTCGATCACCGGGCCAACGGCATGGTACCGGGCGAGGCGGTGTGCTGCGTGCTGCTCAAGCCGCTGGCCCGTGCCGAGGCTGATGGCGATCGGATTTACGGCGTGCTGCGCGCCAGCGGCATCAACTACGACGGCAAGACCAACGGCATCACCGCGCCCAGCGGCGTTTCGCAGCAACGCCTGCTGGAAGACGTTTATCGGCGCGCCGGGATCGACACCCAGACAGTGGACTACATCGTCACCCACGGCACCGGCACCCGGCTGGGTGACCCGGTAGAAATCAACGCCCTCAACGATGCGTTCCGGGGTAACACAGCGGGCCATTGCGCGCTGACCTCGACCAAGACCAATCTGGGCCACACTTTTGCCGCCTCGGGGCTGGTCAGCGTCATCAGCCTGTTGCAGGCGCTGCGTCACGAAACCATTCCGGCCAGCCTGCATTGCGAGCAGGAAAATGACTATATCCAGTGGCAACAGAGCCCGTTCTACGTCAACAAGGCCAGCAAGGCCTGGCCGCAGGCAGGCCGCGACCGCGAACGCATCGGCGCGGTCAGCGCCTTCGGCATGAGCGGCACCAACGCTCACGTGGTGTTGCAAAGCTACAGCCAACAGCACGATGGCGCTGCGCTGCGGCGACCTTGCTACTTGCTGGTGTTATCGGCCAAGACCGCCGAAGCCTTGCAGGAAAAAGTCGCGCAACTAAACGTGGCGCTGGAGCAGGGCGGCTACCTTGATGAGCAGTTGCCGTCGATCAGCCATACGCTGCTTGAAGGTCGGCATCACTTCCGTTATCGCCTGGCCTTGGTGGTGGCGGATCTGGAAGAAGCGCGCTACGGCCTGCAGCGTTATCTGTCCGGTGAGAAGCGGCCCAACCTGTTTGGCGGTGAAGTCGAGCGCGAATTTGCCCCGCGCAAAACCGTCAGCCGTTATATCGAACAGTTGCTGGGCGACAGCCTCAATGCCGATGAAAACGAGCTCCGCGAACTGTTGTCGGGGCTGGCGGATAGTTATCGCCAGGGCTATGACATCGACAGTCGGCGCCTGTTTGTGGCGCCGCCGCCGCGTGTATCGCTGCCGGGTTATCCGTTTGCCCGCGAGCGTTATTGGCCTGAAATCCGTCAGCACTCACAGCGCAATGCTGACCAGGGTGCAGAGCGACTGCACCCGCTGCTGCATCGCAATATCTCAACCCTGGCTCGTCAGTGTTTTGTCAGCCGCTTCAGCGGTCGCGAAACGTTTCTGGCCGATCACCGGATCGGCGATCAACTGATTTTCCCAGGCACCGCTTATCTGGAAATAGCTCGCGAAGCGATTGTCAAGGCCAGCGAGCTGCCAGCGCAGCACATCACGCTGCGCAACGTGGTCTGGTTGCGGCCACTGGCATTTGCAGTTACCGGCGACCCGCGCGAGACCGAGCTGTTCTGTGAGTTGACGCTCAAGGCCGGCGATAACCTGTCCTTCAGGATTTACAGCCTCGAAGGCGCGACACAGCAACTGCATGCCCAGGGCGACGCGGTGCTGGCAACCGTTGCCGCTCCCGCGCCACCAGTGCTTGAGCTGGCGCAATGGGCGGCTGAGTGCAACCTCGGCGAGCGCAGCCACGACGCGTTGTATTGCGACTTCGAGTCTATGGGGGTGCATTACGGCAGCAGCTTTCGTGCTGCCGGGCAGATCCACTTGGGACGCGACCGGGTGCTAGGCCAATTGTCCGGCGCAGCGCTCGATCCGCAGATGGACGGCGTGCTGCTGCCACCGGGAATACTCGACAGCGCGCTGCACATTGCCGCTTCACTGGGCTCCGGGCAGCAAGCTGCTGAACCGGCACTGCCGTTCGCCCTGGAAAGTCTGCGCCTGTACGGCTCCGTCGAACAATCGCTGCGCCTCGGGCCGCTGACAGTGATCGCGACGCGCCGCGCGATGCCGGACGGCGCTCCGGTCGAGAAGATCGATCTACACATCTGCAATCACGCCGGTGAATGTCTGCTGCAACTGGAGGGCTTCAGCTCGCGCCGGACCGGCGCTGAACGGCAAGCGATTCCGGCACAGGACACGACGCAGCCCAGCGAAGCCCTTGGCCGTTTGATCCGCACCCCGTTCTGGCAGCCCCTTGACAGCCCCGGCGAAGCGCTGCCGGCTGATGTCCGGCCGCACCTGCTGCTGTTGGGGTTGCCTGACGCGGTGGTGGCCGAGCTGCGTCGGCAGTTCGGCACCCAGGTCAGTGTCTTGCACGGTGCGGCGGGCGAAACCAGTGCAGCGATTTACCAAGCGGCGGCGCTGGCGCTATTCAAGTGCTTGCAGCAACGGGACGCCAAGGCGGGAGACTATCTGCAACTGTACGTCGGCCAGGGCCAGGATGACCTGCGCCTGAGCGCGCTGGATGCGCTGTTGAGCACCGCGATGATTGAAAATTGCGAGTTGAAGGCCCGACTGGTGGCGATTGATCCCGACATGGGCGACGCGGCGATGAGTCGTGTGATCGCCGAGCAGAGCCGCTTCCACTGCCAGCAACGGGTGCGGATCTTCGCCAGCGGCAACCTGTATGGCAGTCAATGGCGTGAGCTGGCCGCAGAACCGGCGCAAGACCCTGAGCCCGCGCCATTTCGTGATGCCGGTGTTTATGCGATCACTGGCGGTGCCGGTGGCCTCGGATTGATCTTCGCTGAACAGATCGCCAACAGCTGCCGCAACCCGATGCTGTACCTGGCGGGACGCTCGGTGCCGAGTGTGCCTGCACAACGGAAATTCGAGCAACTGGAGGCGCTCGGCGCCCGCGTGCTTTACCAGCCACTGGACGTCAGCGACGCAACGGCGGTCGGGCAGTGGATTGACGGCATTTACGCCGAACAGGGCACGCTGCACGGGGTGATCCACTGCGCGGGGGTGATCCGCGACAGCCTGATCATGCACAAGTCCGCCAGTGATTTTGAACAGGTGCTGGCGGCGAAAGTGGCCGGTGTCGAGGCGCTGGACCGGGCCATCGGCGAGCGGCCGCTGGACTTTCTGGTGTGCTGTTCGTCCCAGGCGGCGATGGGCAATCTGGGGCAGGCGGACTATGCCTGTGCCAATGCCTGGATGGATGCCTTCATGCACTACCGGCAAAACCTCACCGCCGATGGCAAGCGCAAGGGGCGCTCGCTGAGCATCAACTGGCCGCTGTGGCGCAATGGCGGCATGCGCCTGGCGCCGGTGATCGAGCAACAGATGCGCGAACAGTTCGGCATCGTACCAATGCCGCTGGAAGAGGGGCTCGGCAGCCTGCGGCGGCTGTTGACGAACTCAGTCAGCGCTCAGGCGTGGGTGGTGTATGGCGAGTCATCGCGGCTGGCGAGCATTGGTCAAGCGGCGTCTGCCCAACAGCAAACTCCAGTAAAACCGGCGCCGCAACAATCAGGCGGGACGACGAGCCTCAGCGACAGCGACCTGCGAAAACACATCGAAACGTTTGTCACCCGGATCATCGCCAAGGTGACCCAGATTGACGCAGCGAAAATCCATCCGGCGGAGAAATTCGAAGTCTATGGCTTTGATTCGATCATGGCGGTGGGCGTGACCAATGAGCTGGAAAAACACCTCGGTTCATTGTCCAAGACCCTGCTCTTCGAACACGTCAACATTGCCGGTATGGTTGATCATTTCGCGGTGAAATATCGCGACCGGTTTGCCGCGATGTTCGGCGATGATGAGCAGCCGCCGCTAAGTGCTTCGGTCACTCAAGCACCTTCAATTGAACCGGCATTCAATCGTTTCGCAGCCGCCAGCCAACCCTCCACGCCAGTCCCCACTCAACAGATCGAAGACAGGGATCTGGCGCAGTACGTCGCCGTGATCGGCCTGGGCGGTTATTACCCTGGTGCGGACAACATGGACCAGCTGTGGCAAAACCTCGCCAACGGCGTCGACTGCATGAGCGAGTTCCCCGCCGAGCGCTGGGACCACAGCAAGCTCTACTACAAGAACCGTGACGTGCTGGGCAAGACCACCTGCATCAACGGCTCCTTCATCAAGGACGTGGACAAGTTCGATTACAGCTATTTCAAGATGCCCAAGGTCTATGCCGATCACATGTCGCCGGAAGTCCGGCTGTTCCTTCAGGCGGCGGTGCATACCTTTGAAGACGCCGGTTATTCGCGTGAAACCCTGCAAAGCCGTTATGGCGGCAACGTCGGCGTGTTGCTGGGCGCCATGACCAACGACTATCACTACTACGGCTTCGAGCACAATTTGTCCGTCGGTTCGATTGCGTCCGGTTCAGGCATGGCAACCATCCCGATGACGGTATCCTATTTTTACGGCCTGACCGGGCCGAGCCTGTTTATCGACACCATGTGTTCGTCGTCCTCTACCTGCATCCACACCGCGTTCCAGATGCTGCGCCACGACGAAACCATGATGGTGCTGGCCGGCGGCCTGAACCTGATGTACCACCCCTATACGGCGGTCAATACGTCACAGGGCAACTTCACCTCGATCACCTCCGAGTCGGTCAACAGCTATGGAGTTGGCGCCGACGGCACGGTGATCGGCGAAGGGGTCGGGGCGGTGCTGCTCAAACGCCTGGACCGGGCAATTGCCGACCGCGATCAGATCTACGGCGTGATCAAGGGCTCGGCGATCACCAATGCCGGCGAACGCAACGGTTTCAACGTGCCCAACCCGGACCTGCAAACCCTGGCGATCCGTCAGGCGATGGAACAGGCCAAGGTGCACCCATCGTCGATTTCCTATGTCGAAGGTCATGGTTCAGGCACGCGGCTAGGGGACCCGATCGAGGTGCTGGGGCTCAATAACGCTTTTAGCCGCGACACCGACGACAAGCAGTTCTGTTACCTCGGTTCGATCAAGTCGAACATCGGCCACCTGCTGGCTGCATCGGGCGTGGCCGGGCTGACCAAGACCCTGTTGCAGATCAAGCATGGGCAGATTGCACCGTCGATCCATTCGGGCCTGCTCAATCAGGACATCAACTTCGCCGACACACCGTTCGTGGTCCCGCAGCAGCTGACAGAATGGCGTCGCCCGGAACGGCTGATCAATGGAGAAAAACAACGGTTTCCACGACGGGCCGGGCTGACTTCGATTGCCGCGGGCGGCATGAATGCGCACATGATCGTCGAGGAATATCCGCAGTCAGGGGACAGCGCCGGGCAGATTGCCGATGACCGCCTCGCGTTTGTGTTCTCGGTGCACAAGCTGTTGGTACTGGTGGAAAACCTGACCCGTTTCAGGGACTGGCTGGCGAGCAGCGAGGCGTCGTTGGCACAGATCGCCTATACGCTGCAGGTCGGCAAAAACAACCTGCGCAACCGGTTGGTGATTCGCTGCGACAGTCGACCAGCGCTGCTGGACGCGCTGACATCCTGTATCGAAGGGCGTTACGACAGCACGACGTTCTACCGCTTTCAGGAAAACGATGCGGCGCAGCTACCAGACGTGGATGGCCCGTTGACGCCGCTGTTGAGCCAGTGGCTGAACGGCGATAACCGGGTCGATTGGGCCAGCCTGTATGGCCGGCAGCCACAGCGCGTCAGCCTGCCGGTTTACGGTTTTGAAAAAAACCGCTGCTGGTACACCGAGCCAGGCTACGAGTCGGCGATCATCAATCCTTTGATGTTCACCAAAAAACTGCACCCACTGGTGACCGAGAACTGTTCGACGCCGCAACCGGGCGCGCTGTTTCGCAGCGACTTCGTCCAGGCGCAATTGCTCGATTACGTTTACAAGGCCGCAGACGGGCAACGCATCAGTGCCTTCAACTTTGCCGACGTCGCGCTGGCGATGCCGGCACTGGCATCGCGGTTTGACGGTTGCACGCTGTCGGTGTCCTGCGCGTTCGAGCACTTTATTGCCGACTGGGCGACGGTTACCGGGCTTGCGTACCGCTTGCTGGAAATTGACGAAGGGCAGTTGGAGCTGGAATTCGATGTGCGGCGCCAGGGCGAACAGTCGGTCAACCTGGGGTTTGCCCTGATCAACCCGTTGACCGGCAACGAACCGGCATTGGCGCAGTCGTTGCCGGACGCCGCCAGTGAGCTGTTGAACCGCCAGTCAGGGCACAGTGGTGGCGCGTCGGGCACCGCCGATGTCAGCCGGCGACTGACTCAGGCCGGCTACGATTTTTCGCCCTACCTCGACAACGAGGGCGAGCTGGTGATCAGCCGCAATGGCTTGCTGCTGGAAGGCCGGCCACCGGTCAATCGGCACAATCACCATGCCGACAACGTTCAGTTGTCGCCTTATCTGGCGACCACCCTCGATAAGGCGTTTTATCTGTTGCTCGAAGAGCTGGGGCTGCCGCAAGGTCGGGTCATTGTGCGCAATATCGAGCAGCTGTGTTGCTACGAACAGCCCGTCGGCAACTTCTCGGTGATCCTGACACAGATCGGGCTCAACGCTGATGCGCTGTCGTTCAGCGTGCTGGTGCTGGATGAGCAGGCCCGGATTTGCCTCAAGGCTGATCGGGTCAGCCTGCATCTTGGCGAGCAGGAACTGGCGAACATCCGCCGCGATCACCATTGGCTGGCTGAGGGTATTGCAGCGGTCGTACGGCCTGCGGTTGAGCCGACGACTAAGCCTGTTGGTGCCATTGCGCAAACGCAGGGTGGCGATGGTGAAGCCCCCCTCGGCGAGCGAATTCTCGCGTTTATCCAGCAAGAGTTGCAGCACAGGCTGGGGTTTGCGCCGCAGGAAACTGGCGAATCGGCGCAGGTCCATGACCTGGGGCTGGACTCGATCATGGTGGTGCAACTGACGGACAGCGTGAACAAGCGCTTCGGCACCAGACTGATGCCCGACCTGTTTTATGAAAAGCAGCAACTGGGCGAGCTGGCGGCAAAGCTGCAAGCCGTCTAGAAACCATTCAATTGATCTGAAGAATTGACCCGGCAGGCCATGCCGCCGGGTAAACCAGGACGGTAAGGGCATTCAGAACAATGAACGACTCAACATCGAACAATGCACATGACATCCGCCTGCCTAATCAGCGGCCCGCTCAACTACACCCGACCACGCCGGCGCAACGGACCCGGCGGCAAATCGGCGAAGGGCCACAAGGCACCGCGCCATCGCGAGCGCCGACTGCCAGGGTGGCGATTGTCGGGTTCGCCGGGCGTTTTCCCGGCGCCGACAATGCCGCGCAATTCTGGCAACTGCTGATGGAGGAGCGCTCGCAGATCAGCGAGCTGCCATATTGGCATCTGCCGGGCATTGCCGAACGCGCTTACCTGCGCGAGACATTCACCTGTCCGGGTGGTTTCATCAACGACCCGACCGCATTCGACGCCGACTTCTTCAAGATCTCTGCACGCGAAGCCGAGGCCATGGACCCGCAGCATCGTCTGGTGCTGGAGCAGACCTGGGCCGCTTTCGAAGATGCCGCTATTTGCCCGCAGAACCTGCGCGGCAGCGATACCGGGGTGTTTATCGGCGTCTCTTCCGCCGATTACAACGGCCTGCTGGCCCGTTCCGAGGCCGGTGCGCACGACGCCACGGGCAATGCGCACTCGATCATTGCCAACCGCATCTCCTACCTGTTTGATTTCCATGGCCCCAGCGCGCCCATCGATACCGCCTGCTCCAGTTCACTGGTGGCGGTACACAAGGCCGCGCAGTCGATCCTCAACGGCGACTGCACGGTGGCCGTTGCCGGCGGGGTCAATCTGTGCTTTGAACCGATGGTGTTTGTCGGTGCAGCCAAGGCCGGCATGCTCAGCCCCACCGGGCGCTGCAAGGCCTTTGCCGCCGATGCCGACGGCTATGTGCGCGGTGAAGGCGTCGGGGTGTTGGTCCTCAAGAACTATCAGCAGGCATTGGCCGACGGCGACAATATCGTCGCGACGATTATCGGTTCCGCAGAAAACCACGGCGGCCACGCCAACTCGTTGACTGCACCCAATCCCAGAGCCCAGGCCGACCTGATCAAACAGGCCTGCCAAGGCATCGACATCAACAGCATCGGTTACATCGAAGTCCACGGCACCGGCACGCGTTTGGGCGATCCCATCGAGATCAGTGGACTCAAGCAGGCCTTTGCCGAACTGGGCGCCAGCGCCGAGCAGCGCTGTTACCTCGGTTCGGTGAAAACCAATATCGGCCACCTCGAATCCGCTGCCGGCGTCGCCGGGCTGATCAAGACCTTGCTGGCTCTCAAGCAGGGGTACCTGCCCAAGAGCCTGCATAGCGAACAGCTCAATCCGTATATTGATCTGGCCGGCAGTCCGTTCGAGGTTTTGCAAGCTGGCCGAGAGTGGCCGCAGCCGTCCGACCGCCAGGGCAACAAGGCGCCGCGCCGGGCGGGAGTCAGTTCGTTCGGTTTTGGCGGGGCCAATGCCCATGTTGTGCTGGAGGCGGTTGAGCCTTTGATCACCGTGACGGAACAGGGGCACGCTGCGACGATATTTCCACTCTCAGCGAAAACCCCCGAAGCGCTGCAGTCGCGGGTTGAACAGTTGACCGATTTTCTGCAGTGCCAGCCTCAACTGCCACTGGCGGATGTCGCCGTCAGCCTGCAACTGGGCCGTGAGGCGATGGAATACCGGCTGGTGATTACGGCGGACACCCGCGACAGTCTTTTGAGCCAACTGCGTGCCAGCGGCACCGGCGAGGGCGGCAAACCTGCCAGCAAGATTGCGCCGGACGAGGTGATTCGGGCGTTGCAACAACAGGATATCGACAGCGTGCTGACACTGTGGCGCCGGGGCGCAACCGTGGACTGGCGTCAGCTTTACCAACAAGCTCTGCCGCGCCGAATCCCGCTTCCGACCTATCCGTTCAGTCGCGAGCGGTACTGGATCAGCGAATCTCCTGCGGTCGAACGCTCGGGCGAGGCGTGGCTGCATCCGCTGGTGCAGTGCAATACGTCGGACCTGGCAGGACAGCGTTTCACTAGCCGGTTCGACGGCAACGAATGGTTTTTTACCGAGCACCAGGTCAACGGCCTGAAGGTCCTGCCCGGCGTGGCTTATCTGGAAATGGCCAGGGCAGCGCTTAAGCTGTCACTGACTGATGACGGCGCGGTGGTCCGCCTGAAGAACATTGCCTGGCGTCAACCGATGCGCCATGACGGCAGCGAGCTGGCCATCGATATCGAACTGGCCGAGCAGGACAACGGCGAGATCCGTTTCGAGATTCGTGGCGCGATGGCCGATGGTCCGAGCTATTGCGCCGGTGTGGCGACAGTTGGCAGCCCCGAGAGCCTGGTGTCGCTGGACCTGCCAGCCATCGCCGTGGCCACTGCCGGGCAACGACTGGCACCAGAGCAGTGCTACGAGATTTTCGGCGAGATGGGGCTGGCGTATGGCGCGCACTTTCGCCGGATCGGTGCGTTGCAGGCGGGCAACGGTCAAGTGCTGGCCAAACTGGTGTTGGCGGGTGAAAGCGCTGGGCGCGGCGAATCGATGCTCCTGTCGCCCGGTCTGCTTGATGCTGCGTTGCAGGCCGCACTCGGACTGGCGTTACTGGAGCCGACCCAGCCGGGCCAGCAGCGTCAGCCTCTGGTGCCGTTTGCGCTGGACACGATGATTTTTGGCGACCTGAACCTGCTCAATCAGCCCTGCCATGCGTGGGTGCGCTATAGCGCCAGTCACCAGTCAGAGCGGATCAACAAACTGGACGTGGACATTTGCGATGAGCAGGGCCGCGTGGCACTGCGCCTGCAAGGTTTTTCGTCGAGAAGACTTGAACCGGCAGCCATGCCCATGCTGACCATGACGCCGGTCTGGCGCGACAAAGCGCTCGTCAACAATGCTCGGCGAAGCTACGCCCGGCAGGTGATTGTGTTGGCCGCAGATCATCCTGTTGCCGTGGAAGAGCTGGCGGATCGCTGCCGGGCGCTGGCGGGGGGGAGTCGTCAGATCCACATCGAGCGGTTGCCCTTGGCTTCGAATGATCCCGCAATCGCTCTACCATTGCTGGCCGGGTTCCTGATCGACCTCGTGCAAGCGTGCCCGGCGGACACTCTGGTGCAACTGGTCCTTTGCGACCTTGATGAAATCGCCACGGTTTTCGCCTCGCTGCTGGCGTTGCTGAAGACAGCAAAAAACGAAGGGCTGATCGCCGCCGCGCAGTCTATCGAGGCTCGCGGGAGCCTCTTGCCGCAGTGGCTGATCGACAATGGCCATCAGAACGATGAACGGGTGCGTTACCAGGGCGATCGACGTCAAGTGGCGTCCTGGCAGGAAACTCCGCTGCCGGATGCTGACGCCGCGCCGTGGCGCGATGGCGGCGTTTACCTGCTGACCGGTGGTGCAGGCGGTTTGGCTTTGTTGCTGGCTGAAAGTATTGCCCGGCAGGCGCGGGGCGTCAGGTTGATCCTGGCCAGTCGCTCGGCCAGTCAACGTTCTCCCGAAGTCAGCGGGCGAATCGAGGCGATCAAGGCACTGGGTGCCGAGGTGCGGCTTGAGGCGCTGGACGTCGCCGACCGGAGCGCTGTGGAGGCACTGCTTGCACGGTGCGAGCAAGCGTTCGGCGTGATTAACGGTATCTTCCACTGCGCCGGTATCACCCGAGACAGCCTGCTCAAGAACAAAAGCGAGGCCGATCTGGCGGAGGTGCTGGCGCCCAAGGTGGCGGGCGTGCTGAACCTGGACCGGGCCAGCGCGCATCTGCCGCTGGACTGCTTTGTGTTGTTCTCCTCGGTGAGCGCGGTGATCGGTAATCCGGGGCAGGGTGACTATGCGCTGGCCAACGCGTTCATGGACGAGTGGGCCAGCTGGCGTAACTGCCAGACTCGGGCCGGCCAACGTCAGGGCCGTACGCTGGCGATCAACTGGCCACTGTGGCGCAACGGCGGGATGCAGATCGATACCCGGCGCGAACAACAGATGATAGAGCAGACCGGGATTCACCCCTTGAGTGACAGCGCCGGCCTGGCGTTGCTGCGCCGGGTCTTGGCCGATACCCGCGGGGCCGAACGCTGGATGATTCTGCAAGGCGATATCACCAGGATCAAGACGTTTATCGCTGGTCAGTGGCATGAGCCGGTGGCGGTCATGTTCGATGAGCCGCCAGCGGTGCCGATGATTCAAGCGACGGTCGAGGCGGCACCCTTGACGCAAACCGTGGAGGGCGACCTGAACGTGCTGGCGATCCGGCATTTCAAGCAACTGCTGTCGAAAACGCTCAAGCGACCATTGGACAAGATCGACAGTGACGGCTCGTTCGAGCGCTACGGGGTCGACTCGATCATGCTCACCGAGCTGACCAGCCAACTGGAGCGCACGTTTGGCTCGCTGCCCAACACACTGTTGTACGAATACCAGACGGTGCGCGAGCTGAGCGAGTACTTCATCCAGCAGCACCTCGAAACGATGCGCCAGTTGCTGGTGCCCGAGCCAGCCAAGCGCAGCTCGTCCAGTGAAAAGGCCGCGTCGATACTTGAGGCGCAAGAGCCCCGGCGCCAGCACAGCCGCCGCCAACAGCGCGCGACGCCGCCAGGGACCAGCAACAGCCGCGATCTTGCAATCATCGGTCTCAGTGGCCGCTACCCCGGTGCCGAAGACCTGGAGACGTTCTGGCGCAAGCTCGCTGGCGGCGAAGACCTGATCAGCGAAGTGCCGACCTCGCGCTGGGATCATCAGGCGTACTTTGACGAAGCGCGCGACCGACTCGACATGACGTACTGCAAGTGGGGCGGTTTTCTCGACGGGGTCGAGGATTTTGATCCGCTGTTTTTCAACCTCTCACCCCGAGAGGCACAAATCATCAATCCCAACGATCGGCTGTTCCTGGAAACGTGCTGGAACCTGCTGGAAAGCGCCGGGATCACCCGGCAACAGGTCAAGCAACGCTATCAACATCAGGTGGGTGTGTTTGTCGGCGTGATGTACCAGCATTACCAGGCGTTTGAGTCGGATCTGGTCCGGGAGTCGCTGGTTTCGGTGACGTCCTACAGCGCCATTGCCAACCGGGTGTCCTATTTCTTCGATTTTCAGGGGCCGAGTCTGGCAATCGATACCATGTGCTCCTCGTCGATCTCGGCGATCCATGCCGCGGGCGAGGCGCTGCGCAATGGCGACTGTCGGCTGGCGATTGCCGGCGGCGTCAACCTGACCCTGCATCCGAAGAAGTACATTGGCCTGAGCGTCGGTCAGGTGCTTGGCAGTCATGCCGGCAGCCGCAGCTTTGCCGATGGCGACGGTTATCTGCCGGCAGAGGGTGTCGGCGCAGTGTTGCTCAAGACGCTGGCCGACGCCGAACGAGATGGCGACCACATTCTGGCGGTAATCAAGTCGACCGCCACCAACCACGGTGGCCACACTCATGGTTTTTCGGTACCGAGCACCAAGGTGCAGGCCGCGCTGATCGACAGCAACTTCAAACGCGCAGGGATTGACCCGCGAACCGTCAGCTACGTCGAGTCGGCGGCCAATGGTTCAGCGATGGGCGACGCCATTGAACTGAGCGCGCTGAACCGCATTTTCAGCGAAGCGGGAGTTGCCAGTCAGTCCTGCGCCATTGGCTCGGTCAAATCCAACATCGGTCATGCCGAAGCGGCTTCGGGCATGTCTGCGCTCAGCAAACTGGTGCTGCAACTGCAACACCGGCAGTTGGCGCCGTCGCTGGTGCTCGGTCCGCTGAATCCCAAGCTGGACTTCGAGCACTCACCATTCGTGCTGCAACGCACGTTGGCCGACTGGCCTCAGCCGGTGGTCGAGATCGATGGCGTGCGCCAATCCGTTCCGCGCCGGGCATCGCTCAGCGCGTTTGGTGCTGGCGGTTCCAATGCCCATCTGATTATCGAGGAATACCCCGAAACGTCGGTGACCGATGTGGCACAGGAAGAGGACGGCGTTTTGCATATCGTGCCGCTGTCAGCGAACAGCAGCGGTTCTTTGCAGCAGGCAGTGGCAAGGCTGGCGCGGCATCTCGATGTCCATACGGATCTTCGACTCAAGGATCTGGCCCACACCCTGCAAATCGGCCGAGAGGCGATGCCGCTGCGGCTGGCCTTGCTGGTGGCCAGCACGGGCGAATTGCGCACGCTGTTAGCCGATATTCAGCGGGTGCTGGAGCAGGGCGAACCCATGGCCGCGCTGGAAACACTCGATTTGCCGCTGGCCTTTGGCAATGTCGACGAGGTGCCGGCGGCGCTGGCCAGCCTGCTGTCTGGCCCGGGTGCCGTAGCGCTGAGTAACGGCCTGATTGCCGCCGATGACCGGCAACAACTGGCGCTTCTCTGGACTCAGGGTGGCGAGATTGCGTGGGACAAGCTTGCGCAAAACACCGGCGCGAATCTCATTCAGTTGCCCACGTATGGCTTCGACAAGAAGCGCTACTGGCTGGAACAGTCAAACAAGGCGTTGCGTGACGACATCACGGGCGCAAGCCCGGCAGTCGGCAAAGACCAGGAAACCGCCGCCGAACAGGGGTTGCGTCTGCTTGCCGACTTGCTGGGCATGCAACCCAACGACTTGTCGCCAGCCAAGCCACTCAACGCCTACGGTGCCGATTCCATCGTGATGCTGCAGTGGGCAATGCAGGTGCAAGCGCACATTGATCCTGGACTTACCCTGGCCGAAATCCAGCAGTGCCTGACCCTCGGTGATGTCCTTCAATTGCTGAGCGCATCTGCCAGTTTCAAAAAACCGGTGCTGCCTCCGGAAATCATCGGCCTGTTGAACGGTTCGACGACGCGTTTCCCTGAGCTGCAACGACTCAATCAGGTGCAGCGTGGCCGACCAGTGTTCTGGTTCCATGGCGCCTTGGGCGGCAGTGAAATCTATCAGGGCCTGGCCCAGCATATTCAGCGCCCGTTCTTCGGGCTTCAGGCCCGAGGCTGGATGACCGACCGCGCACCGTTGCAGGGGATTCAGGCTATGGCGGCTTATTACGTTCAGGTCATCCAGTCGGTTCAGCAGCAAGGTCCCTACGACCTGGGCGGCTATTCGCTGGGCGGCATGCTGGCGTATGAAGTGACCCGGCAGTTGCAGGAGCTGGGGGAAACCGTCGCTAGCCTGGTGATGCTGGACTCACCGGATGTGACCGGTGAACGTACCGCCCGCCTTGCCGACAAGACCCGCTTGTTGCAAACCGTCAACATGTCCTTGCAGATGACCATCGGCCAGGCCCCGGAGCGCTTCGCCGAGGTGTTGATCCACCGCGACGCGGTCGATCTGTCGCTGTCGCCAGCGGACTATCTGCAGCAACTGACGGCGCTGGCCCGGCAGCGGGGCCTGAAGACCAGCGACGAGCGTTTGCAACAGCTTCTGGCACAAGTCACGCAGATCCAGCAGGCATATCAGGTGGAGCATTATCGAATCCAGCCATTGCCCAAGGCCGGTGACGTCGCCTGTTATTACTTTCGCAATGCCAGCGGCGTGTGGATGGGCGACCTGGAGCCATTTTTCTCCACCGATAGCCAGGAGTTCGCCGCTTTTAATCACGCCGATTACTGGCAAGAGTGGCAGCGGCAATTACCGAACTTCGAGATGATCGAGGTGGCATCGGCTAACCACATGACGCTGCTGACCCAGCCGGAAGTGTTCAGAGTGATCGCGCAGTTCTGCGCGTCCCTATATGGCGAAAAGCGGGTGGGGAATGCCGTTGGATAACGCCCGAAGCTGTCTCCCCACCCGCCACCCGAATGGACTAGACGGCCTGTTTCAAACGCCAGTACTTGTACACCAGATGGCCGTTTTTATAGGCCTTGACGCCGCTGTCGTCGAAGAAATAGAACATGGTGTCGAACGCGTGCCAGACCTCGGGTGGCAGCGAGTCACTGTGCTGTTTTTTCTCGTCCACCAGGCTTTTGAGCAGGTGCTTGAGGTGACCTTGCTCGCTTTCAAACGCCCTGATCACGCCTTCGGAAATGTCGGCATGCTCCTCAACTTCGAAGCCGGCGTGGCGAATCATTGCCTGGTGCTGCTCCAGCACGTTGGTGAAGAAGTCGACACCAATGCTGTCACGCTCGGACAGGGCACTGGTGTTGTCGCCTTTCATGGTGTCGGCATAAAAAAACAAGCCATCCTTCTTCAACACACGCTGCACCTCTTCACCAAACGTGTTGAGGTCAGGGTAGCAGTGGGACGACTCGATATTGATAACGACGTCGAATTCGTTATCGACAAACGGCAGTGCCATCGCGTCGCCCTCAACGAAGGTCAGCCCTTCAATAGGGTGCACCCGGTTGCACAACTCGATATGTGCCGGGCAAAAATCCAGCCCGGTCACGGACGCGGCGCCGGTATAGCGGGCGAGGTAGGAGCAATTACCGCCGCGTCCCGAGCCGATTTCGAGGACCTTCTTGCCGCGCAGATCGGTATCGCCCAGCAGGGTGCGAATCAGGTTTGCCGAGCATTTTTGTTCAAGATCTTCGTCGTTGATCCAGTCAAAGCTACTGTCTTTAGCCAGGTAGCCGTAGTTGAGGAAGGTCAGACGTTTGTCGGGGAACATCCGGGTCATCATGTCGTACCACTGACTGATTGGCGATACGGTTTCTTGTCCTTGCGTCGTCATGTCTACCTCCGTGTCGAAAAAAACTGCAGAGCTTGCATTTCACTGTATTCGCGGCAACAGCGCCGATTGCATGGCGCAGATGCGGCCGCCTGAGGAGCATAGCGGTCATGGGCTAAGGCCCCGAAGATTTTTTTATCGATGTCGCAGGCCGTTCCAGATCGGCTCCTATACTGCGAGCCGTAACGTCAGCTATCCATTTCAGGACGAAATTTATGCCGTATCTTTTTCAGGGACAGACGTCTTGCGTGGTATTCATGTTTCCCGGCCAGGGCTGCCAGTTCTATCAGATGGGCCGCGAGCTCTATCAGAACAATTCGGTGTTCCACCGCTGGATGAACGAACTTGACACACTGATTCACGCCGAACTGGGTCAGTCGGTAATCGCCGGGATTTATCACGACAACAATCCGCGCTCAAAGGCGTTCGATGATATTCACCTGAGTCACCCGGCGATCTTCATGATCGAATACGCGCTGGGCAAGACGCTGATCGAGCATCGGATCACCCCTGATTATCTGCTGGGCACCAGCCTCGGCGAACTCGCCGCCGCTGCGTTGGCAGGCGTCATTTCGCTGCCTGACGCAATCCGCCTTGTGGTGCGTCAGGGGCAACTGTTCCACCTGCGTCAGTCACCGGCAGGCGACGGTGCGATGCTGGCGATCCTGGCCGCAGAGTCGCTGTATCAGCAGACACCGGTGCTGCGCGAGCACTGCGATATCGCAGCCTACAATGCACCCTCGCTGATCGTCGTTGCCGGCCCGTCCGGCATGATTGCCGATGCCGAACTTCACCTCAGCGCTCGAGACATTGTGTTCCAGCGTCTGCCAGTCAATCAGGCCTTCCATTCGCGCCATATCGATTTTCTCAGGCCGCAAGTCGAGGCGCTGATCAGCCAGACCACTCTGCACAAGGCGCAGATTCCGGTGATCTCCTGCCATAACACCGAGACCTTGCAGCAACTCGACAGCGACCACTTCTGGCAAACCATCCGCCAGCCGATCCGTTTTTCCCAGACACTGGAGCGGATCGAGCGTGAGGCCGCCGAGCGTGGCGAATCGATGATCTACCTTGACCTCGGCCCGAGCGGTACGCTGGCCAACCTCATCAAACAGAATATTCGTGACCGTGTCTTGCCGGCGATTTTCCCGGTGCTTAGCCCGTTCGGCCGCGACCTGGAAAAATTCGACGAGGTGCTGACCCTGGGCCGTGCCTTGCAGCCGTTGCCTGCCAACGTAGCACCGGCAGCACCGGCAGCACCGGCAGCACCGGCGGCGCCTTTGCCGGTGCAGGCTGCTGTGCAACCTGCGGCACTTCAGGTCCAGCAGCCGACCCGCCTGGTGCAGCGTCCATCGACGCCATTGCCGTCCGGGCCGAAACGCGTTTATGTGTTTCCGGGGCAGGGCTCGCAGCGGTTGGGCATGGGCGCGGCGTTGTTCGAGCAGTTTCCCGAGCATCTGGCGCAGGCGGACCAAATTCTTGGCTATTCGCTGAAAACACTATGCCTAGAAGATCCCGATCAACAGTTGTCCAACACCCGGTTTACCCAACCGGCGCTCTACACCGTCAGTGCCTTGGCATTTCTCGCCAAACAGCAGGCGGACCCGCGTAAAGCCGATTTTCTGGCCGGTCACAGCCTGGGCGAGTACTGCGCGTTGTTTGCCGCTGGTGCATTCTCCTTCGAAACCGGATTGAAACTGGTGAAAAAACGCGGCGAGCTGATGGCCCTTGCCACCGGCGGCGGCATGGCGGCCGTCATTGGTCGCAGCCCTGACGAAGTCAATACGCTGCTGTCGCGCCACGGCCTCGGCGCGCTGGACGTCGCCAACTACAACTCACCGTCTCAGGTGGTGCTCGCCGGTCCTGTCGAGGCGCTCAGCGAGGCGAAGGAAATTTTCCAGGCGATGGACATTACCTTTGTTGTGCTACCGGTCAGCGCTCCTTTCCATTCGCGCTACATGCACAGCGCGATGGGCGCATTTGGCGAGTACCTCGCAACGTTCGACTATTCGCCGCTGCACACCCCAGTGATCGCCAACATCCACGCTGCGCCTTATCGCGATAATGAACTGGTCGACAACCTGACCCGGCAAATCTGCGGCTCGGTGCGCTGGCTCGATACCGTGCAGTACCTGATGCGCCAAGGGGAATTCGAATTCGAGGAGCTCGGGCCGGGCGAGGTGCTGACCAAACTCGTCAAGAGCGTGCGAAACGCCGCCACCTTTTCGTGACTGCACAATCGAATGGATGCCTTGTCATGGAAAAGACGATGAACGCCACGTTTACCGATCAGTTGTTTTTCATTGCCAGTGTGCTGAGTCTGGAAAGTCGTCAACTGATCTCTCGTAGTGGAATCAACCAGCCGTTCGGGTTTGCGCCTTTTTTAGCCGCTGCTTCGATCAATGCCGGTCCGTTGCGGGTGGCTTTTGACGGGCTGAAGGCGTTTGGCTGGCTGAGCCAGTCGAGTCGCGACGAGTACTTCTTCAATGGCCGTGCATCGGCAATCGACACGCTGCCCACAGAAGTGGTCGAACTGTTTTCGTTGTTGGCGCCGCAGCGAATGCCGCGTGCGGAGGACATACCGCACTTGTGGCGCTGGCTGGAGCTGTCGGCGCTGGACTGGAATCTGCTCTGTCCTGCTTTTATTCGCGGCCTGAACGAGTTGTTGTCGCTGGTGCTGTTGCGCCGGTTGCAACTGAGCGGGGCGATTGATACCGACACTGGGCGGGTTGATCCACGGCGCATCGACAACGGCCAGACCGGCCCGGAACGCATCCAGCTATTGAGCGATTTTCTCCGGACCCAGCAATGGATTCGCCGCGAAGAACGACAACTGGTGCTTCATCCCGAGCGGCGAACGCTGATAGACGAACGGCTGAGCGAGCCTTTTCTGGCGTACTACGCCAGTTTGCCCGCGACCCTTGATGACTTGCTGTTCGGCAAGGGTGAGCAGTGGGCAGGCGTGTTGCAATGGTTGAAGGGTGCTGCTGAGCAGCAGGTCTGGCCGGGTGATCGGCCCGCCCTTGAACAGTTGCTGGGCAAGGTCTTCGATGCGCAGCCGTTGTCCGCGCAGCCGGACTGGATCGTCGAGTTGGGCAGCCATCCCGGCGTTGCGTTGAGTGAACTGGGGCAATGGGTGCGGCACCATACGGCCCGAGGCCAGGTGCTGGACAGCAACCCCCTGCAATTGCTGATGCTTGATGATGCGGTAGTGAGCGATCCGGCGGCGCTACGTCTGCGGCTTCGGAACGCGGGTGTCGGTGCCAGTGCGCGAGTGTTGTGGTTGGGTATCGGTCAGCAAAACCTGCAACAGCCGGGGATTGCGTCGCAAGCAACAGCACAATGGGCGCCGCAGCGTTATTACCTGCGGTCCGACGGGGTGGCGGCGGAGGGCGCCAGCGTACTTGGCAGTCTCCAGAACTCGGCACTAGCACTGGCGGCACTGATCGGCGAGCAACCGATAGTACTGAGCGAAAGTCACTGGCGCCCCGACGGTTTTCAGGCTGATCACTTTGCCTGTCATTACCCGGTTGAAGCGGCACACTACCTGATGGCGCTGGCTGGAGCCGGGCTGTTTGCCGACCCGGGGATGCTGCACAAGCGGCCCTTGGACGGCATCGACTGCGAGGCCACCAGCGGATGTTACAGGGCACGTGATTACCGTGTTCGCCATGTAACGCTGGCGGATATGCCCGCGCTGCTGATGCTCGAACACGCCTGCTGGCCCGAAGGGGGCCGGGTCGATGAACACATCCTGCGGCGCCGCTTGAGTCAGTATCCTGCCGGTCAACTGGCGCTGGAGTTCAAGGGTGAATTGGTCGGTGTGATCTATTCCCAGCGCATCCAGCAAATCGAGGGGCTGTTCGCGGTCAATTTCGCCACGGTCGATCAGCTGTTTCACGGCAAGGGCAGCACGGTACAAATCCAGAGCCTGAACATTCTACCGGCGCATCAGTACAGTGGTTACGGCGATCAGTTGCTGGAATTCATGCTGCAATATTGCACGGTGCTTAACGGCGTTGACACGGTAGTCGGCGTGACCCGTTGCAAGGACTATCCCAAGTACCGCCACATTGCCCTGGCGGACTACATCCATAGCCGTGACGAGCGGGGCGTGCTGCTGGACCCGGTGTTGCGTTTCCACGAATTGCACGGCGCGCGAATCGAGCGACTGGTCGCTGGTTATCGTCCCGCCGATGCCGATAATGCGGGGCATGGCGTTCTGGTGCGTTATGACCTGGCCTGCCGCCAGCGCCAGGAAATACAGCTGGCCACGGCAATGGTTGACCCGCCGACGATCTCCATCGACGACGCCGTTCGTCAGAGCGTCAATCGCTGCCTGGGACAAGCGCAAGACAGCCGAGTGTCGCCACGCCACAGCCTGATGGAATTGGGACTGGACTCGGCTGATCTACTCGGGCTCGGTGAACAGTTGGGAATGACCTTAGGTTTGGCGCTGGAGCCGAGCTTCTTCTTTCGCTACAACAGCGTCGAAAAAATCGTCGCCGCGTTGCAAGAACGCCTCGGAACGCAGGTGCCGCCGCCGAAAGAGACTCAGGCAGCCTTACCGCAAACACCGCCATCGACGCCCACCACAGAAGACAATGACTTTGCGGTTATCGGCATCAGCGGGTCTTTCCCCGGTGGAGAACTGGAGGGATTCTGGGCTGCCGTTCGCAGTAGCGTCAGCCAGATACGCGAAGTACCGCCCGAACGCGCTATGGCTGGACCTTTGGGCGGCTACATCGACGGGATCGAGTGTTTCGATCATCAGTTTTTTGGAATCTCGGCGGCGGAAGCGGCGCTCATGGACCCGCAGCAACGGCTGCTGTTGCAGCATGCCTGGTTGGCGCTCGACGATGCCGCGATTCCTGTCGCAGAATTTGCCCGCCGCCACACTGGCGTGTTTATCGCAGCAGCGCCGAGTGAGTACCGCGACATCGTCGAGGTACCCCGCGCTAGCCCGTTTCTGCTGACGTCTTCTTCGCCTTGCATGTACGCCAACCGGGTTTCCTGGTTCCTCGATCTGCGCGGCCCCAGCGAATACTGCAACACCGCCTGCTCATCGGTAATGGTTGCTCTGCATCGGGCTATGCAGGCGATCAAAGCCGGCGAGTGCCAACAGGCGCTGATCGGCGCGGTCAATCTGCTGCTGTCGCCTGATGAAACGACCGGCTACCGGCAGATGGGCTTTCTCAGCGAACAGGCGCATACCCGTTCATTCCAGGCCGGGGCTGATGGTTATGTGCGTTCCGAAGGGGTGGGCGTGCTGCTGCTCAAGCCATTGGCCGATGCGCTGCGCGACGGTGACCGGGTTCATCTGAAGATCAAGGGCAGCGGCGTCGGTCATGGCGGGCGAGGGATTGCGCTGACCGCGCCCGATCACGACAGCATGCAAGCGGCGATGGTTGCCGCCTACCGCAGTGCCGGGGTTGCGCCACACACTGTCAGCTACGTGGAAGCCCATGGCACCGGTTCGGCGATGGGGGATGCCATTGAAATCGACGCGATCCAGGCGGCGCGCACGCAGTTGAGCTGCGACGACCAACCCGGCACTCCGTGGAGCATCAGCACCTTGAAACCACTGATCGGGCATTGTGAGTTGGCGTCCGGCATGGCAGCGTTGTTCAAGGTGATCGATGCAGTGAAACAGCGGCGTCTGCCGGGAATCGCGGGGTATCAACAACTCAGCCCGGCGATCACGCTCGATCCGCAGCAACTGTCGCTCTCGCCCGAAAGCCGGCCATGGCCAGCACTGAAGGACGCCGATGGCCTTGAATTGCCACGTCGGGCGAGTATCAACAGTTATGGTTTCGGCGGCGTCAATGCCCATCTGGTCGTGGAGGAGTTCAGCGCCCGCCAGTGCGTGCCAGCGGATGATATCGAGCCCCAATTGATCCTGTTGTCGGCGCGTGATGTCGCCAGGCTGAAGGAACAGGCGGCACGGCTGAGTCACGCTATCGGCCAACGCCGCGATCTGTGTCTGGCTGACATCGCTTATACGTTGCAAGTGGGACGAACGGCGATGGCTTGCCGCTGGGCTTGCGTGGTGGACAGCATCGGTTCTTTGCAGCGGCAGCTGGACGAGCTTGCTCGGGGCTTGCCGGATAATATCGTGCTGGTTGATGAACCGGCCCCCGGTATAGGCGACGCTGTCGCCCGGGCACTGATGGGCCGTGACTTGCCAGCGCTGGCCGGTTACTGGCAGCAGGGCGCCGAACCGGACTGGCTCAAACTGCCGCATCAGGGGGAACCACGGCGGATAGGCCTGCCGGGCTATGCCTTTGCACGGGAGCGTCACTGGTTGGCGCCACGACGGAGTGAAGCCGCCAGTCAGGCAAGCGAATGCGAGGCACCACCACAGAAAAACGTGCGTCAGATCCTCGCCGAACTGCTGGGATGTGATCCGCAGACTCTAGCGGGTTGCGAGTCGCGAAGCCTGGCCAGTCTGGGCCTCAGCTCTCTGGGCGCCGTGGGCCTCAAGGCCAGGCTGGAGCAGCAGCTGCAACTGTCGGTATCGCTGGCTCAACTCAGCCCTTACCTCAGCCTTGGCGCGGTGGAGACCTGTCTGGCGGCGTTGGAGCGTGAGGGCGACGATCAGATTGTGCCGGTGTTGCAGGTGGCTCCCGACGCCCGGCATCAGCCTTTTGCACTCAACGATATCCAGCAATCGTTTTTGACGGGGCGCACACTGCTGGCCGAGGCTGAGCGGGTGGGTTGTCATATCTATCTGGAGTTTGACTGGCCCGATCTGGACGTCTATAGGCTCAACCAGGCCTGGAATCGACTGATGATCCGCCACGAGGTGCTACGGACCAGGTTGCTGGATGATGGTTGCCAACAGGTTGGCGAACCGACACCTTATCGCTTCAAAACCCGCGACTTGCGTCGTAGCGAGCCGGCGGATCGCGAGCAATCGCTGGAAGCACTTCGCGCATTGATGTCCCACAAGGTTTATCTGACCGGCCAGGAAGCGTTTTTCGAGATAGCCGTTTCGTTGCTGGATCGACAGTACAGCCGGGTGCACCTGAGCATCGACGAGTTGATTGTCGACGCCACGTCGTTGGACGTACTGTTGCAGCAATGGCTGATGATTTACCAGGAGCCTGCCGCCGTATTGCCGGATCAAGGCTTGTCGTTCCGTGACTATCAGTTGTCGCTGCAAGCCTTCAAGCAGTCGCCGCGCTACCAGCGTGACTTGCAGTACTGGGTCGACAAGTTGGCGCAGGCACCTGCTGGCCTGTCCTTGCCCAAGGCGCCGCGGCCCGCTGGGCGAGAGCGTCGACGACTGACCTCGACCCTTGAGCAAAGCCGTTGGCAGCGATTGAAGGAGCAGGGCGACGCTTTACAGGTTTCAGGCACTGCATTGCTGCTGAGCCTGTTCGGTTTGATCCTCCTACAGGCCAATGCCGGCAAGGCATTTTCTTTGACCTGCACCAGCTATGGCCGACTCCCTGTGCACCCGGACATTGATCGTCTGGTCGGGCCGTTGATCTCGACGCAATTCTTTGCCTTTGACGGCGCGCGGGGAGAAAACCTGGCCGAATGGGTGCAACGGGTGCAGCGCCAGTTGCTGGAGGATCTTGACCACTCCAGCGTCGGCGGCGTCTCTGCGCTTCGGGAAATCCGTCATCGTGGAGACAAATCGCCGCCTTTCAACGGTGGAGAGGTGGTCTTCACCTCGATGCTCAACAACCCGGTGATCGACGGCGCGCAGAGCTTTGGCGATGCCCAGCACTACTGTGTCACCCAGACGCCGCAGATCAACCTCGATCACCAACTGCGCGAGCGTGGTGGTGCACTGAGTCTCAGCTGGGACGTTGCCATCGACTGCTATCCCGACGGCATGATCGATCAGCTGTTTGGCGATTATTGCCAGCTGCTGGTCACGTTGGCGGACGGTGATGCCAACTGGCGGGCGTTGAAGACATCCGGGTTGATCCATGCGGCGCCTTTTTATCTGACGTCCGGCGCACCGCCAACACTGCCCTTTGCATTGACCGATCAACAGCAAGCGTACGCCTTCAGCCGATCACTGCACGGAGGGCAAGGCAGTTCACATCTCTACTTGGCCGTCGACATCGAAGCGCTCGATGTTCCTCGGCTGGCGCACGCCTGGCAGCAGTTGGTGGCGCACCATCCGATGCTACGGACGCGGATTCTTCCCAATGGCACCCAGCAGATAATGGAGACACTGCCATTGGTGCAACTCGAACCGGGCGAGCAGGGCGTCGGTAGTTCCCGGATCGCCGAAGAGATGCTCGGGCAGGTGACTGCGCTGGGTGATTGGCCCTACGCCAAACTCCACGTCAGTACGCGGGATGAAGGCCACAGCCTGGTGCATCTGGCCGTAGACCTGCTGCTCGTCGACCTTCCCAGTCGAGATCTGTTGGTCCAGCAATTACTCAATCTCTACCACGGTCGAACACTGACGCCGCTGACCATCAATTTCGCGGGTTATATCGAGGCTCTCGGACAGTACAACCGCTCGCCAGCGGCGCAGAGCGCCACTCTCTACTGGCAGGAAAAATTCCGACTGCTGCCGCAAGGGCCGCGGGTGAATGACAACAGGGACATCAATGGCCTGTACCTGGAATACGAGTACTACCTTGACTGTTGGCCGGCGCTGCGCGATCGCATCGAACAAGCAGGTATCTCGGCCGACGCGTTACTGATTTCTGCCTATGCCTGGAGCATCGCGAAACACTGCGCGCTGCCGGCCTTTACTCTGGTGGCCCCTGGTTGGAAGAGGCTTGCAGTACACCCGCAGATCAACGCGCTAGTCGGCGATTTCACGACGTTGAGCTGGATCGATTTCAACGACGAACCGATGACTTTTATAGAACAGGCCCGACGTTGCGAACGGATCTTTACTGAGGATCAAAAACACAGCACGATCAGCGGCCTGAAAGTGCTTCGTAAGGTGGCGACGGATAAACAACGACCGCGCAAACTTGATTTCCCTGTGGTGTTTACCCGACTCAACCCACAAGGACCAATGGACCTGCCCGAGGGAGTAACACTCGTTAAAAGTACAAGTCGCACTCACGGGGTGGCGCTGGACAATCTGAGTATCGAGCAGCAAGAAGGTTTGTTGATCCACTGGGATCTTGCGGCTGGCCGCCTGGCTCCGACACTGGTTGACGCAATGTTTGCCGACTACTGTCGCTTATTAGAGGATCTGGCTGCCGATGAAGGCGCATGGGGGGCAGGAGAATAAGGCACACCAAGTGCTTGTACTGATCGTTTTTGGCGCGCCCGGATATCTCTCCATTTTCCATCAAGGTGCTAAGTTGCTGGAATTTTTCACTGGGCGGTAGACCGCAGCCAGGCCTGCGCCACGAGTCGATACGAGCGCTCATTACAGCGGCTTGCCACGGGAGCCAGGCTTTACACCTGGCTTCTGCCAGGCATGTCGATGCCGTGCTGATGCACCCGCCGATACAGGATTGCCCGGGAGATGCCCAAAGACTTGGCAGCAGCGGTGGGTTTCCAGCGGTGACGCACCAAGGCATCGAGCAGTGCCTGGCGCTCCGGGCTCGCGCAGCAATCAATGGTGTCGCCAGAGCTTGGGCCATCAAGTCTGTGATCTTGCAGTTGCTCGGGCAAATGGCTGACCTGAATCAGGTTTGAATCGCACACCGCACAGGCATAACGCAGCACGTGCCGTAACACCCGCACCCACGCTCGCCCGTTACTATCATCGCAAGCTTATCCAGTCACGATATCCAGCAGGCCTTCAAGATTCATGGTTTTAACCTCATCCATCAGCTCGTCCACATTGAGCAAGGTGAAGTCGAGGAGTTCGACGATGTGAGTAAAAAGCTGGTGGTGATAGTGCTCCTGGACTTCGTCCCGCCAACCGCTCATGAAGTCTACGGGGATGTGCCTGCTATTGAAGGGGCTGGTTGGAATGAAAAACGGGCACACGATGTCGCTGTTGAGATCGAGGCCGCTTTTCGAAGCCGTTGCATGAAAATCCATGCTCATGAACCGAGGGCGGTGAAGAACCTGTAGCCTGGCCTTCAGTGCCCCTGAGTTGATCAGGCGCATTGTCGAGTCCATGTCGGTGAGACTTTCTACATTGGTTGGTACGATATAAATGTCGGGCCGAAACCGGTTGAGGAAACCATTTTCAACAGGAATGAGGTTATCCCCATCGACGTCAAGCGAATCCCTGACCAGCCCGCCACATACGTCGACGATCATCACCTCATTTGGAGCAGGGGTGTAGGCCAAGATTTCTTCAGGCTCGAAATCAGGGCACTTGATGTATAGGCTCTTCATCGAGTCGATAGAGTGACTCGCATACTTGCGATTTCCCGGGGTCGCGGCATAGTGAAAGCTGGTAGTGAGCCCGAAGGTGAGCTTTGAGATCGCTGCCAGGTTTTCTGCCACGGTGGTCTTGCCGACGCCGCCTTTCATGTTCGTGACAGCAATGACCACACCTTTATCCTCAGGGAAGGTCAACTGCGGCTTGTTGATCTCTCGAACCTTGGCCCTAACCCGTTCGGTCACCCAACCCATCAGGCAAGGATCGACAGGGTTGGTTCCATTCAGCCACCGACTGATGGTTTCTGGGGCTGTACGCTTCCCGTCTTCGCGCAATGCCGTGACCTGATCAGCGAGAGCAACTCCGGTCAGGTTGAGGCACTTCATGGCTTGTTTCAGCAAATCTGCGTTTTTCATAACTTGACCCAGAATCAATGCTTAAAACATGGTGTTGACATTAGGTCAATATGTGCTCGAATGCAAGGGAGGAAACGTAGGTTGTTGAGTGGCTCAATCCCTAAAATGTTGCACCCTGTTGGCTGATCTATGGCGTAGGCTGCCCAACCGTGAAATGCGACTCAAATCAATCCTGTAAAACTCGCTGCAAGACTGCCGACTAGAGAGGTGCGATGAGTTTGTACGAGAAGCAAGCGCGTTATCGTCGTTTGCATAGTGAACAGTCCGCCTGGCGCTTGCTGCGTGCAGATTCAGCACCGATCATCCTGGCGTTCATCGACAGCCTGTTTGTTGACGAACAGGAGGTGTTGTTCGCACGGGCAAAAGCCGCCCTTGAGGCGGAGTTGCCGACCTGGCAGGAAGCGTATGGCATGCAAGACAACGCCAACTCGCACCTGCGCAACTGGATCCATGCCGGCTGGATGCGTGAGCATGATGACCACCTGACCCGTACTGACGCCTTTCATCAGGCACTGCGATTTGTCGAGGGTCTTGAGAGCAGGGATACCACGACATCTGCCACCCACCTACGCCGAGTCCAAGACGCTGTACGAGACCTAGCAGTCGCTCTCAACCCGAGTGCTGAAGAGCGTTTGCTCGTACTGCGTGAACGGTTGGCAGAACTGAATGAAGAAGTCTTGCGGCTGGAAGCAGGCATCGTGCCCGAGCTATCCAGTGCCGAACAGCGTGAACGAGTACGCGGTGTCTACCAGATGGCCTCCGGGCTAACCGGTGATTTTCGCCGGGTTGAGGATGACATCCGTCAACTTGACCAGAGCATCCGTGTTCAGATGATCGAATCGGAAGGCGGTCGTGGCCTGGTCATCCAGAACCTTCTGGATAATGAAGAGGCACTTTTGCAGACAGACGCTGGTCAGGCGTTTGACGGCTTCTTCAGACTCCTCTGCGACGAGAACCGGAGCGTAGAATTCCGCGAGCAAATCCGGTCGATTTTGGATCGTCCGATTGCCAGATCCCACCTGAATGCACAAGAAATCCGTTTTCTCACACATCTGGTGCGTGAGCTGAGTCGCGAAAGTCAGCGGGTAATTTCGGTACGTCGCCGCACCCAGGAAAGCCTCAGGGCGTTTGTCGAGGCTGGTGCTCAGAGCGAACGCAGGGCAGTCGAGCAGGTGTTGCGCCAACTGGAAAAACTGGCCGTCACCTTTAAGGATCAAGACATTGGCCCACGCACCTCACTGAAGGTACATGTAGCCAGCGGGCCATTCTCGGTTAGCTCGCCATCGAGCATTCGACTGATGCAACCGCAAGCCAGCCTGGATACCAGCAAGGTGGTTCCGCAAAGTAACCAGACCACTGTGAGTGACACCATTCTTGAGTGTCTGGAGGCTGTGAAGATTCAGGAGGTGGCCGAAGCCATGCGCGACCTGCTCAAAAGCCAAGGGCCGATGAGTCTGGCTCAGATCGCCGAGTTGCGCCCTATTCAGGGCGGGCTTGAGGAGTTGGTCGCCCTTGTCCGCATCGCCAAAGCAATTGAAGCGGTTTCCCTCGAGGGCGTCGAGCATCTGGTGGTCGCTGACCGACAAGGCCAGACCATACGTGCCAAAATTCCGGTGCTACTCCTGAGCGCCGATCAGTTCCCGGAGAATTTAGAGAGCCTCCCCCTATGAACCGTGAAGACGAAAACAACGCTGAATTGGCACCGTCGCTCTTCGACAATTACCGCCAGGAAGCAGTCCCGGCCTTGGCCAATACAGAACACTCGAAAGATGGACTGGCGGAGCAGGAGGAGCCCGGCGAACTTGACGAAGTGGCCGTCCAACCTGAATCAGCGGTTGTCCACGGTATCATGCCAGCTGAGGCTCGCCGGGCCCTGAGGCTGCTGTTGAACACAGGTGTTGTGCGGGCTGAAAAGAAGCGCCTGGCTTTTGAAGCGCTGTGCCATCACCAAGCGCTCATTACCGCTCATCTGGCCAACATGTTGCTGTGTATGACGCTAGACCAGAAAGCAGGCATTGCTATCCTGCTCGAGCAGGACTTGAGTGAATCCGAGTTCGAGGATCTGACAGACGAGGATGGCTCAAGCCTGGTTGGAAAACGCACCATGCCGCTTTACGACACCTTGGTGCTACTGGTGTTGCGCAAGTACTACCAAGAGCGGGAAGTCATTGGTGAGAACAAGGTGATGATCGATGTCGACACCATCGCCGAACTCATGACCCCTTTCTTGAAGCTGACCAACAGCAGCGCTCTTGAGCGCAAGACCCTCAATGGCTCTATAGCCAAGCTGCGCGAAAAGCGCCTGCTGGCGAATGTGCGCGGCGACGGTGACCGATTGGAAATCACCCCGGTCATTCGGTACGTGGTCAATGCCGACTTCCTGAATACCCTCCTAAGCGAGTACCAGCAGCTGGCCGACCAGGGGAGTGTGATGGATCAACAAGAGGTAGAAGACGATGTCTGACATGACCAATACCAGCTTCGGCGATCTATTCTCTACAGGACAGATCCGCCTGGCGGAGATCTCGGTTTACAACTGGGGTTCCTTCCACGGGCTGCACACGGCAGTGATCGACCCTGAAGGCACCCTGATCACCGGTGATAACGGTGCGGGTAAGTCGACGCTCATCGATGCGCACATGGCGCTGCTCAACCGACCTGGGCAAACGTCATTCAACATCGCAGCCTCGCAAGGTGATCGTTCAGATCGCAACCTGATGTCCTATATTCGCGGCAATTACGGGACAGCCCACGACGGTTCCCAAACCCTCAACCTGATGAAGCGCGATGGCGCCACCATGACCGCGTTGCGTGCCCTGTACCGGGCCGACGACGGCTCCTTGATCACGTTGGTGTCCATGTTCTGGATTCGCCAGGCCGGCGCCTCCATGACTGACCTCAAGCGTTTCTACCTGGTGGGTAAGCGGAATGTCAGTCTGGAAGTGCTCCTGCAGCAGTTTGGTTCCAACAACGTGCGCCAGCTCAAGCAGTATGTCGATGACGACCCAATGCTTAAGCACTTTGACAACAGTTTTTCTGCCTACCAAGAGTATTTCACCCGGCTGCTACGCATGGAAAACTCCAATGCGCCGGCGCTGCTGCAGCGTGCATTGGGTCTGAAGAAGATTGATGACCTGACAGCGCTGATCCGTGAACTGGTGCTGGAGCCCAGCAAAGTTCGCGATCTGGCTACTGGGGTTGTCAAGGAATTCGACGATCTGATCGCCGTCCACAATGAGCTGGATACAGCCAAGCAGCAGAAGGAGGTGCTGAGCATCCTGCCAGACCATAACCGGAACTATGAGAGTTCTTTGGAGGAGCAAGGGCAGGTCAATTCAGAGGCCGCTGGGTTGACTGCATTCTTTGGTGAGCAGGGCAACCGACTCTGGGAACTGCGCTGTGAAGATCTGGATCGCTCGCTGGATGACCTGACGTCGGACGGTAAGCGTTTGGCTGAGTCGGTGTCGCAGACTGAGGAGCGTGTAACCTCACTTTTACACGCATACCAGCAGCAGGGCGGTGATCGCCTTGATAGCCTGCGGCGTGAGGTTGAGGATGCGGAGAAGGGCTACCAGACCACGACCAATAAGGCCCATGACTATCAGAAGGACACTCGTGATCTTGCGCTTGCTGAAACGCTTACGGCGAGCGCCGTGCGGGACAACATCGCTTCGGCCAAAGCTGTCCTGGTTGATTTACCCGCTCAGATTGACGACGCGAAAAATGCTTTCGGCGAGTCGCGTGGCGTTCTCTCGGGCATTACCCAACAGATAAAGAGCCTGCAGGCCCAGATCAGTGAAATCGAGAAGCGGCCCAACTCCAACATTGACGCCGCCTTTCAGCGCCTGCGGGACGAGATGGTTGAGAGCCTGCAACTCAACAAGGATGGCGTCGTATTCATCGGTGAGCTGCTCGATGTGCGCAGTACCGAAGCGCCGTGGCGCGGGGCTATTGAGCGGGCGCTTGGGGGCCACCGGACAACGTTGCTGGTGCCCGAAGACAAGTTCCGCATGGTTACGGGCTGGGTAAACAGCCGGCACACCGGCCTGCATGTTCGCGTCCAGGTTGTCAGCAAAACCGAGCGTAACCCGGAGTTCCTCGGCGACGGATTCCTGCGCAAACTGGAATGGAAAGAACACCAGTATCGTGACTGGCTAAAGCGCCATTTGGCGCGTTTCGACCTGCACTGTGTGGATTCCGCAGAAGTGCTCAATGATACCCCTTACTCCATGACCCGCGAGGGCCTGGTACAGATGGAGAAGGGGCGTTTTGAGAAGAAGGACGGGACACGCGTCGACGATAAAAAGAACTGGTACCTCGGATTCAACAACCTCAGCCGGCTGGCAGCACTGCAGGAAGAGGGGGAGCGCCTGCGGGATGGCCTCGATTCCGCCCGATCCGATGAAGCTGTGAAACGTCAGGAAATGGACAACTTGGTGGCCTCTGAGGCCATCTGGAAGCGTGTGGCTCAAACCCTGTGGGATCAAATCGACGTTACTTTGGCCAAGCAACACCTGGACACCCTCAAGAACGACCTTGCGGCACTCAATGCTCCAGACAGCGATCTGAGTAAGGCCAAAGCGCTGCTTGAACAGGCTAAAAAAGAGCTCCAGGAAATCCGCACTGCGCAAAACCAAAATGCCAGAGAGGTAGGTGGGCTCGAGTTGGAGATCCGGCAGGCCAACAAAAGTCGTCAAGTTGCAGCCCAGGCTGCCAGTGCAGGCTTGGTAGATACGGTACGCAGCTCACTGGCCCTGCGTGTTGGCATTCTTACCCTGGAACATCTGGATAAACTCCATCAACTGGAGAAAACCCAGCGAGAGTTCCTGGATGATGCATTGAACTCGATTGGCAAACGAGCGAATCACTACAACGGTCGCATGATCGCGATCATCAACAGCTTCAAGACAAAGTGGCCGTTGGTTGCCAATGACTGGTTGACGACTATCGAGGGTCGCCAGGATTACATCGACTACCTCGACAAGCTTAATAACGAGGGCCTGCCGGATCTGGTTGAACGCTTCCAGCAGCGGTTAAACAACAATACCACCCAGTCCCTGGGCCGCATGCAACGGGCCATTGATGACGAGCGTGAGGACATTCAAGATCGTATCGCCACCATCAACGAAGTGCTGGAGCGTACTGAGTTCAACCACGGCACGTTTCTGCTGCTGAAACATGAGGATGAGCACTACGCGCATGTCAAAGAATTCACAGCCCTGTTGGGCTCGGTGCTTAAACATGCCTCAAGCGTTGATCACGAGGCTCGGTTCCTAGAGCTTTGCAGTCTGATCAGCAAGCTAGAAAAGGCTACCAATTCAGCCACCGCCATTAACCTGGAAAGTCAACGCCTCCTGGATTCGCGCTACCGCATGACGTTCTATGCCAACGAAATCGTGAAGGAAACCGGCGCCGTGCGTGATGTGCTTCGCTCATCTTCAGGCAAGTCCGGTGGGGAGAAGGAATCGTTTGCCGGCATCATCGTGGCCGCAAGCTTGGCCTATGTGTTGACCCCGGATGGTGCTCCGCACCCGATGTACTGCACCGTTTTCCTGGATGAAGCCTTTTCCAACACTGCCGATAAGGTGAGTCGCCGCGTGCTGCGGGTGTTCCGTGAGCTTAAAATTCACGTCAACTTGATTACACCCTACAAGAACCTGAACCTGGCTCGTGATTCAGCCCGCTCTCTGATCATCGCCGAGCGTAAGATCGATGGCCATGAAAGTCGCCTGAGCCAGATCACCTGGGATCAACTCGACCAGCAAAGCGCTGAACGCCGCGAAGCCAAGCAAGCTCAATTAGCCGAGGTCGCTCAAGACCTGGGTATTCAGACGGAGCAAAGCTAATGCGAAGCTGGGGGCGGTTGCCTACCGAGGTCATGCGCGAGACCGAGCGCCTTGAATGGGATAACACCACCAATCTACGGGGGCGCCTGCAGGGAACGCGGGGCTTTCCGATCAGCCTGCCACTTAAGCCACCAGCGGCTGGCGATGCCTTGATGGACATTGACCATTTCCACAATTGGGTCAATGCCTGGCGCCAATGGAGTAAGCCCAGCCAAGTTCAGTGGGTTACCCGCAGATATCGCGTGGTGGGTGATGTTGAGGTGCCCGTGCGGCTTGAACTAGCGAATGTGAAGGAGTTAATTGAGGCTATCGGGCCGGTTGCGATCAACCGTTCTCAGACCTGGGCGGCACTCATGGAACCCCTTCTGGCAGTGGATCGAAATCTGTATGACACCCTCATTCGCCAGATTCTTGTAGTCGAGCAAATGAGTCATCGTGCTGCTCAGCAGATGGCGAAGGTGCTGCCACAGTTGCGTCAGGGTATGGGGGATGGGTGTTACCTGCGGGGGGTGCCTGTACAAGGGATTGATACCAAATTTCTGGAAACGCACACACCTCTGCTGACCAACTTGCTTGATGTCATCCACAATGGGGCACTGTGTGAAGCCGGTGGGCTGGAGGCCTGGCTCGGCTGCCTGCAAACCCCGAGCAACTGGCTCTATATTCGACCCTTGTGTCCAGAACTTAGGCAGCAAATGGGTGGCTTCTCAGTATTACAGATTCCCCTCGAACAGTTTTTGGCGCGACCATTACCTGGTCGCAGGGTGTTGGTCGTGGAGAACACCAAACCCGGCTACGCCTTGCCCGAACTTCCAGACACGGTCGCCATCTTTGGCGGTGGGCGGAATACCCAATGGCGTATGGCTCCATGGCTCGCCGAGCGGGATGTAGCGTATTGGGGAGACATCGACAGCTGGGGGCTGACTATCCTTGCTCACGCCCGGCAGGCACTGCCAGGAATTACGGCCTTGATGATGGATCACGAGACCTTAATGGCGCACATGGATTTTTCCGTGGAGGAGCCGCGCTCAACGAACCTTCCTGCAGTGGGTTTACTGTCGGAGGAGCGCCTGCTGTTTGAGTCGCTTATCAAATCTGCGCAAAGCATTATCCGTTTGGAACAAGAGTACCTTGCCCAGGATTATGTTTTGTCCAAGCTATACAGCTGGGCGAATGGCTGCACCACGAAATCGTAATAGTCGTCTCCAACGCAACCCGGTTTGAGTCCGGAAAGGCTCGCTATGTGCACCAATCGCGATACAAGTGGAAAGCCCCAAAGCCCCGTATTTCCTAGGCCAAACCGAGCCCTTTGATAAATTAGTGGAACCATTTATGGTTTTTCCGCTGAAGAAACAAAATAAATCGTGATTTTCCACCAATTATTTTCACCAGATTCGTGATTTTCCACTGATTGATTGAAGCGATTTTTGAACCAATATGTACGTAATTCACGCGAAGTTTTCAGCTGGACGAGATGGGGTAGAGCGGGTCACTGCCACGCCTTTCCATCAAGGCATTAGCGGTCGCCTTGGCTCACTTTTGACAGGCTTGTGTGGGCAGAGCTTCTAAAAATCGACTATGGAACCATTTCAACCTACGGTGCCATCGCTAGGGGCATCGGTAAGCCAGGTGCAAGCCAAGCAGTGGGCAATGCAAATAGACACAATCGCTTATCTATTGTCGTGCCCTGTCACCGTGTCATAGCGACAAATGGTGCACTCGCCGGATATGGCGGAGGACAGCCCAGGAAAGAATTTTTACTGCGTTTGGAGAAGACCCCTTTGCAAATGACTCAACAGAACGAATTCCTGTTGAATTAGTTGCTAAGCAGTGTTGCCGCTGACCGAAAACTGACCCAGTAGAGGCTGTTCTGCCGACTGAAAACTGACCCAGGTGTTCAACTACTTCTGCTCACTTTTTGAGCAGGAGAACACAGGGGGATCAGCATGGAAATGTTGGGGAAAATCCGGCGGATGTACTTCCGCGACAAGCTCTCGCTCCATCAGATAGCCAAGCGTACCGGGCTTTCTACAAACACCATCCGAAAACGGGTCAGAGCGCCCCAAGCCACTCAGCCAGCGTACCAACGGTGCGCAACCTTTCAAGAACGTCGTGATACTCAAATATCTGGAATCCATTCCGTAGGCCTCCGAGCTGATGAGGCATATTGCCTTTTCCAACGGCAGCGATCCAGCTGATCCTCTGAGTAAGGGGCATCCGCTGTGGTGCAGCTGGTGATTGCTGTTGGATGTGATCAAGCCCTACCTGCGCGATATGCGTGAGTTGTTTACACATTCACGGTGCTGCCCAGGTCTAGTAGAGCCACTGGCTGAGCTCGTCCAGGTTAGCCACGATGAGCTGCTGGGCGCTTGGTTTCATATGCATTTTGGCGGTATCGATCTGGTAGCGATTCAAGACGTACTGAACCAACGCGCCGCGGGTTTCTATCATCAACTGTCCGTTCTCCATTCCGTAATCGGCTTCGAGAATGGCCCGCTGCCCAGCCTTCAATCTCGAATCCGCTTCCAGGATCACTGTCGCCGGCGTCGTCCACCCAGGGTCGAGCTGACGTGAATGCTCTGTGAAATCATTCATCAGCTCCGGAGTACCCCGAAACCGGCTCAATACAAAATCACGGTACTCACCATTTTTCTCGCAGTATGCACGCACGTGCCAGCGCATGCCGGTATGGATAAGCGTATGCGGCGCAATGAGTCGGGTTTCCCCATCTGGCGTTTTGAAAGAAGCGTACTCACACTCAAGTCGTTGACCTTCTCGACAAGCCTTCAATAACGGCCTAAGCACTTCGGGGCGGATAGAGCGATCCTGCACGTCAAGGATGTCAATGTGCGCATACGCCAACGTCAGTCCTTCAATGTGCGGAGCCCGCTCGTGATTCTGGTTCAGCAGGTGCAGATATGCACTTGCACTTTCCTTCATGAACAGTGGTTTGAAATGCTTGGTGGGTACGTAACCTTTTAGGTGCTTGTCATACGATAGATTTCGGGGCGCATGCTCATCGATGTAGGTGTTGATGTCCTTCGACGCCTGCTGACGACTGATGCCAAAGCTCTGCATCAAGTGCCCCGTGGTCAGGCGACCTTCCCACCAGGCAACGGTCTCTATCAGTTTGTAACGCAATGCCAAATCCCAGCGTACAGCCTCAATCGCTTTCGCCCGTTTCATACCGTCACCATGTGCTCGAAAAGTTTACCTGTATGCGTAAACACCGTAGATGTGTCAGGTATATCTACATATCGTTGAGTGAGAGCGCAAGCACCGTCGAAGGAGTAGATGGACGCTGCGAAGGGATGCCGAGAAACCGTCGGCGGTATTGATACGAGGTTAGCCAGAGAGGCAGCTGATGTCGCAACTCATCAAAATTGTACTGATCGATTCACTATGTGCGGGCGCCAAAGCAGAGCTTGTCATGGAAGGTAACACCAGCGTCACGGGTGAAAACGGAATCGGAAAGTCGTCCTTCATAAAGCTCATCCCGTGGTACCACCAGTTGCCCTCTGGATCCTGGCGAAAATCACCCATGACCGGGTGCCAGTTCGGCCGGCCAACGATGTCGGAGACCCGGAGATACATGGCAAACAGTGTGGCGACGATGAATAGAGTGCGCTCGTGTCGCTCAGGCTCATCCTGGGCCATCCGTTCAGCGGTCTCCAGCACATAGTCCCACTGCAAGGGCGTCAGGGCGCGATTCGAGCCTTCCTCTTGTGGCGTTCCACGGTTGAGGGTGCGCTTCTTTATCATCCGAAAAGGGTTCGCCGCAGCTGTCCCGTCTTCGATCATGTACTCGCCTTGATTTGCATTCAATTGAGCGTGATTTGGATCAGCAGGAACGCCGGCGAGCATTGCTGTGCGCAATTAGGTGGATAATGTGCAGGCCAGGAGCCACAGGGGTTTGAGGGGATCTAGCAGCTGCGGATAACTCCGGTTCGGGGCATTCTGTTTGTTTCTGTCCAGGGCTGCCGATTGCTAGATAGAGCATGTCGGGCGGGTCGGTGTTTTGATGGAATGTCCACTCATTACGTCTCAGGGATTGGTGGGTCGGAATGTCCACTCAAACCTTCAAATTGCCCTGGAACCCTTGTCCTACGCGGGCTCCAGGATTGGTGAGGTTTCGTATCGTCAAAACTGATTCCACTAATTCCTCCTTGGGCAAGGGAGCTATTCCATTTAGAGCGATTTATTGAAAAGTTATATAAATCAGCAGGTTATGATTTCGTGGTGGAGGAATTTTTCCACTCATTTCGTTGAAAGAACCGGCCATATCAGAGAGTTGGATGTGCTGAGGCGCCCGGAATGCAAGGGCTTGAGGGTGCTGGAGGGGACTTTCCACTCAAAACGCGATTGGCGCACTATGGGAAAGGGGAAAAGTAGGTTTGTGATAACCGACACATTGAGAGCAAGGCTCATGACACATTATTTAACATAATACACATTATGCGACCCATGGGGATATGCCGAGATAAGGCAAAAATTAGGACATTCGTTCTGTAAAACAATGATTTAAAAGGTTATTCGATACGACCTTGTTTGCTGATCATCCACCGTCTAGAACGCCGAAGTAACTTCGTACCCTAATCTGGAAGTAAGTCGTTTTATGAGTCGGTATTCGCCATGACACTGATCTTGCTTCTCAGAAAAGACCATTTTTGCACCGGACTTTTCGGTAGAACAAAAATCTGAATTTGTCTAGTGTCCTGAGCGTCTAGTTCGACTATCCATCGACGCGACGGTAAAGTGATGA
>CAYNGZ010000009.1:0-37828 GCA_964396695.1 uncultured Pseudomonas sp.
ATGGGCCACCCAAATACACTTTGGCGATACCGCCCGGTGCCAGGCCAATAATCAGCAGCTTTCGGTAGTCCGTTATCCATTTACCATCAGCACCACAAAAGGTCCTTTCGCCCTTGAGCATGGTGGTTCGAGCCGATTCGGGGATTTCGATATACGCCTCGTAGGTCTGCGGTTCGGCCAGCGACTGCCAGCGTACGTAGACCAAGCGGGGGAGATCAGCGCCTCTTACATGTCGGCCACTCCCGCCCGGATGCGGGGGCCATCCTTTGGGTTTTCCGAGAAATTTCGTTGGTATGCCTTTACTGAACGCTGTCGGATACCCGGTCGATACGATTCCGCTGCCCGCACCGCGAAATACGCGCTCATTGATATCAACGACATCCGCCGTTTCGATCCAGGCTTCCATGTAGGCAGGACCAAAAAAGTTGAGCTTCCACGCGTCATAAGGCAGTGGCCGGCCAATGCCCTTGGCGCATCCCCCCAAGAGCAACGCCAATAACATTGCAACACTCGCTTTAACTGCGGGTGAGTTCTTAAGCATTGGGATATTCCAGTGGTCGTGGTTTCTGGTGGTTGTTCATGGATTACCAGGAACCATAGGGAATACCGAACTGGTCGATGTAGGCTTTGGACTCTGCTGAAAGGGGGCGATGTTTTCCATTGGACGTGCCCCCATAGGGGCCTTCGGGGTTGATCGTGCCTTGTACGCGGGTGACTTCGGTCGACTTCAGGCATGGGCCACCCAAATACACTTTGGCGATACCGCCCGGTGCCAGGCCAATAATCAGAATGTTTCGGTAATCGGTTTTCCATTTGCCAACCGCGCCGCAATAAGCCTCTTCACCCTTGAGCATGGTGGTTCGAGCCGATTCGGGAATCTCGATATACGCCTCATAAGTTTGCGGTTCGGCCAGCGACTGCCAGCGTACGTAGACTAAACGGGGTAGATCAGCTCCGGTCACGCGTCGGCCACTGCCCGTCGGATGATCAGGCCACCCTTTGGGTTTGCCGAGAAACTTCTCAGGTATCCCTTTGCTGAATGCCCTCGGATAACCGGTAGACACTCCTCCGCTGCCGGCACCGTAAAACGCGTGTCCATTGATATCGACGACATTGGCCGTTTCAATCCAGACTTCCATGTAGGGTCGGCCAAAGAAATTGAGATCCCAGGCTTCATAAGGAAGTGCTCGGCTTTTTCCAAGTGTGCACCCGGCCAAAAAAAGAGCGATCAACAGCACAAGGCTTTTCTTAAACATTGGGATGCACCACCCGCACATGGTTAGCGGCTGGCCGATTGATAAACACGATATCCAGATCGCTATTCTTGAAGCCTTTGGCGGCGTTCCAGTTCGCGGAGAGATGGATATAGCGCCCAGCGAGCAAAGCCTCTTCGTCCAGACTCAAACCCAGGCGGCGGGTTTCACCGAACGCGTAAGCCATCAGTTTTTCGGCAATCGGTTTCAGTTCCACCGGTAAGACGTACTTTTGATCCTCTTCGTCAATAACCCTGAACGGGACATCGTGCCTGCCCCCCAACTCACGCATGATGCGCAGGTAAACCAAGGCCAGTTCATTACGCACCTCCCGCTGGCTACTGACCGCCGAATACACATGCTGCCACTTTTCGTGGTCACCTTTGACCTTGCGTTCAAACTTCTGCCCCCAGGTTTGCACCTGCAATGGCAGATCATGAAGGTTGAGCTGATCCTGAAGGCGATGCAGTTCGGTTTGGGTCCAGCGATAGGCAATGGATCTCATGGGGGACACGTGAGCATCCTCGGTGCTGCGGAACGGCTTGCTGAGCAGAATCCGCTCAGCGGCGCGAGGCAGATAACCACCGCCAAGATCGGAGTGAACGCCCGGCAGCACGATATCGGCAGCCCCTGCACTGTTGAGCGAAAAGTTGTGGCGACGCTCGTCCCGCGCCACCAGATGCACGACTTTTTTGGCCATGTCCGGCGCCAGGTACAGATTCACGCCGGGATTGTTGGCATCGTGGACGCTGATGCCACCAATGGAAACGCTCGCGACGGCGGCAACGGTGTCGAAGATGCCGATAAAGTTGATGGACACGTCGGTGTTGGTGCGCCAGGCAAACGCTTCGACGAACAGCGCCGAGTTGGCTGGCAGCAGCGTGGCCAATGAGCTCTGCTCCCCTTTCAACACTTCGTTGGCGAAGTGCCGTGCGGCAGCGGCGCCTCGACTGAAGCCAAATATATCGAATTCGATATGCGCAACTTTTCGGTCAGGGTTCGATAGTTCGAATTGTTCAATGCTTCTGAGAATCTGCATCGGGCTCTGCCCAACTCGCGCCAATACACCCTGCGCGCCCAAACCGGTCATTTGTGAAAAAGTTGAATCTTCTGCTCCGCTGCTGGTGCCGATACCCTCCAGATAAACGCGAATTGACGCTTTGCTCTCATCTGCCGAGAGCCGACGTTCGCTGTCATCGTTGTACAGGTCATGGAGCTTCGCCACATTACTGCTGTCATTCCCGTAACTGTTATCCGGCGCTCCTCCCTTGCCGTCATACCCATGGGCCTGACAAAACTGCCGAATGTCCTCCGCCAGCTCCGCCAAACCGACATCCCGTGCATGGCACCCGGCAACCGCTTCACTGTTGGACCGGTTGTTGCCGGTGCCATCAAAGAACACCCCGATCCGCAAAGTAATCCCCTCCAGCTCGACTTCTTCCTCCTCTTCCTCCAGCTCGCCTGACGCTTCGTCCTCAGGTGACGCGGGCGCGACGGATGCCAACAAGCCGGCCGCTGCCCCCGGCAGTAATGCATGTGCGGCCATACCCGACACGGGAGAGCCGCCGACTTCAATCGCGCGACTGCTGAAAATACCGTCGGCGTTGATCACGAGGTGCTGACCGCCGACCTTCACGGAAAGGCTCTCACCCGCCTCTATCACAAGGTGTGTACCAGCCTTGATGTGCACCTGCTCACCGGCTTCTACGACCAGCGTTTCATTGACGCTTGTGTGGCTGTCGCCAGCGACATGCAGGTAGTCGTTGGCGTTCACCTGGACCTTGCGATCTGCCGCGACCGTGCGATGTTCTTCAGCGCCCAGCACTGTAACGCTGTTGCCCTGGATGGTTTCCTGGCGCTCATTGCCCACTTCCAGCCGGCTGTCATTTCCGATCTTCTGCTCCATATCCCGCTGGGCATGCAGGTAGACCAGCTCCTGCCCGGCGCGGTCTTCGATCGACAGTTCGTTGTAACCGCCCGTGCTGGGGGAGCTGTGGCTGCGCAGCACGGTTCTGGTTTTGTTTTCGGGCAAGGGGTATGGCACAGCTGTGATCTTGTTCGGCACGCACCCGGTGATTAACGGATGGTCGGGATTGCCTTCCAGATAGGTGACCAGCACTTCCATGCCGATACGCGGAATGGTCACCGCGCCGAAATGTTCACCGGCCCAACTGGATGAAACCCGCAGCCAGCAACTGCTTTTTTCGCTGTCGCGTTCCGCCCGGTCCCAGTGGAACTCAACTTTGACGCGACCATATTCATCGCAGTAGATCTCTTCGCCAGCGGGGCCGGTGACGCGGGCGGTCTGGCAGACCAGCAGCGGTCTTTGTGCCGGCAGCGGTGGCCGATAAAACACGTCCCAAGGAATCGCGCTGAAACTGTTGCGGTAGCCCTGGGTAAAACCGTCCTCCGGTTCGGGAGCGCTGGTGACTGACTCTTCCAGCACCTGGGGTTGTTTCCCGCAGTGGGTAACACCGAGCAGCAGCCACAGATCGTTGTATGTTTCGTGTGGGTGATCCGTCAGCTTGAAAAAGTGACCGCTGCGCAGCGTCGGCTGATCGCTTTCGCCCTCGGTCAACTGGTAATCGGTTCGGTGCCGTTCCAGCACCTGCCGGGCGAGTTGTTTGGCGCGTTTTTCGCTCTCGAATAACAGCGGGTAGCGATAGTCTTCCAGCGTCGGGCTGAACTCAGCGGTGAAGTGGCTTTCCAGCAACAGGCTCGGGCGTTTCAGGTCGTAATCCCGGCGCGTGACCTTGCTGGGGCGGGTACTGAAACGCTGGGAGAACTGGCTGACGACCGAATGCTCCGCCACCAGGCCGGCGTCTTGCTGATAAGGGGTTTCGCCCAGCGTGGGGAAGAAGGTCTGGTCATCGGTAAACACCAGCACATGGCCTTCCCGGGAATGCTGGTGATGCCACGCGATACCCTCCTCGGCGCACAGCCGCTGGACGAATTCAAAATCACTTTCCCCATATTGGGTGCAGTATTCGCGCTCGGGACTGGTCCTGACGTTGAAGGTAAAAGCATCCGCCTGGATGCCATGCGCCTTGAGTACCCGAGCGATGATTTTCGGCACCGTCAGGCGCTGGAAAATCCGTTGGTCATGGCTGAACTGCAAGTAGTACAGCGCGGGCACCAGAGTCAGCTCATAGCGAGTCAGGCGCCTGCCGGGGTCACCCGCGACGATGCTTTCAATCCGCCCATGAATACCTTCGCCGTGATGACCGAACTGGAGAAAGGCCGGCTGGCTGAGCAGGCTCTCCAGATCGAAATCGGAGTACTCACTGACCAGCTCCACCCGGATGGCATACAGGCTGCTGATGGCTTCGGTGCCATCGAAGGCCAGCACCTTGAAGTCGTTGCGAACACCGGGAATTTGCAGTGAAAAGTGCGCCGTCGTATTGGACGATTGGAACATTCGCTTATCCTTTAGCGGAATGGAAATAACGCGCGATATCCAAACCGTCCTTGGTCTTGCTCGCGTGAACTTCTGGACACGCTAACAAGCTGGCAAGCGGAATAATGTAGGAAGGCTCCCTTACGGCAGTCGGAGCGCTCCGTGTTTCAAAGTATTGCGTTAACCAACAACAAAGACAGTGCAAGTCGAACGACTCGATAGCCCCACACTTGCGCCATCTCACCTGGCCGCAAATACTGACGTCGACTTCCCCTCATCCTCTGGCAACCCTCAAGGACGACCCGATGAAAGCGCGTTTACTGCTCTGCTCCTTGCTCACGCTCAGTATTCAGGCCTATGCGCAGAATGCGCCCTCGCACCTGGACCAGGTGATTGAACGCGGTCACCTGAATGTCTGTACCACCGGTGATTACAAGCCTTACACCTACCTGCGCGCAGAGGGCGGATACGAGGGGATCGATATCGCCATGGCCCAATCCCTGGCGAAAAGCCTGAACGTTGATGTGCAATGGGTTCCCACGAGCTGGAAGAACCTGATGACGGACTTTCTGGCCGGCCGCTGCGACATTGGCATGGGCGGTATCTCGGTTTCACTGGAGCGGCAGAAAAAAGCCTTTTTCAGCGACACGCTGGGCGTCGACGGAAAAATCCCGCTGGTGCGTTGCGAAGATAAACAGCGCTACCAAACCGTCGAACAGATCAACCAGTCCTCCGTGCGATTGATCGAGCCCGCAGGCGGCACCAACGAAGTGTTTGCCCGCACTCGCCTGCCCAACGCCACGCTGACCCTGTTCCCGGACAACGTAACGATTTTCGAGCAACTGCTGGAAAACAAGGCCGACGTGATGATCACCGACGCCTCTGAAGCGCGGTATCAGCAAAAGCTCAAACCCGGTTTGTGCGCGGTCAACCCCGAGCAGTACTTGCAGTACAGCGAGAAAGCCTACTTGCTCCCTCGCGATGATGTGGCCTGGAAGAGTTATGTGGATCAGTGGCTGCACCTGAGCAAAGCCACGGGCGCTTATGATGCGGTGCTCGCTCAGTGGCTGGCCGCACCCGCTCACTGAGCACTGACCAGCGCCCTGAATGCTTCACTCGCCGCGCTGCGATAAGCCCCCTTGCGACGCAGCAGCGCCACCGTGCGTTGTGGCAACGCCGGTTGCAGCGCCAGCGGGTGCAAGCCCGGCAGTTCTCGGGTGATGGCCTCGGGGAGAATGGTCGCCAGCGGCCCGCGACGAACAATCTCGACAATCGCGCTGATGGAGTTGGCTTCGATGACAATCCGCGGCGCTATGCCCTGCTGCCGGCAATACAGGTCGATATGCTGACGGGTCGCAAAATCGCCGCTGAGCAACACCAGCGACTGCTGGCCCAGCATCTGCGCGTCGAGTGAGTCCTGCCGGGCCAGCCCTGGATGCGCCTCGCTGACCACCAGGCTCAGGGTTTCGGCAAACAGCGCCTGGCTGTCGATGTCCGCCAGATGGCTGCCAGTGAACGCGATGCCGAGGTCCAGTCGGTCCTCGGCCAGCGCAACCTCGATCCGGTCCTGGGTCATTTCTTCGACACTCAGGCTGATGCCCGGATACAGACGGTTGAAACGCGCCAGCAGCGGGCCGATCAAGTAAGCGGTGAAGGTGGGCGTCATCGCCAACCGCAACGAGCCGCGGGTCAGGTCCTGAACGTCGTGCATCGCCCGCCTGGCCGCCTCCAGGTCCTGCAAGGCCAGCCGCGCATAACGCACATACGCCTCGCCGGCATCGGTCAAGCGCACCGTGCGCCCGGAGCGATCGAACAGTGGCGCACCGAGCGAATCCTCGAGTTGCTTGATCTGCTGCGACAGCGTTGGCTGCGAAACATGCAGTGCCTCGGCTGCCCGCGTGAAGTTGCAGTGTTCGGCGACCGCGAGCAGGTAGCGAATATGGCGTAACAGCATGGCACTCCAACTATAGGCATGACTTATGGAAACGATAATAAGCCGGTCTTGGACGCTATAGTTGAAAACTTTCATCCTTGCCCCATCAACGACGCAAGGAGAACACGCCATGCAAGACCTCATCGACGGTTTCCTGAAGTTTCAACGCGATGCGTTCCCGGAACGCAGCGAACTGTTCAAGCAACTCGCCACCACCCAAAGCCCTGGCACCTTGTTTGTCACCTGTTCCGACAGCCGCGTGGTCCCGGAACTGCTGACCCAGCAAGAACCCGGTGACATGTTCGTCATCCGCAACGCCGGCAACATCGTGCCGTCCTACGGCCCGGAGCCGGGTGGTGTGTCGGCTACCGTTGAATACGCCGTCGCGGTGCTGGGGGTCAGGGCCATCGTGATCTGCGGTCACTCCGACTGCGGGGCCATGCCCGCCATCTCGACCTGCAAATGCCTTGATCACCTGCCCGCCGTCGCCAACTGGTTGCGTCACGCCGAGTCGGCCAAGGTGATCAACGCCGCCCGCGTTCACGCCTCGGCGCAAGAGCGCCTTGACTCGCTGGTCCGGGAAAACGTGGTCGCCCAACTGGCCAACCTCAAGACCCACCCTTCGGTGGCGCTGGCCCTGGAGCAGGGTCGCCTGAACCTGCACGGTTGGGTCTACGACATCGAAAGCGGCTCGATCGCAGCTCTGGACGGTGCGACTCAGCACTTTGTTTCACTCGCCGAGCACCCGACGACCTGTGCCCTGCCCCGCAAACAGCCACACGCCGCCTGATCCCTTTAATGACGTAACGAAAGAGGAAATTACCATGCTGCACTCTCAATTCGCTCAAGCCCCACGCCTGGCGCTGGCCGACACCATCATCGACGCCAAGGCACGTAAAAACCTCTCGTGGCAGGACCTCACCGATGGCACCGGCCTGAGCCTGGCCTTTGTCACCGCCGCCCTGCTGGGGCAGCACCCGCTGCCGGCAGACGCGGCCGAGGTGGTCTGCGCCAAACTCGGCCTGGACCAGGACGCCAGCCGTCTGCTGCAAAGCGTGCCCCTGCGCGGTAGTATCCAGGGCGGTATTCCGACCGATCCGACCGTCTACCGCTTCTATGAAATGCTGCAAGTGTACGGTTCGACCCTGAAAGCGTTGGTCCATGAACAGTTCGGCGACGGCATCATCAGCGCCATCAACTTCAAACTGGACATCAAGAAAGTCGAAGATCCGGATGGCGGCTCCCGCGCCGTGATCACCCTGGACGGCAAATACCTGCCAACCAAACCGTTCTGATAGCAGCAAAGATCGCAGCCTTCGGTCGTAGGAGCTGCCGCAGGCTGCGATCTTTTCATGTCGCTGCGTACTATTTAATTTTTAAATACTGCGCATGACTTTCTGATTTGCCGATGCCCGCCCCACACCGCTTAATCCATACCTTGTCCCTCAAGGTATGGTTATGGAAAACGTTCGCGCCACCTCCCGCCCCGCTGTCTGGCTGATGATCGCCGTGATCCTCGTCGCCCTCAACCTGCGCCCGTCGATGGCCGCTGTCGGCCCGCTGTTGTCGGCCATTCGGGGTGACATTCCCTTGAGCTTCAGCCTGGCATCGTTGCTGACCATGTTGCCGGTGATGGCGATGGGCCTGGCGATGTTCTTCGGCATGAGCGTCAGCCGGCGCCTGGGTGAACACCGAACGGTGGTGCTGTCGTTGCTGATCATTGGTCTTGCCACCGTGTCGCGGCTATTCCTGGACTCGGCAGCCGAACTGATCCTCAGTGCCGTGCTCGCCGGTATCGGCATTGCGCTGATCCAGGCCTTGATGCCCGCGCTGATCAAATCCCGCTTCAGCGACAACGTCTCGTTGTTCATGGGGCTTTACGTCACCTCGATCATGGGTGGCGCGGCCATCGCGGCGTCTTTCTCGCCCCTGGTGATGACCCGTACCGGCAGCTGGCGCGTAGGGCTGGCGATCTGGGTCGTGTTGGCGCTGCTCGCCCTGCTGCTCTGGTACGGCCAACGCCACGCCGTTCCTCCACGACCGGCCACCGTGCAACGCAACGAAGCATTTTTCGGCAATTCGCGCGCCTGGCTGCTGGCGATTTTCTTCGGTTTGGGCACGGCGTCCTACACCTGCGTGCTGGCCTGGCTGGCGCCGTACTACGTCGAAAAAGGCTGGAGCGAGCAGAACGCTGGCCTGCTGCCAGGCTTTTTGACGGCCATGGAAGTGCTCTCCGGTTTGGTAACGCCTGCCATTGCCAATCGCAGCCGCGATAAACGACTGGTTCTGGTGGTGTTGCTGGGATTGATCATGGCCGGCTTCTGCGGGCTGATCCTCAGCCCGGAACACCTGAGCCTGCTCTGGCCGTGCTTGCTGGGCCTGGGCATCGGCGGCTTGTTTCCCATGAGCCTGATCGTTTCGCTGGATCACCTGGACAACCCGCAGCGTGCCGGTGGACTCACGGCGTTCGTGCAAGGAATCGGTTATCTGATCGCCGGGGTCTCTCCGCTGATCGCCGGGATGATTCGCGACCAATTGGGCAGTTTCGAATGGGCCTGGTGGTCACTGACGGCCGTGATGCTGCTGATGGTCCTGATGGTGTTGCGCTTTGACCCGCGGCATTACGCCAGACACATTGATTGATCAGGGACACACTGATGAAACACGCCAGTTTCGCCTCCGCCAACGCGGGCATGTTGCTTTGGGCTGCGTTGGTTGCCGCGTCGTTTTTCGCCGCCGCCCAGGTCAGCCAATCCATCGACCCGATCCTGCTGACCGGCCTGCGCCTGCTGTTTTCAGCGCTGGCGTTTTTGCCGATGCTGCTGCTCAACGCCAGCACGGCAATCACGGCCAGGGGTCTTGTCAGCCATGCCTGGCTTGGGCTGTTGCTGGCCGTGTATTTCGGCTCGTTGTTTGAAGCGTTGCGCTACACCTCGGCGGTCAATACCGGCACCCTGTTTACCCTGGTGCCGTTGTTGACACTGTTCTTCGAAGTGTTCCTGACGCCCGGCAATAATTCGAAGAGGCGCCTGCTGCCCATGCTGACGGCGGCAGTCGGTGCGCTGTTGCTGATTCTCAAGGGCACGGCCCCCGGTGAAGTCCCTTCGCTCTACGCGGTGACGGTGTTCGGTGTCGGCTGCCTGGCGATGGCGCTCTACTCGCCGTTGAGCCAGCGCTTCAAGGCACACAGCCTCAAGGGCCGCGATCCAGTGGCCATGACCTTCTGGAACATGCTCTTCGGCTCGCTGTTTCTGTTCGCGTTCTGCGTGGTCAGTGGCGGCTGGCGAACCGGCGCCCTGTTGTCTGCCCATGACCTGTTCTGGCTGGTCTACCTGGCGCTGTTCGCGACCCTGGCGACCTTCTGGTTGCTGCACCGGGCAATCGGGGTGATTGCACCATCCACGGTCATTTCCTACGTCTACCTCAGCACGTTGTTCATCACCTTGTTCCACTGGTTCTGGCTCGCGCAGCAACCGCTGATGCTCGAAGTCACGGGGGCCTTGCTGGTGGCCATCGGCATGCTCGCGCTGGTGATGTCCAGCCGCCGCGCACTCCCTGTCACGGCGTAGACAGTGCAGCCAAAGGCTGAAAGCATTCACCGCCTTCAGCCTGGATTGCCACAAACGTCGCATTAGTTACAGGTTCTGTCCCACACTTGTCCGTGAATTGTCCTACGAACCATTCTCCTGGAACGATCGTTCCGTTAGCATCACTCGCACACGTTTGCGCCCAACTTGCGCAACGAGCGGAGTGAGACAGTACGGATGCTGAACAGTAACTTGCTTAGAAAGCTCGACATGCAGGACCTCATGGTGTTCATCGCCGTGTATGAGCAAAGCAGCGTCACCGGTGTGTCCGAGGCGCTGTTTGTCAGCCAGTCCACGGTGAGTTACTGCCTGAAGAAGCTGCGCACCAGTTTCGAGGACGAGTTGTTCATCAATACCCGCACGGGTATGCGTCCGACCTACAAAGCCAGCACCATGTACACACACGCGCTGAAGATTCTCGAAAGTATCAACCTGTGCCATGCCGGCGTTCAGGCGTTCGATCCGACGCGGCAAGCCGTGACCTTCAACATCTGTGCCCCGGAATACTTCGAACAACTGATCCTGCCGCGGCTATTGAAGAACTTCGACTTCGCCGACCTGCCGGTGATCGTCAATGTGCACAAGCTCGAAACCGATATTCCCGCCGATGAACTGCGCGATGGCAGCCTCGACCTGGTGATTTGCTTCGGCCCGAACTTTCATCGCAGCCACAGTGACATCCGCTCCCAGGTGTTACTCGAGGATGACCTGGTGTGCGTTTTCGACAAACGGGCAACACCGCTGGAACCGCGCATCAGCCTCAAGGCCTACGTGGAACGCCGACACGTCTTCCCGACACCCTGGACGTCCACCACCAACATGGTCGACGGTTGGCTCGCCCAGCAAGCGCACAAACGCCAGATCGTCGCACGCTCCAACAGCTATAGCGCTGCGCTCAAGTTGATCACCGGTACTGACTTCATCCTGACCATGCCTCGACGCATTCAGCGCCTGCTGGCCAGGGACTCGATCTTCAGCCATTGCGAAGCACCGAACGGCGTGCCGGGGTTCACCCTCGACATGCAGTGGAGTCAGACCAGCGATCTGGACAGTGCCAAAACCTGGCTGCGCGAGCAAGTGGTCAAGGCATGCGCAGAACAGGGCTTTCTTTGAGCGCCAGTGCGCAGACCATCAGTGGCTGATGACAGCAGTCTTGGCGTAGGAATCGCGGTCAATATCCAGGATCTCGACGCACAGCTGCACATCAACACTGGCTGGCCATTCACACAGGTCCTGCAACACCGCCAACAGGCTTTCGGACAATTGCTTCTTGATCGCTGGCGAGCGTCCGCTCAACAAGGCCAGTTTCACATGCACAAAACCCCGCTCACCCAGCCCGGTTCCAACCCGGAATGTGCCGACCTGCACCGCCCGACTCTTGATATCGAACTCCGCGGAAAACTGCCCCGACGCCACCAATGCGTTGTTCAAGCGCAACAACGCCACATCGGCATTGAGGCTTGGCAGGTTGGCGGTGTATTCCATGTGCAGGTGAGGCATTGCGATGCTCCTTGAGGATTGAACGAAGGGGCGTACATATATCACAGGGTAACCCTGCCCTTCCCCCGAAAATACCCAGGATCAATGTTCCTGCACCGGTGACCGTCAGAGCAAATTGTCGCTCTGTATCCCGGACACACCGTGCTCACTCATGAAGGCTTCAAGGCGTGCGCGCAGCCAGCGCTCGGCCGGGTCCGTATCGACGTGACTCAGCCAGACCATGGACAAGTCCAGGGTCGGCGTCTTGAACGGGAACGGTTCCATGAACAACTGACCTGAGGCGGCCATCGCCGCTGCCGCGTAGTCCGGCAGGCTGGCCATCAGGTCGGTCCCCGCGAGCAGGGCCGGCAAGGCACTGTATTGCGGCACCGAAAGCACCACCTGGCGCTTGCGACCGATTTCGGCCAGCCACTCATCGGCAAAACCGCTGACATTGGCCGTGTGTGAAACCAGCACATGGGGCCGCGAACAGTACTCGTCGAGGGTCAGTGGTGTATCGCAGGCATCGGCGCGCAGTATGCAGGGCTGAATGTGTCGCAGCAGTTTGCGCTTGGCATTGGCCGGCAGCCCACGGGTCTGGCTGATGCCGACCGTGATGTCACCGGACGCCAGCAAATCCGGTATGCGCCAGTAATCGACATGCTGAACCACGAATACCACTTGCGGCGCTTCCTGACGCAATGCGCGCAATAGAGGGGGCAGCAAACCGAATTCGACGTCATCGGACAAACCGATGCGAAAGGTCATGGTGCTGCTGGCAGGATCGAAGTGGTGGGTCAGGCTCAACGCCGAGGACAATGCATCCAGGGCCGGCGAGAGGTGCTGAATCAGTTCCTCGGCCCGCGCCGTTGGCTCCATGCGGTGGCCGACCCGGATAAACAGCGGGTCATTGAACATCGCACGCAAACGGTTGAGTGCCGAGCTGATGGTCGGTTGCCCGAGAAACAGCTTCTCCGCCACCCGCGTCACGTTGCGTTCGAGCATCAGCGTCTCGAACACCACCATCAAATTGATGTCGGCCTTGCGCAGTTCGTTGCGATTCATCAGCTGCCTCCAGTCCTCAAGACTGGCGACAGTGTATGAAGCTGCGGGGAGCGCCGTCTATCTGCAGGAACGATTCCCCGTTTCACCCCCGCAATCGGGACCTGCGACGCGAAGCTGCCCGAGCTATCCGGGCAGCTTCGTTTCAACGCACCCCGTCGGTACTGCCTAGATTTCCTTCACCGGCGTTTCGTCATGGACGCCCTTGATCAACCCGATCACGTGCAAACAATCCGCCTTGTTGACGTACGACTCGCCGCTGGCAACCGTCTCATGATTGGCCGCCCTCAATCGCCAGCGCCATTGCCCCTTCCCGGTAAGCGGGGTGCCTCGGGTTTGCCTGTAAATCTCAAAGTACATTGATCGCTCCTTGCGACTGCTGATAACGACAGGCATCTGGCCTGTACCGGCAGAGTAGACGAGTGATTCAAGATTTAACGGTGATCAAAAGTCAGCAAATATTGCCAAAGGAACGCCCTGTCCCGGCGAAAGCCAACAGGTATTGAGGCCAGTAAAAAGAGTGACTGAAGACCTTCACTTTTTCAGGAACACGTACTTATTTTTCATACAGCGCCAATGCCGCATTCGCCCCGCTCAGCTCACAAAAGTCCCCGCATAAACCAGATCGATCCGTAATTGCCCCCGCCCCATGCAGGCCTGTCATGGCCGCCGTCCGCCCGATGATGAGCACCATGGGTGGATATACCTCAAAAAAGTCGCTTTTTTGTTGAACGCCCGCCAAGGGATAGTCCTGCCATCTCATTGAACCCAGGAATAATCCCGTGCCGTCTCTAAAAGTTGAATATTTTCATGATGTTGTCTGTGGCTGGTGTTTTGTACTGGGCCCTCGTCTGAAGGCGTTGAGCGAAGAGTTCGATCTGGATATCCAGCATCGCAGTTTCGTCCTGCAATCGAACAACGCGCAGATGATCCAGCGTTTCGGTTCGATGCCCAAGGCCAAGGAAGTGATCCTCCAGCACTGGGAACAGTGCGCCAAGGCCGAAGAGGTCAAGCGCATCAATATCGAAGGCATGCGTCAGCAGGATTTTGAATACCCCTCGGGTCTGCTGGCCGCCAAGGCCTGTCAGACCGCCCAGTCCCTGGCCGGTCCCAAGGCCCACGAACTGATGTTTGACCGCCTGCAAATCGCCCATCTGGTAGAGAGCCGCAATATCGGCAGCCTGCAGACCATCCTCGAAGTGGCTGAGGAACAAGGCTTCACCGCGGAATACTTCGCCCAGTACCTGGAGCAGCACGCGCTGAGCGACCTGGAAAACGACCTCGCCCGCGGCCGGGCCCTGAACATCAGCTCGGTGCCGAGCCTGGTGGTCGAGGGACTGTGGGTGATCCCGGGGGCGCTGTCGCTGGACATGCTGCGCAGCAACTTCAAACAGATCCAGCAGGCCACCGCCGACAGCCTGCCGAGCGCCGAGGACAACTGAGATGAAAATGACCTATTGGCTCAGCGGCGGTACCGCGCTGGCAGCGGCGATAGGGATTGCCGCCTTCACCCCGCTGCTGGCCAGCGGCAAGACAGACAAGCCCGCCGCCGCATCAGTGGCCGCACTGACGCCGGTGGCCGTGGCCAGCGTGGTCTCCGGCCCGGTCCCGGTAGAGCTTTCCGGCGTGGGCACCCTTGAAGCGGTGAATCAGGTCCAGGTCTCGCCGGAAGTCGGCGGGCGGATCGTGCAACTGAACTTCACCTCCGGCAAAAGCGTCAGCGCCGGCCAGGTGCTGATCAAGCTCAATGACGAACCCGAGCAGGGTGACATGAGCAAGCTGCAGGCCCAGGCCAAAAATGCCCGGCTGGCGCTGGACCGCACCCGTAAAGTCTTGTTGCTGGCCTCCACGCAAGCGCAACTGGATCAGGCTCAGGCCAACTATGACCAGGTGCGCGGGGATATCGCCAGCGTCCAGGCCGTGATCAACCAGAAGACCATCCGCGCGCCGTTCGCCGGGGTGCTGGGCATTCGCCGGGCCAACCTGGGGCAGTACCTCAACCCCGGCGACCCGGTGGTGACCCTGACCGACCTGTCCCGACTGTTCGTCAACTTCCCGATGCCGGAACAGACCGCCGCCCAGTTGCAGCCAGGCCAAGTGGTCAATCTGCGCGTCGACGCCTACCCGGACCGGTTGTTCAAAGCCACCGTCAGCACCCTCGAACAGCAGATCGACCCGGGCGCCCGCTCCATGCAGGTTCAGGCCACGCTGGACAACCCTGACCTGCTGCTCAAACCGGGGATGTTCGCCAACGTCACGGTTTCACTGCCCAACCCGACCACCGCCCTGACCGTGCCGGAAACCGCGATCAACTACACCGCCTACGGCAACTCGGTATTTGTAGTGCGCGACAACGGCGGCCAGCTGAAGGTCGAGCAAGTGTTCGTCAAGGTCGGCCCGCGTCATCGCGATCGCATCGTCGTACTCGACGCGATCAAGCCCGGCGAGCGCGTGGTGATCTCCGGCCAGATCAAGCTGAGCAACGGCATGCCGGTGCGCATCACCGAGGATGCCATGGCCCAGAGCAACGGCCCGCTGCTGGATATGGCGCAAAAGCAATGAAGCGTTCCCTTCGCCAACGAGCAACTGAAGAAGGCTCTGTTCCGGTATGAAATTCACCGACCTGTTTATTCGTCGCCCCGTGCTGACGCTGGTGGTCAGCGCGCTGATCGTGATGCTCGGCGTGCTGGCGCTGCTCAATCTGCCGATACGCCAGTATCCGGCGCTGGAAAGCGCGACCATCACCGTCACCACCAGCTATCCCGGTGCCCGCTCCTCGCTGATGCAAGGCTTCGTCACCCAACCGATTTCCCAGGCGGTGGCCTCGGTCGACGGGGTCGATTACCTGACATCCAGTTCAACCCAGGGCAAGAGCCTGATCAGCATCCGCCTGAAACTCAACGCCGACTCCAACAAGGCGCTGACGGAAATCATGGCGGCGGTCAATCAGGTGAAATACCGCTTGCCCGAAGGCGCCTATGACTCGGTGATCGCCAAGTCGTCCGGCGAAGGCACGGCGGTGATCTACGTCGGCTTCTCCAGCAAGGATATCGGCCTGCCGGCCATTACCGATTACCTGTCGCGGGTGATCCAGCCGCTGTATTCGTCCATCGATGGCGTCGCTAATGCCGAAGTGCTCGGCGGTCAGACCCTGGCCATGCGTCTGTGGCTGGATCCGGTGCGCATGGCGGCGCGCAATATCTCCGCCAGCGATGTGGCCGAGGCAATCCGCAAGAACAACTTCCAGGCAGCCCCCGGCCAGACCAAGGGCGCGTACGTTTCGGCCAATATCGACATCAACACCGACCTGACCAGCGTCGAGCAGTTTCGCCAGTTGGTGATCAAGAGCAAGGGCGACACCCTGATCCGCCTGAGTGACATCGGCACCGCCGAACTCGGCGCCACCGCCTATGAAACCAGCGGCATCATGGACGGTGAAAAGAGCGTGTTCATCGGCCTGCACCCGACGCCCAGCGGCAACCCGCTGACCATCGTCAAAGGAGTCGAGGACATGATGCCCCAGGTGCAGAAAACCCTGCCGCCGGGCATGACCATGAACATCGTTTTCGAGGTCGCGCGCTTTATCAAGGCATCCATCGACGAAGTGATGCGCACCTTGCTCGAAGCGGTGGTGATCGTTGCCGTGGTGATTTTCCTGTTCCTGGGTTCCATGCGCACGGTACTGATTCCGCTGGTGACGATTCCGCTGTCGCTGATCGGTGCAGCGGCGATGATGAGCCTGTTCGGCTTCAGCATTAACCTGCTGACCCTGTTGTCGATGGTGTTGGCGATCGGGTTGGTGGTGGACGACGCCATTGTGGTGGTGGAGAACGTCCACCGGCATATCGAGTCAGGCAAGTCACCGCTGCATGCGGCGATGGTTGGCGCACGGGAAATCAGTGGTCCGGTGATCGCCATGACCATCACCCTGGCGGCGGTTTATGCACCGATCGGCCTGATGGGCGGCCTCACGGGCGCCCTGTTCAAAGAGTTCGCCTTCACCCTCGCGGGGGCGGTGATCGTCTCCGGCATTGTCGCCTTGACCCTGTCGCCGCTGATGAGTTCGTTGCTGCTCACCAGCCAGTCCAACGAAGGCGTGATGGCCCGTGGCGCGGAACGGTTCTTCCACTGGCTGGGTAACAAGTACGGCCGGGTGCTGGACTTCTCCCTGCACCACTCGTGGATCACCGCGGTGATTGCCGCGCTGGTGTTCGCCAGCCTGCCGTTCCTCTACCTCAACGCCCAGCGTGAACTCGCCCCCGGCGAAGACCAGGCGCAGGTGCTGGCTGTGGCCAAGGCCCCGCAATACGCCAACATCGACTACACCGAAACCTACTCGCGCAAACTCGACACCTTGCTGGGCACCTACCCGGAAACCGACATGACCTGGGTCGTGGTCGGCAACGACGGGCCACGCAGTGCATTCGGCGGCGCCAACCTCAGCGAATGGGACAAACGCACCCGCAGCGCCGACACCATTCAGGCTCAGGTGCAGCAGGAAGCGAACGAGATCGAAGGCATGAGCATCTTCGCCTTCCAGTTGCCCTCGTTGCCGGGTTCCACTGGCGGCCTGCCGGTGCAGATGGTGATTCAGAGCTCCCAGGATCACCGCGTGGTGTTCGAGGAACTGGAACGCATCAAGCAAGCGGCGCGCGACAGCGGACTGTTCGCCGTGGTCGACAGTGACCTGGACTTCAACAGCCCGTTGGTCAACATCAAGATCGACCGCACCAAGGCCAACGATCTGGGCATCAGCATGCAGGCGATCGGTGATTCGCTGGCAGTGCTGGTGGGCGAAAACTATATCAACCGTTTCGCCCTCAATGGCCGGGCCTACGATGTGATCCCGCAGGTGCCGCGCAACCAGCGCGTGTCCGGCGAATTGCTGGTGGGTCAATACGTCGAGGCGGCCAACGGTGCGCACATTCCGCTGTCGACCCTGGTCAGTTTCGAGATGGCGGTGGAAGCGAACAAGCTGACCCAGTTCAACCAGCTCAACTCGGCCACGCTGCAAGCCGTTCCGGCACCCGGTGTCAGCATCGGCGATGCGGTGAAATTCCTGACCGCACAGGCCCAGACGTTGCCCGCCGGCTTTACCCATGACTGGTTGTCGGATGCCCGCCAGTTCGTTCAGGAAGGCAGCGCGCTGATGATCACCTTCGCCTTCGCGATCCTGGTGATCTACCTGGTACTGGCGGCGCAATTCGAAAGCCTGCGCGACCCGCTGGTGATTCTGATCAGCGTGCCGTTGTCGATCTGCGGTGCCTTGATTCCGCTGTACCTGGGCTACGCGACCGTCAACATCTATACCCAGATCGGGTTGGTGACGCTCATCGGTCTGATCAGCAAGCACGGGATCCTGATGGTCGAGTTCGCCAACGAACTGCAACAGAGCGAGCAACTCGACCGGCGCACGGCCATCGAGCAGGCGGCGCTGATCCGTTTGCGGCCGATTCTGATGACCACCGCCGCCATGGTGGTGGGGCTGATCCCGCTGCTGCTGGCCAGCGGCGCGGGGGCCCATAGCCGCTTCAGCCTGGGTCTGGTGATTGTGGTCGGGATGCTGGTAGGCACGCTGTTCACCCTGTTCATTCTGCCCACCGTTTACACCTACCTGGCCAAGGATCACCGAGCGGCTCAGCACTCGGCCCGCAATCAGGAACTCAGCCAGGTCAGCAACGCCCTGACGAACTGATTCCGCCCCCAACCGTTTTCATCTTGCCACCTGCCCCAGAACCCGCACCGGGTTCTGCGGGACAGGCTGGCCGAAAAAGAGTAGTTGTCATGTTCCGATTGTCTTTGATAACCCTGTTGATCTTCGCCACGCACGCCAACGCCGTTGAAACGCCTTCGCGCAGTACCCTGATGTCGGTGTACAGCCAGGCCGTGGAACACAACAGCGAAATAGCCGCCGCCCAGGAAGACTACTTCGCCCGCCGCGAAGCCGTGCCCCAGGCACGTGCCGACCTGTTGCCACAGGTTGACCTGCAAGCCCTGAACGGCAATATCCGGACCGATCTGCACGACGTCGATAAACGCAACGGCAGCCTGTACCGCGTGACCTTGAACCAGCCGCTGTTCGATGCCGCGCACTGGTTCAACCTCAAGTCCGCGAACGCCTTGAGCGAACAGGCTCAACTGGACTTTTCCACCGTCCAGCAGGAACTGGTGCTCAAGACCGCACAGACCTATTTCGACACCCTGCTGGCCGAAGACACCCTGGCCGCCACCAAAGCCGAACTGCGCGCCTTCGAGCGGCAGTTGAACCAGACCCGGCAGCGCTACGACGCCGGCCTCTCGGACCAGAACGACGTGCTTTCGGCGCAGGCCAGCTTCGACCGTTCCCATGCCAGCGTGATCAATGCCCAGCGCCTGACCGACGACGCTTACCAGGCCCTGAACCGCCTGACCGGCCAGCCTCAAGCGCCTTTGATCGGCATCCGCCATACCCTGCCAATCGAACCGCCGGTGCCCAATGAAGCCCAGTCGTGGGTCGACCAGGCGCTGACGCAAAACCTGCGCCTGCGTGCCAGCCAGGCCAGAACCCAGGCGGCACACGAAAACCTGCGCAGCCAAAAGGCCGAGCACTTGCCCACCTTGGGGCTGCAATTGGGGTATGCCGAGGGTGACGCCGATGTGATGGACAACCCGCCAGCGTTCGGCCAGCGCGGCGGTAATGAGAAACAGAGCTCGGTGCTGCTGAACTTCAAGCTGCCGCTGTACAGCGGTGGGCGCACCAGCTCTCGGGTTCGCGAGGCTTATCACCGGTTCGACGAAAGCGAATACGACCAGACCAGCCTGCAACGGGAAGTGGTCGAGGCCTCACGCAATGCGTTTCGTTCGGTCAACAGCGAGCGCGAACAGGTGCGCGCCTTGCGCCAGACCATCATCTCCAGCCAGGGCGCGCTGCACGCGACAGAAGTCGGCTATGAAGTGGGTAACCGCAACATCGTCGACATCCTTTCCGCCCAACGCGATCTGTACAACGCGGTGCGCGAATACAACCTGGCCCGCTACAGCTACATCCTCAGCGGCCTGCGCCTGAAGCTTGCGGCCGGAACCTTGAGCCCCGCCGACCTGCAAAGCCTGGCGCAGTACCTCAAACCCGACTACGACCCGGACAAGGACTTCCTGCCGGCGGACCTGGTGCAACAAGGCGTCAAGACACTCTGAGAAATAGCCTGTGGCAAGTGGGGAACCCGCTCGCCACAGGTGGGTTACGGCGTCAGAGCGCCAGGGCCAGGGGCTCGGACTTGTCGCTCTTGATGCCCTGGCACAGCTCACGAATGATGTCGGTCATCAACCGGACTTCCGGGTTGAGCTTGTACTCTTCCGGAAAGCCCATATACATCGGCACTTCGCGTTCACGCTGATGACACAACGGCACCGTGCGCAACTGACCGCTCGCCAGTTTCTCGCTGACCATGTGCTCCGGCAGCCAGGCAAAGCCCAGGCCGCGCTCGACAAAGGTCAGTGCGGTGCTCAGGTTGCTCACGGTCCAGCGCTGGGAGGTGCCGAGCCAACCGCTGTTCTGCGAGGTGCGCATGCCGGAATCGCGGATCACGATTTGCCGATAGTCCTTCATGTCCGTCAAGCTCAGCTCGCCATTGAAATGGGCCAGTGAGTGATCGGACGCCACGACGCACTGCAGCGAGACGTTGAGCAGGAATTCCTGCATGTAGCCCGCTGGCAGGCTGCTGGCGATGCCCAGTTCGACCTTGCCGTCTTCCAGCAATTCGCGTGCGCCGGACAAGGCCGTTTCATAGAGCCGGATACGGTGCCCTTGCAGGACGGAAGAAAAGCGGAACAGCGCCTGCTCCAGCAGATCGGCGGGAAACAGCATGTCGACCGCCAGCGCGTGTTCGGTAAACAGCCCTGGCTGGTACTGATTGGCCAAGCGTTCAAGCTTTTGCGCCGAGCCCAGCAAGTGCTTGGCCTGAGGCAGCAGGGCCTGGCCCAGCGGCGTCAATACGGCCTTGCGCCCCTCGATCAGAAACAGTTCCTGACCCAGCAGGGCTTCCATGCGGTTGACCGAATGGCTGATGGCCGACTGCGACTTGAACATGTGCTCGCCAGCCTGCTGGAAACCACCACACTCGACCGTCGAAACAAAAGCCTGCCACTGGTCGAGACTGATCTTGGAAAACATTCGAACCTCCTTGTCCGTATCGGGTAAAAATCAGAGCTGTTGCGACGTGGCGTTTTACCACAAAAACCCCGCTCACCCTACTCCATCGACGCGCTCGATTCGTGCGTGCTCTCTGTCGATTCGTGTCGCTTTAGAACACATGAACACAATGATTGGGTTGACTCAACTTAATTCACTTTTCCAAACCTGCCCTTTACCTTTATCAATATTACCCACTGCTAAAAATAGTACTCACGTTCTAAATACCACTCACACACCACACTTCAGGAGCCTGGTTCAGAAAAAATAAATAAACGCCGCAGGGCAATTTAAAAATCACAGCCCTCCTCAACTTCCCTGGCACTGACTGGTCACTTCAGTTGGTGTGCAGTCTATTGCCTTTTATTTAAGCCCCTCCAACTCCTGAACGACTTCCTTCTTTAACCGCCTCCTCCACAAGGCCCTTTCCAGAGCCAAAAACCTTGTTTTTTTCAGGGAAAAAACGACCGACACCTTAAGCATAACCTTATAACTTTTCTGTCACAGTCGACCTCTACCACGGGTCATAAAACAGTCACATCGGCTCTGCGCACAGAAAAATCACCGATTTTTTATATGAATAAAGCCTGCGCCAAAACAGCGCATGATGGCCGTTTGCCTTCTGAAAACAATCACATGCATAAGCGTAATGAAAAACATGAAGGGAGGTACTGGATCCAATCGGAATATTTCGCTTTTCCAGTTTGAGAGGGTTGCGGCAATAATTTGTCGTCATTTGATTACTTATTGAATCGACGCCGCACTGCGAACTACCAATACCTCACCTATGGAATAAAAAATCATGGAATCGAACATGAAGATCGGCATCGATGACATTGGCTTGTATGTACCGGAGCACTTCTTCCCGCTTCACGAACTTGCTGTGCGGCATAACATCGATCCCAACAAATACCTGGTGGGCATTGGCCAGGAATTCATGGCGGTTCCAGCACCCGACGAAGACATCGTCAGCATGGCCGCAAACGCTACCCAACCGCTGCTGACCGACGAACTGAAAGCGTCCATTTCGACCGTCATCCTGGCGACCGAGAGCGGTATCGACCAGTCCAAATCCGCCGGGCTTTTCGTGCACCGGATGCTGGGCCTCAAAGCCGACTGCCGAGTGATCGAATTCAAACAGGCGTGCTACGGCGCAACTGCCGGCCTGCAGATGGCTTGCGCGCTGGTGCGCCAACGTCCAAACGAAAAAATCCTGCTGATTGCCTCGGACATCGCCCGCTACAAACAGGATTCGGAAGGCGAATGCACCCAAGGCGCCGGGGCGATCGCGATGATCATCGCCAAGGACCCGCGCATTCTGGAAATTCACCCGCATCAGGGTAAATACAGCCTGGACGTCATGGATTTCTGGCGTCCGAACTTCGCCTCCACCGCGTTTGTCGACGGCAAGCTGTCGATCGATATCTACATGGAATCGCTCAAGCACTCCTGGCAGAACTACCGCCATGACGGCGGCCTGGCGCTCACCGATTTGAGCTACCTGTGCTTCCATCAGCCGTTCACCAAAATGGCCAAGAAAGCCTTTTCGGTGTTCGAAACCCTGGAGCCGCAAGCTGCTGCTGCGCTCGGCGAAAGCAGCTACGCCGACAGCCAGATCTACGGCAAGGCCATCGGCAACTGCTACACCGCCTCGCTTTACATCGCCTTGCTGTCACTGCTGGAAAACAACACGCAAGACCTCTCGGGCAAAAACATAGGCCTGTTCAGTTACGGTTCCGGCAGCGTCGGCGAGTTTTTCTCCGGCACGGTGGTCAAGGGCTATGCAAAGCACTCGCGCAAGCGCTTGCACGCCGACATGCTCGCGCAGCGCACACAGCTGGATCACGCCCGGTATGCCGACTGGTTCTACGGCGACAAACACAGCGATGCCGAAACCTATCAAACGCCTCGCATCAGCAACGCCAGCTATCGCTTCGCCGGTACCGAAGGCTATCGCCGGCTGTATGAAGAAAACGCTCAACAAGCCTTGAGAGTCGCGTAATGAGTGAGGTTCTGCTGAGCTGGCTCACGCAAGACGTGGCCTGCCTGACACTGAACAGGCCCCATGCAGGCAACGCACTGAACGAATCGCTGTTGCTGCAACTGGCCGAACATCTCGAACAGCTCGCCAGCCGGGATGACCTTCGGGCCCTGGTACTCGATGGAGAGGGACCGCACTTCTGTACCGGTGCAGACCTGCACTGGATGCGTCGCAGCCTGGAGTTCAGTCACGCGCAGAACCTGGACGATGCCGAACGCCTGGCCATCGTGCTGCAGCGGCTCGACGAGTTCCCGGTTCCAGTACTCGCCCTGGCCAAGGGCTCGGTGTTCGGCGGTGCCCTGGGATTGATCAGTTGCGCCGACTATGTGCTGGCCAGCAGCGATGCGCGGTTCTCGTTCAGCGAGGCCCGCCTGGGGTTGGTCCCCGCCTTGATCAGCCCCTATGTGGTCCGCGCCATCGGTATGCGCCAGGCCCGGCACTACATGCTGTCAGCCGAGATCTTCGATACCGCCAGCGCTGTGAACCTGGGTCTGGTGCATCGTCAGACCGCCACCTCAACGCTGCACAGCAGCCGCGATCAGTGGCTGGGGCATATCCACAAAGGCGGGCCGCAAGCCTGCCGCGAAATCAAGGCCATGTTGCGCCGACTGGGCAAGCACGACGGTCTGCTCGAGGAGCAGCCCGACAACCTTCGCCTGATCGCCAAGGTCCGCACCTCTCCCGAAGGACAGGCCGGCCTGAGTGCGTTTTTCAACAGTCGCAAACCCGACTGGGCGCTCTGAATCATCGCCTGGACCGCGCGTGAACGCAGGGTCCGGGGGCACGGAGCTGACGCAGTGAAGCGTCGCCAACATTATTGATTTTCTGAAGGAAAAATTTTTATGTGTGGTTTTATCGGTATGTATCAAGCCGCTCCAGGAACCCTGTCCGAACAGGCCATGGCCGACGCCCTTCACAGCATCAATCATCGCGGCCCGGACGAAAGCAGTGTCTGGCGCGATCCGGCCGGTCGTGCCGCCCTGGGCCATACGCGCTTGAGCATCATCGGTCTGGACAACGGGGCCCAACCTATCGTTTCCGACAAGGGCAACCTGGTAATCGTGGTCAATGGCGAACTCTACGACCATGAGCGCATTCGCCTGGAACTGGAAGGCGAAGGCTGCGTGTTCAAGACCGAGTCCGACAGCGAGATCGCCCTGCACCTGTACCGTCGCTACGGCATGGCTGGCTTGAAGCGCCTGCGCGGCGAGTTCGCGTTCGTGCTGTTCGACCGCCAGCGTCGCCTGATGCTGGCGGTGCGTGATCGCCTGGGCATCAAGCCGCTGTTCTACACCCAGCACGAAGGCACCTGGTATTTCGCCTCGGAAGTCAAAGCCATCCTCGCCGCCGGCGTGCCGTGCGAGTGGGACGAAGACGCCTACGCCAGCCGTGCGTTCTACCTGCGCGACCATACCCTGTTCAAGGGTGTGCGCAGCGTCAAACCCGGTTGCTGGGTACTGGTGGATAACGGCGGCATGCAGAGCGGCCGTTACTGGGACATGGAGTTCGCCCGCAAGGATGCGCCGGACCCTGCCGACGAGCAGGGCATGATCGAAGCGATTCGCGCAGCCGTCGAAGAGTCGGTGCGCCTGCGCCTGCGTGCCGACGTGCCGATCGGCGTCTACCTGAGCGGCGGTATCGATTCCTCGGCGATGCTGGGACTTGCCACGCAACTGACGGGCAAGCCGCTGGATGCGTTCAACCTGTCGTTCACCGACATGGAAGACTACGACGAAAACCGTTTCGCGCGCCTGGCCGCCGAACACAACGGCGCACGGTTCCATACCATCGAAATTACCCAGGACGATCTGGCGGACAATTTCGAACAGGCCCTGTGGCACAACGAAACGCCGTTCTTCAATGCCCACGGCGTGGCCAAATACATCCTCAGCCAGGAGGTGCGCAAGGCCGGTATGAAAGTGGTGCTCACCGGTGAAGGCGCCGATGAAGTGTTCGCCGGTTATCCGCACTTCCGTCGTGACATGCTGCTGTACAACGTCGAGCGCCAGGACCCGCAGGTCATCAGCAAGTTGCGCCAGCGCATCCAGGAAAACGAACAGGGCTATACCCGTTCCGACATGCCGGATGACATTCACTGGATGATCAATCAGCTCAACCACGGCGTGTCCTGGCTGGACAATCAGGCCGGCTGGTTCAAGGCGCTGGAAAGTCTGTATAGCAGCGACTTCCGTGATCACTTCAGCGGGATCGACCCGTATCGTCAGTTCTTCGACCGCCTCGATCACAACCAGCTCGACGGTCGCGATCCGGTGCACAAGTCGATGTACCTGTGGGCCAAGTCGTACTTGCCGAACTTCGTGCTGACCACCCTGGGCGATCGCATGGAAATGGCCAACAGCATCGAAGGCCGCGTGCCATTGCTCGATCACCACGTGGTCGAACTGGCCTGCAAGATGCCGGTCTGGATGAAAGTCCGTGGTTCGACCGAGAAGTTCATCTTCCGCGAAGCCATGCGCCCTTACCTGCCGCAAGCCTTGTATGAACGCAAGAAGCATTACTTCCGCGCGCCACCGGCCACGCTGCAGCAGCAAGGTCGTCTGTACCAACTGGTGCAGGACGTGTTGCACGGCAGCGAGCTGGACAACCTGCCGTTCTTCGATGCCGCGAAAGTCCGTCAGTTGCTCGATCGCCTGCCTGGCCTGACAGCACTGGAGCAGGGCCTGCTCGATCCGATGCTGATGGAGCTGACCAGCCTGTGTCTGTTGCAGCGTCGCTACAAGATGCAAGCCACCGTCAACCCGCAGTGGGTACGAGGAGTCGCCGCATGAAAATCGCGATCATTGGCGCGGGCCTCAACGGCCTCGCCTGTGCGCTGATGCTCAAACGCTTCGGGCTGTCCTGCACGGTGTATGAACGCAGCCTGGGTCCTCGGGACGCAGGCACCGGGATCTACGTCTGGCCCCAAGGCGTGCAAGTGCTGCGCTTTTTGTTCAATAACCGCGAGTTTCTGGAGCACGGCAAGGCGATCGAGTTCCTCGACACCTACTCACGCGACGGTCAGTTGATTCACAGCCAGCCGGTGCGCCCGAGCGGGCTGGGGATCCCCGCACCGGCGATGATGTTCCGGCGTACCGAGCTGTTCCGCCTGCTGTTGCAGGAACTGGGCGACGGCGTCGTGCGGTTTCAGATGGGCTGCAACCGCTTGCAGGATCTGGGACAGAAAACCCGGGTGAGTTTCAGCGACAACAGCGAAGAGGACTTCGACCTGGTGATCGGCGCCGATGGTGTCGGTTCCACCGTGCGCGAGTTCATCAACCCGAACCTTGCGCCGTACGACACCGGGCTGGTGGCGAGCCGCGGCATGGTGGATTTCGGTTCGGACCTGCTCAAGTCCGATCGCTGCCAGATCTTCACCTCGGCCTTCTCGCGGGTGGTGACCTACCCGCTGGACGCTCACAGCAACTATCGCTACTGGTTCGCCGCGTATCAGCATCATCACCGGCCGCTGCATGACCGGGCCGGTTTGCTGGAGCTGTTCGCCGAGCTGCCGAGCGAGGTGGTGCAGATGATTGCCGCCACCGATGAGTCGGACATTCTCACCCACAAGATGACAGCCCTGACCGGCGACGGCGCCTGGCATCGCTCACGGGTGGTGATGCTCGGCGACAGCATCCACGCGATGCTGCCGACCCTCGGCTATGGCCTGACCCTGGGCCTGGAAAACGGTTTCATGCTGGCCCAGGCGCTGATCGGCCATTGCGACGACAACCTCGACAGCGCCCTGCAACGCTACGAGATTCGCGCCGCTGAACGCTCACGGTCGATGCTCAAGGTGATGAGCGACATGACGGACCTGTATTACTTCGAAGAAGACCGTGCCATGACACCGACGCGAATCTCCCCCATCGTCAACCGCTTCCAGGACCTGGCCCTGACCACGGTTTTTTGAGGGAACTGCCATGAGCGAACTCTTTCGCAAGCGGGTCGCACACTTTGTCGCGGAACACATCACGCCCCATGTCGCCGAGTGGGAAACCCTGGGCGCCTACCCCCCGGCACTGTACCAGCGCGCAGGCCTTGCCGGCCTGTTGGCACTGGGTCAGAACCAGACCCAACTGCCCGATGATCCACGCGCCGTGGCCGTCCTGGTGCAGGAACTGACCCGCAGTGGCGCGCAAGGCATCACCATGGGCCTGGCCTCACACTTTGTCAGCCTCAAGGCGTTGCAACTGTGCGCGCCTGAACTGGCGAGCAGCGTAGTGCCTGCCGTGTTGAGTGGTGAGTGCAGCATTTCTCTGGCGCTGACCGAACCCCAGGCCGGTTCGGACCTGCGCGGCATGAGCTGTCGTGTCGTACTCGAAAACGGGCAATACCGGTTGACCGGCACCAAGGCCTTCGTCTGCAACGGCGAACGGGCGGACTGGCTGTTATTGATCGCGCATTCGCCGGACGGGCTGGCGCTGTTTCTCGCCGAAGGCCATGCCCCCGGCATCCGGCACGTCGCGCAACGGTGCCTGGGCTGGCGCTGCCTGCCCTTGACTGACCTGCACTTCACGAACACCCCGGTGGTCCGTCTCACCCAAGGCTCCGGGGTCGGGCGTATCCTGCAAAACAGCCTGCTGCAAGAACGCCTGAATCTTGCGGTGATGGCCGTGACCTCTGCCGATATGGCGCTGCAAGCCAGTATCGACTGGTGCAAACAGCGTCAGGTGGGTGGCAAGCCACTCTTCGACAAATCGGTGATCCGCCAGCGACTGGCCGAGTACCACGCGAAACTCGCAGTGGCTCAGCACTATGTCGAGTCGGCCGTGAACTGGATGGCCGACGGCACCCTCGATCCACGCCGGGTCGCCATCGCCAAGAACCAATCGGTCGCCGTGCTGGAGAAAATCGCGCGTGGCGCCGTGCAAGTGCATGGCGCCCACGGCTGCATCGAACCGGCGCTGGTGGAGCGGATCCATCGCGACGCGCGTCTGCTGGCCATCGGTGGCGGCACCCACGAAATCATGCTGGACATCATCGGACGATCTTTATAGGAACAGGGACATGAATCAAATCAGCGAACACGCCGCCGCCCATTCCAGTGCGCTGCTGGAACACGCTTATCAGCGCTACTGCGGGTTGCGTCTGGTGGAGCAACGAGAAGGGTTCTGCCAGTGTCGGCTGGTGGTCAGCGAGGCCATCGACAACCTCAGCCATACGCTCCACGGCGGGGTCATTTACTCGATGCTGGATGTCGTCAGTATGCTTGCCACACTGCCGCTGCTGGGGCCCAATGAGTACGCGCTGACCAACAGTTTCAACAGCATGTTGATGTCCGCCACGCCCTTGCACAGCGAAGTCATCATTGAGGCCGAAGTTGTCAGAAATGGCCGAAACCTGATTTTCACTCAAGCGGCTGCCTGGAAAATAAACAGCGATCACACTCGAACCAAAATCGCTTCAGCGCAATTAAGCAAGTTCCGCCTCACCCATCAGTGGTAACCTCGAAAGCCCCCGTTTCAGGGGCTTTCCAGCCCTCCTTCAGGGCTTCAGCCGCCTCGACTTCCACGCCTCACGATGCCGACAACGCTTCTGCCTGAAGGGTCTTGAGAAATACATGAATGGCGTGGGTGAGTGAACCTGAATTTATGCGCTATTCCTGTCTCCCCGATTGTTCAAAACTTCCTCTCAAACAGCCGCTGTATTACTGAGAGAGAAAGCCATGAATCAAAAAATACTGGTCATACGTTCGTCGATCAAAACCGACGGTGGGTTTTCCGGGCAACTGGTGGATTACTTCCTGGAGCAGCTCAAGGAAGTTATCCCTGAATCCTCCATCGTCGTTCGCGACATCGCCAAGACGCCGATTGCCCACCTCAATGGCAACACCATGGCCGCGCTGTATGGCCGCGAGCCGAGCGACGATGAAGGCCACCAGGCCTTGAGCCTGTCGAACGAACTGATCGAAGAAATCAACGAAGCCGACCGCATCGTCATCGGCCTGCCGCGCTACAACTTCGGTGCGCCCTCGCTGATCCACGCCTACATCGATCATCTGGTCATCTCCGGCGTGACCTTCAAGTACAACGAAACCGGTCCTGTCGGCCTGATCGACAGCAAGCCGGTGTACGTCCTCACCGCCAGCGGCGGCCTCTACAGCCATGGCCCGGACACCCTGGCCCTGTGGTTGTCGCAGATCCTCGGTTTCATTGGCCTGACCCAGATCAAATACATCTACGCCGAAGGCCTGGGCATGGGTGAAGAAAGCCTGGCCAAGGGTCTCAAGCAAGCGCGCCACGAGATCGATCAGGCGATCAACGAGCTGGGCGAACGACCTCGCCTGAAAATGGTCGGTTCGCAAGGGAGGTAACATGACCAAAGCGGTGAACAACACCCTCAACGATCAGCTGTTTCTCTCGGAGCTTGTGGCCGAAACCGACCGTTATCATCTGTACATCTCGCAGGCTTGCCCTTTTTCGCACCGTGCCTATCTGGTTCTGAGCGTACTGGGGCTTGAGGATGTACTGGATGTCTCGTCGGTTGCCGCACGCCGTCATGACCGGGGCTGGGAGTTCGACAACGTGGACCGGGACCCTTTGCACGAAGAAGTGTCCCTGCTTTCCACGCTGTATGAACACTCCCGCCCCGGATTCACCGGCAATCAATCGGTGCCCGTGCTGTGGGACAAACACCAGGAGCGGATCGTCCATAACGATTCCGCAGACCTCGCCTGGCAGATGGCGACCCGGTTGCTGCCGCTGGCAAAGACGCCCATGGAACTGGTGCCCGACGACCTGAGCGACGACATCGCGAACCTCAACGACTGGCTGCACACGCACGTCAATCGCATGGTTTACAACATGGGGTTTGCCAGCGACCAGCAGAGTTACAGCGAGGCGTTTACGGTGTTCTTCAACGCCATGGACGAACTGCAAGCGCGTCTCGAAGACCAACGCTACCTGTTCGGCGACCGACTGACGCTGTCCGACCTGTTCCTGTTACCCACGCTGATTCGTTTCGAGGCTGTGTATTGCCTGCACTTCAAGGCCAACCTGCGCCCGCTGCAAGACTATCCGGCACTGTACGACTACCTGTGCCGGATGACCCAACGCGAAGACGTGCGGCGCACCATCGACATGGAACACATCAAGCTGCATTACTACTACTCTCACAACCACATCAACCCGACACGCATCGTGCCCGACGGCCCGCAACTGGCCTGGCTGGCACAACCCGCCTGATCCGCCCTGCCCCCTCCGAGTCCGGGCCCTGCCCGGACTCATATCCTCCGTCATCCCCCCGCTTGTATTCTTTCTGCCATACAACTAAAGCGAACTAATCAACGCACTGTTTTTATTTGTTTTTTTGCCTGTTAAAAAAGTACCAGACGTCGGCTTCATGCCTCACATGAAGATTCTGAATAGGTACCGACCAATTAATTCACTTTAAACAATCAAGCCACTTATGAGAAAAATTCAACCCAAGCAGGACGCTGTCTAATCTCCTCATCGAAAGGACTCGCTATTCACTGACACACCGAACTACGCCAGCCATCGTTTCCGACCAGAAAGCCCCACACACTGCTGTGGCTTTAGCTGTGGGGACGCGTGGAAGTCCAAAGACAACAGGCATCCAACGGTGAACGAACACCTTCGAGAGACATGGCCTAACAGCTGATCAAGCCTGGCTGTTACATGGGATATGGAAGAGCCCTGTTACCACAAATAACAACAAGATCTATTAGTACACGTGTACCAGAACAACCAAGCAACTTAACAACCCGCCTATCGATTCACGCAGAAAAAGAAAGGAAAACTTGTATGCGTACTCAAGTAGCCAAACGCAACACCCAACTCTGGAAGTCCGCCGTTGACTTTGTAAAACGTCGGTACATGAAAGCCTTTAACGCCATCATCGAGCCATCTCCCGAGTACTTTTTAATCGTATTCGATAACAATGACTCCATTCAGTCGTGTGCCGGTTTCAGTTTCGCCAAGTCAGGCCCCCTATTGTCCGAATGTTATCTGGACTCACCGTCCGAGGAGACGCTGTCGAGCATCACCAACACCCGGATCGAACGCGACTGCATCGTCGAAATCGGCAATACCGCGTCGATCAATTCGACTGCCGGCCAGACCCTGTTCAACATGCTCTCAATGGTGACCTGGTGCATGGGCGCACGCTACGTGCTGTGCACCTGCACACCCCAATTGATCAAATCGATGGGCTACTGCAACGTCAAGGTCCACAAGATCTGCGATGCCGACCCGCAACGCATGACTCCCCAAGCGGAAGTCGAATGGGGCTCCTACTACGAGCAGACGCCCATCACCGGCTACATCAAGCTGGGCGAGATGAAGAATCACTATCACGAGACCGTCCTCAAGACCGTTTTCCGACTCGACATGCAGAGCGAGCAAGCAGCATGACTCATTTCGTCGAACAACTGCTGGCCCAGGCCCAACGCACACCGGATGCCGTCTGCGTCGTCGATATTCCTTCGGCACAAGGCACGGGCGAGTGCCGTCTGACCTACGCCCAGGTGCTGGAGCATGCCCGGCAGCTCGGGCAACACATGAACCGTCAGTTCACCGACGAAAAGCGCACCATCGGCATCGTCATGCGCAACAGCAGCGACTGGGTCATTGCCGACCTCGCCTGTCTGCTCTTCGGCTTCACCTCCTTGCCGCTGCCCTTGGGTTTCAGCAAGTACCAGGCCGAACACCTGGCCTTCGAATGCTCGGGCTTCCTGGTCGATGACAAAGGCCTGGAGACACTGGAAAAGCGCTGGGAAATCGACCTGAACGCCAGCCGCCTGGTCCATGTGCCCAGCGCACTTGAGACCCCGGTTCCAGTGCCTTCCGGTCCGGTTTTCATCGACAGTGCCGACGCCGAATGGATCTGCAAAGTCATCCACACCTCCGGCACCACCAGCAAGCCCAAAGGCGTGAAGCAAAGTCTGGCCGGACTGAGCGCTGTGCTGCAATCGTTACAGGGCGTGGTCCCGGCCGCCGTGCAGAAACGTTACCTGTCGGTGGTGCCGTTGAGCCTGTTGATCGAACAGATCACGGCGGTCTACCTGCCGCTGCTGTCCGGCGGCACGGTGTATTTCCTCGACGAGCACACGCCGCTGATCGGCGAGGCGGGCTTCGACACCTCGGCGATTCTTGCGCAACTGCTCAAAACCCGGGCGAGTGCGGTCACCGTACCACCGATCATGCTCGACGTGCTTCTTGAAGTGGCCGAACAAAACACCGACACGGAGCTGCTGTCGTTGCTGCGCAACGAGTTGTACATCACTGCCGGTGGCGCTCCAATCAGCAGCGAAAAACTGCAGCGGCTGAACGCGCTGGGTATTCAGGTTCATCAAGGTTACGGACTGAGCGAGAACGGTTCGGTGGTGAGCGTCAACACCCCGGCCAACAGCAAGCTGGGCAGCGTCGGTAAACCCTTGCCTCACGTCCAGGTCCGGGTGACGGATCAGCAACGGGTAGAAATCAAAAGCACCTCAATGTTCCGGGGTTACTCCTGGGTCGATCCGAGCGCCTGTTCCTTCACCGAGGATGGCTGGCTGCGCACAGGTGATATCGGCGAGTTCGATGACGAGGGTTTCCTGTTCATTACCGGCCGCGAGAAAAATATCATCTGCCTGCCCAACGGCCGCAATGTTTCTCCGGAACAAATCGAGCTGGAGTTCAAAGAGCAAACCGGCGTGAACGATGCGCTGATGTTCATGACCGCAGACGGTCAACTGGCGATCGTGCTCAGCGTCGGACCGCAATTCAATCAGCAGCGCACCCAGGACTGGGCGCAACAACGCTTCTCGGAAGTCGAGCTGCCGCAGTCCATCTGGCCATTGGCGCCGGACGCTGCGCAGCTGCAAAGCCTCTATGCACTCAACGGCCCGGCCCGTAGAGCCCACGCCACTGACCTGCATCGTCAGACATTCACTCACTAAAGGACTAGCGATATGACTCAATCCGTTTATCAGGCCCGGGTTATCACCGACCGCGCGTATGCCTTGAATGCCAACACCGCAGCCGTTTTCGAAGAGCTCTCGAGCGCCGGTGTGATTATCTTCCGCAACTGCATCCAGTCGCTGGACGAGTTCGGCGCCTTCGTGAAAAAACACAGCTCGCGCCTGAGCCTGGACCCGGGCCGTGTGATCGCCAAAGGCGTCGCACAACTGGTGGACGCCGGCACCGACGCCGTAGGTCTGCACTGCGAAAACGGCAACGCACCGATCTGGCCGGACCTGACATGGTTCTTCTGCGAAATCGCCCCGACCAAAGGCTCACAAACCACCCTGTGCGATGGGGTGAAGGTCTACCGGGAACTCAGCGAAGAAACCCGCCAGCGCTTCGAGAACAGCCGTATCCGCTACCGCCGCACGGTGCCGGGCGAAAAGTGGCGCAAGATCGTCTGCTACTACAAACCGGAAATCCAGCAGTTGGAAGACGCCAGCTTCGAGCACCTGAACGAGATCATCGGCCAGGACCCCAACACCCGGATGGAGTACAACCCGGACACCGACTGCGTGGCCTATGCCTACAGCGTCTCGGCATGCCAGATCTCCAGTTTCTGCGAGCACCCGGCCTTCGCCAACAGCATTCTCGGGCCGTCCTTCAACTACGAGAAACCGGTGATCGACTTCGAGAACGGCGATGAGATTCCTGCCGACCTGCTGGCGGAAATCACCGAGGTCACCGAACGCAATACTCACACCGTGGGCTGGCAGGACCTGGACCTGGTGATGATCGACAACCGTCGGGTCATGCATGGCCGACACGCGATCATCGATGAGCAGCGTCGCATCTTCAATGCGCTGAGCTACCGGTAATGGCCGCCATGACCCTCCGCCCAGGCCAGACCTGGGCTATCGAAGGCCAGTACGAGAGTTTCATCGACAACCACGGCCATCGGTTGATCGACCTCAGCGGCGGGTTTGGCCTGCAAGTGCCCGAGGTGGTACACGCCGTGAGTAAGCAGGTCGATAAAATCGGCCTGTCCAACCGAGTCCTGCTGTCCGCCCCCTTGATCGAGTTGTGCAAGCAACTCAGCGACTTCATGCCCGAAGGGCTGGAGAACTCGTATGTCTGCAACTCCGGCGACGAGGCGTTTGAAGGTGCGCTGAAACTCGCACGCTCGATCAACCCCCATCGGCGCACGGTGATCGCCGTGGGCAGGGTGGGGTACGGTTCGCTGTCTTACGGGCGCTACCTGACCGCCCCCGAGCATTACCCGCAGACCGGGGAATTTCTGGGGATCAAGGTGGTGCATGTCGACTCGGTGCACGACGTGCCGGACATGGCGATCTGGCAGGACTGTTTCGCCCTGTGCTACGGCCCGTTGCGCACGGCTGCCAACGGACTGCTGGAAGCAGTCGATCCGACGCTGATCGCCAGCCTGGAACGGATCGCCAACAGCCAGCGGGTCCCGACCGTGTTCAACGATGTCGACACCTGTCTGGGCAGCGTCGGGCATCTGCTGTCGCAGAGCCTGTCCGGTGCGCGCCCGGACATCGTTGTCCTGGGCAAAAGCCTGGGCGGCGGGTGCATTCCCATCGGCACCTACACCTGCAGCCATGCGCTGGCCTACAAAGCCTACGGCACAGCCTCACCCGCCAAACACGGGAGCACCACCGCCGGTAATCCACCGTCGTGCATCGCGGCCCAGACTACCCTGCGCTATGCGCAGGAATGGCGGCTGGACCAGCGCAGTCTCGATAACGGCAAGGCACTGGCCGCAGAGCTGACCGACCTCAGCGCCCGGGCCATCGGCGGCATCGTCAAGGTACCGCTGGCCAGCACCGAGCAGGCGCTTGAGGCACAACAGGCACTGTACGCCGCCGGTGTGCATATCCGCCGCCCCACCGGACGCGAGCTGCTCTTGCGCTGCCCACTGGTCGCACGCACGGAGCGTGTTGTCGACGCCGCGCGCCTCATTAAAAGGACACTCCAACATGCCGCTTAACCGCCTGCTGGATGACTGCTACAAACACTGGACGCCCTCGGCGGCCAAGCTCTATCGCATCGCCAGGACCGGCATCGAACGCTCTGCCGAAGGCGCGATCGTCACCGACCATCGCGGCAAGCAGTTCATCGACTGCGCGTGCAGCTATGGAATATTCCTGGTGGGCCACCAGAACCCTCAGGTCAAGGACGCCAGCCAGCGTCAGTTGAACCAGATGGCCTGGCAGCCCGAGGGGCTGACCCACAATTCGCAACGCCAGTTGAGCGAGACGCTCATGCGCCTGGCACCCGGCGAGTGGGGTGATGTGCGCTACACCATGACCGGTGCCGAAGCCATCGAGCAAACCTTGCGCTACGTGCTCAAACGGCAACTGCCGCGCAAACGGATCGTGGTCATGCGCAATGCCTACCACGGCAAAACCCTGACCACCATGGCGATCCTCGGTCAGCAGTACCAGAGTAACCAGCATGGTCTGAACCGCCTGACGGTCGACTTCATTCCCTACGGCGATTTTGCCGTGCTGGAACAGGCCATCACCGACCAGGTGGCAGCGGTCTACATCGAGCCGATCCTCGGCGGCGCCCACCTGACCCTGCCCGAGGTCGGCTACAACACGCGGATCCGCGAATTGTGCAGTGCCCATGGCTGCCTGATGATCGCCGATGAAATCCAGACCGCATTCGGTCGTTGCGGCAAATGGTTCGCGGTGGAGTACGACAACGTGGTGCCCGACATCATGGTGCTGTCCAAGGGGCTGACCGGTGGTTACGCGGCGATTGCGGCGGTGATGTACAGCCGCGCCTTGATCGACCAGTTGCCACTCGACCCGCTTGAAGATCAAGTCTGCGGCCAGGGTGGGTTGCCCTATGCCTGCGAAACGGCACTGGCAGCGATCCGTGCGCTTGAAGACGGCCAACTGATCGAAAAATCCCAGGCTGCCAGCACACAGTTGTGCCAGGGCTTGCAGCTGTTGGCCGACGCCTACCCACAGATCATCAGCGACGCGCCAGCGATCGGCCTGATGACCGGTTTGCGCCTCAAGGGCGCGGTGTGGGAAAACCTGATCAGCATGGAACTGACCAAACGCGGGGTTCACTCAGGGCATTCGATGAACGAAAAAGCCGCGGCTCCGGTGTTGCGTTTCTATCCGCCGCTGACCATCAGCACCGAGGAAGTCAGCCAGGTCCTCAAGGCCCTGGAAGAATCCCTCGCCGCCGTCGCCGCCAAGCCACGCTGGATGCTCAAGCTGATGACGCCAATCATCCGCAACCTCTACCGCATCCCTTACGCCATGACCCCACGGAGCGCCGACCAATGATTCGCATGGACGATCTCTCTCTGGTTGAAATGGCTTCGCTGATCCGTCATTCAACCCTGACCAGTGAAACCCTCACTCGCCACTATTTGCAGGCCCTGGCGGAACGTAACCCGGCCATCAACGCGGTCATCCAGAAGCACACCGACGAAGTGATCCTGGCACAGGCCCGTGAGGCCGACATCGCGGTATCCCTGGGCCAGCCTCTGGGGCCGCTGCACGGTGTACCGATCACCATCAAGGACGTGCTGCATGTCGAAGGTTATCGGCTGTCGCGCGGGCTCACCGAGTTTCTCGGTGGCACCAGTCAGGAAGATGCCACCGCCGTCGCCCGTCTGCGCGCCGCGGGGGCCATCATTACCGGGCTGACCAACGTCCCCGAGCTGTGCATGGCCTTTGAAACCGACAATTTCGTCTACGGCCTGACCCGCAACCCTCACGACCTGAACCGCTCGGCCGGCGGCAGCAGCGGTGGCGAAGGCGCCGCCATCGCCGCCGGTATTTCCCCGGCCGGGCTGGCCTCGGATGCCAGCGGTAGCGTGCGGATTCCGGCACACTTCAACGGGGTCTGCGGTTTCAAGCTGACGCAAGGCCGCGTGCCGTTGACCGGACAGTTTCCACGCGAGCGCTCCGGGCTCTTCCATCACACCTCCAGCTTCGGGGTGATGGGCCGTTATGTCGCGGACGTCGAAGTCATGGGCCGACTCATCGCCGGCCCCGACGGACATGACCCGGACACCGTCGACGTGCCCTGGCAAGGCCCGGACAAACCGCTCGATCAGTTGCGGGTGGCTTTCCTGTATGAAACCTCACGAGTTTCACCGTCGCCCGCCGTCGCCCGCACGCTGGATACGGTACGCGAGCTGACCGGCAAGATCGTCGCCAGCATCAGCGACGAACAGCCACCGATGCTCGAAGAATCCTGCGAGGTGCTGTGGCGTCTGTTCATCACCGGCGGCGATTCGGCCAGGGGCTGGAAACAGCTGTTCAGCGACATAGGCAAGAAGTCCTTCACTCCGGCCCTCAGCAGCCTGATGGCCATGAGCGAGGAAATCGAATGCAGCATCGACCAGGTCAAGCTCGACTGGAACAACCTCGATCGCATGCGCTACCAGCTGGCGGCGTTCTTCAGAACCCATGACCTGCTGATCATGCCAGTCCATCCCACGGTCGCGTTTGAACATGGCCACTCCATGGACGATCGCCACCAGTATGACTACGTGTTCCCGTTCAGCGTGTCCGGGTCACCCGTGCTGGTCATTCGGGCCGGGGTCGATGAAGCCAGCGGTTTGCCGATCGGCATCCAGATCGTCGCCCCGCACTGGCAGGAGGCGCGGCTGATCGAGTTCGGCAAGCGCCTGGAGGCTGCCTTGCCAACATGGCAGGCGGTGATTCCCGCTCAGTAACCTTCCCACGCTGCAACCGTTGCCGGACGTCATGGCCGGCAGCAGTTGCCGGTCTTTGCTGTACCTCCCTACTCCCCAGGAAACCCGCACCATGAATAGCTATGTGGCGATCTACGACGGTATCGGCGAAAAATTTGACCAGGCCATCAGCACGGCCAGCGAGCGAGAGGTGGAGGTCAATACCTTCTTCCATATGCTCGGTCATGTGAACAACCAGCGAGTGATCGACCTGGCCTGTCGGCAGGGGTTATTCGCCCGGCCAATGTACCAAC
>CAYNGZ010000010.1:0-36940 GCA_964396695.1 uncultured Pseudomonas sp.
GGCGGGTATGCACGCCGGTGACCTGATCGTCGTCGCCGGGGGCCCGAGTATGGGAAAGACGGCCTTCGCGATCAACATCGCTGAGCACGTCGCTCTGGGCGGTAAAGCGGCGTTGGTGTTTAGCCTCGAGATGAGCGGTACGCAGCTGGCAATGCGGAATCTCGCTTCGGTGGGGTCGGCCTCAATGCAGCGTGTTCGCAGCGGGAGGATGAACGACGACGAGTGGCAAGGCGTCACGGCGGCCATGGGCCGGCTCTACGAATCGAGGATGTGGATCGATGATGCCGCGGGTCTCAGCGCGGCGCAGATGCACGCCCGGGCTCGGCGACTCAAGCGACAGCACGGCCTCGACCTGATCGTCATCGACTACCTGCAGCTGATGCTGCCTGACGACAAGGCCGGCACGGAGAACCGCGCGACGATGGTCGGCGACATCACGCGCCGCCTCAAGCTCATGGCGCGCAACTTGAACGTGCCGGTCGTGTTGCTCTCCCAACTTTCACGCAAGGTCGAGGACCGCGCCGACAAGCGTCCGCTGATGAGCGATCTTCGGGAATCCGGCGCGATCGAGCAGGACGCCGACGTGATTTTGATGGTCTATCGCGATGAGTACTACGACTCGAACACAACTTGGAAAGGCATTGCGGAACTGATCCTCAGCAAGAACCGCATGGGTGATACCGGCAACATCAAGCTGATCTTCCAGGGGGAGTTCAGCCGGTTCCTCAATGCCGACCGTGGCGCCATCGCGGATATTCAGCGCCAGCAGGCCGAGGCCAAGCCGATGCGAACGCGCCGGCGTGGGATGGACGAGCTATGAGCAACGATCTATTCGCAGACCTTGAAGCGCAAGCGCAGGAGTTCTCCGAGGAGCGCGCTGCGGTTCGAGAGTTCGACGCTGGATTCACGCGTGAGGAGGCGACGCGTCTGGGCGTGCTCGATTCTCGAGTTTGGCTGACGGCCTGTCTCGTGCGCTTCGCCATGGGGATGGCCGACAGACAGTGCGTTGAATGGGTGCTCGATTTGCGCATGCACCAGGGCGAGGACGCGATGGCGCAGCTGGTCGCAGGCCTTGAACCCTTCTCGCGCCGCGAACTGATCGTGAAGGAGATAGGGCTGGTGCATGGCCAGGCTGCAGCCGATGCGCTGATCACGAGGTTGAAAAAGATAAGGGAGGCGAGGAAGTGTTCGAACTGATCGATGACGATTCAGGCGTGCTCGACGAGAGCGACCGTGCCACGCGGGTGGAGATGCGCGACAACCAGCTGGCGATCGAACTGGCCAGGCGCAACGCGACGGCGGGACCCGAGGCGACCGGCGCGTGTCTGAACTGCGGCGAGGAATTGAGCGACGGTCGTCGCTGGTGCAATTTCGAATGCTGCCAGGACTACGACAAGCGTCAGCGGAGGCATTGATGGCGTCGATCAACGTCATGCGGACAGATCGCGCTCTGCCTGACCTCAAGGGCGCGGCCAAGGATCTGCTGTTCGGCGCCCTTGATGGCTTCAACAAAGATGACAAGCGCGCCTGGCGCTCGATCTGGAAGCGGATCATCGGCATGGAGCCGGGCGAAATGGTTGCCGTGGAAATGCGCTTGCCGCGCTCCGGCCCATTCCACCGTCGGCACATGGCCATCGAGCAGCACGTGTTCGATGCCCAGGAGCGCTTCGACAACTTCGAGCAGTTCAGGTACTGGCTGAAAGTTGGCGCTGGCTGGGTCGATTGGTGCTGTGGCCCGAAAGGCGGCGTGGTGCCTGTTCCTCGTTCGATCTCGTATGCCAAGGCAGACCAGGAGGAATTCACCCGGTACCACGATGCCGTAATGCAGTTTCTGCGCGGCGAACACGCAGCCAAGTTTCTGTGGAAGCACCTGGAAAACCCGGCGGACATGATGGAGACGATTCTGCAGGGGTTCGACGAATGAGCATGGCCGCCAAGCGCCGCATGGGGATGAGGGTTCCCGTGCCGGGATACGAAGGGTTGTATGAGGTGTCGGATGACGGGAAGGTCTTCTCGCTGACTAGGGAAGTCAGGCACAACTATGGTGGCCTGAAGATGCGGCATGGAAGAGAACTAAAGCAGAAACGGGAGAGGAATGGATATTTGCGTTTGTGTCTTTGCAAAGCAGGCCGGCGAGAAACAGTATCGGTCCATCGCCTCGTGTGCAGAGCCTTCCACGGCGACGCACCGGAAGGTATGCAGGTCAATCACAAGAATGGAATCAGGACAGATAACCGGCCTGAGAACCTAGAGTGGGTTACTCCTTCTGAAAATGCGCTGCATTCTTACGAGATTCTGAGCAGGAAGTCCCTCGGAAACATGACTGGTAAGTTTGGGGCTGCTCACAATAGGTCGATCGCAGTCGAATCATTCGACTTAACGTCGAAAGCCCTAATACGCTCATTTGGATCAATGCGCGAGGCGGAGCGAAACGGGTATTCCGCTACGAGGATATGCGCTTGCATTAAGGGTCGGGCATCGTCTCATAAAGGCTTAGGTTGGAGGGCCGCAATGTGAGCAAATCCATCGCTGTAATGCGGCACCTTTCGCGTGTCGCCGAACTTGGCTGCATTTTGTGCCGGCACCTGGGCCATCACGGCACGCCAGCCGAGGTTCATCATCCGAAAGAGGGCGTGTTCGCAGGATGCTCGCAGCGGGCATCAGACTGGCTCACGGTGCCATTGTGCAGCGAACACCACCGTGGAGCATCCGGGTTGCATGGCTTAGGCACGCGAGGCTTCTACACGCGCTACAAACTCAACGAAGCGGACCTGTTGGCGATGACGCTGGAGGCCCTGGCATGAGGCTCGACGCCAAATCACTGCGATCCAGGGCCATTCTGGTCAGGGCGGTGTCACCCAGTAAATCGCGGAAGTTCCGGAACAAGGTCACGGACACGCCGGACGGAAAGTTCGACTCGGAAGCCGAGTACCGCTACTGGTGTCACCTGAAGCTGAGGCAGCGCGCTGGAGAAATTACGGATTTAGAGCGCCAAGTCGTGTTCGAACTGGCGCCGTCTGTCGTGGTCAATGGGCGCAAGCGCCCGCCAATTCGCTATGTGGCAGACATGCAGTACTGGGAAGCTGGGAAGCTCGTGGTTGCAGACGTGAAGGGCGTGGTGACCGAGGGATACAGGCTGAAGCGGCACTTGCTCAAGGCTGTGCATGGCATCGACATCCTTGAGATTCGAGCGTGACCGCATCCATACCCTGCGCCCTTGGCAAGCTGATCCCGACCGCGATGGATACCGAGGCCATCAAGACGCGCGGATGGCGCGAGGACGGGATTCTCGTGATTGCGTTGAATGACCAGCGCCTGACCAGCATGGAGCGGGCGATAGTGAAGCAAATCGGCGACAGCCTCTATGGGAGAGCACATGGGTTTCGATGAACGTCTCTCGCTGGCGATGACAGCGGCCAGCCTTGAGTGGTCAGACCATGACACCAAGCCGGTCGAGTATTGCGCCGCAATGGCTGGCACGAGCGCCCTGTCCTCGGATATCCACCGCGCCAAGGACTATGACCCGACAGCGCTCAAGCGCGCGATCCTCACATTGGCAGCAAAGGCGATCAAGGCGGGTAGAAGCCGCAGGCTGCCACTCAGCCGGGCTCAGGCAGAGTGCATGGCGATTGCGGCGCTCCTCGAGCGCATCCGGTTCCAGTGCCGCACGTGCAAGGGCGCCGCGGTAGTCATCGAAGGTGACTTGAAAGTGATCTGCGAGGACTGTGCTGGCGCGGGCGTGCATCGCTACTCGGACAAGGTGCGAGCCAAGATGTGCGGCATCCCGGCAGGCAAGTGGGGCGTCTGGCAGTCGCGATACCTGATGGTGCTGGAGATATGCCAGGCTCATGACACGGCGGTGCCCGATGCCGGGCGCCGGCTAGGCGGTCCCGCTTGAGCATACGGTTATGCGGCACTGGTGGCTGACGAAAGATGGCGATGCAGACTGCCTTGAACTCTACGAGCGGCACTACTCGGCCTTGCAATACAAAGATGGCCGAGTGCGAAACCGCTTCGCTGGACCTGGCGAAAAAATCGTGCTGCGCACCGAGCGCGGAGACGCCATGTTCGTCTGGCGAAAGTTCATCGACGACTGTATCGACCAGCGAACCGGCGAGCGACAAGCAGGCATCAACTGCGCAGTGTTCAGAAATGAGAGCGCGCACCAGAGCAGCGAGCTCATACGCCAGGCGGATGAAATTGCTGATTGCATCTGGCCTGATTGCCGACATTACACCTACGTCTGTGCGACGAAGGTCCGCTCAAGCAACCCTGGATTTTGCTTTCTCGCGGCAGGGTGGCGACGATGCGGGTTCTCGAAAGGAGGACTGATCGTGCTGGAACGAGAAGTGACGCATAACAGCCCAATCGGCGCCGTGGGACGCGAAAAGGCGCATTGCTCCACCTTTTGAGCCTGACATGCTTGATATAATGCGGCCACGCTTATACAGCCGGGTACTGCAACACATTCGACACCGGCCTAACAAAATGGCGTTCCCGATGCTTCTGGGGACGCTCGCTCTGAAGAAACCCGCCTCGTGCGGGTTTTTGCATTTCTGGCACCAAGACGCATGGGAACTGGCTGCGCAACCTAGCGCGAGCGACTCACGAGGCGCTGTGGCAGGGTAGGGCCGTTCGAATCGGCAACCCGGTCGTGTAGGGACGCCAGTTCCCAGCCGTGTTGGCCGGAGATCAGTGCCGGTCGCCAGTAGCAACCAAAGCCATCCATCCGGGTGGCTTTTCCATTTTGGGGGCTGCATGTCACTCGAAGTCGAAATCAATACCGCCAATGACCCGAAAGGTAATCGCCTCGTTGTGTTGAAGATGGGCGAGAGCATTTCGATCATTCCGGCGAAAGATGCAATCGACATCGGGAATGCTCTCATCACCGCCGGCATGGCCGGCGAAACTATCGAAGGAGAATCTCATGACGTATGACACCAAGGTAAATGCCAATGGCGGGAAAGCCATTGGCACCAAGAGCCAGCCGATTACCGGCAAGCTCGGCGGCGACATGACCTCAATGCCTGGCAGCAAGGGCAAAGGTCAGGCGGTCCAGACCGTTAAATCCAATCCGATCCAAGGTGCAAAGAGTGCTCAAAAGGGCAACACGGCCATGGGTAACGGCGGCGTGATCCCTGGGTTCGCCTGATCATGGGAACGCTCACCCACAAAATCACTGGCCAGGTTGTCGAATTCGCTGATGGCCTGATCGGCACCTTCCTGCAGGACATCGGTGACGCCGAGAACTGGATCAAGGCAGGCTTCGAGGAGGAAGTCGCGGCCGTGGAGGCATCCCAACCAGTCGCTGAGGTCATCGCAGTCGTAGAGGGACAATCCAATGGCTGATCCAACCCAAGACTCGAGCGCTGGCTCAGCTAGTGCCGATCCCAGCCAAGACCCTTCCGATGGCTCTGATCAGGTATCGGTCACGATCACCGCTGTCGGCGATGGGACCTACACCGTTTCGATGTCCGAAGATGATTCGGATGCCAGCGCAGAGAGCGGCCAGGACCCGGACGACCAGCCGCAGACCGCCGACAACCTCGACGACGCCCTGAAGATCGCCGCAGAGATGTTCCAAGCCGAATCCCAAGAGGGTGACGACGACGATGGCGCTGACGGCAATGCGCCCATGGACACTGGCACGGCCAAGTCCTACTGGAAGCAACTCGCCGCCAAGAAGTCCAAGGCGAGCGCTTCGGGCGGTATGTGATGGCCAAGCTCACCGCGATTGTCCGCAAGGGGATCATTAGTTCCCGGTTCGGCTTGCCCAGTGAGCGCAAATACCCAATGCCCGATAAAAGTCACGCCGCCAATGCGAAGGCACGGGCCAGCCAGATGGTAAAGAAGGGCAAGCTGAGCAAGAGCCAAGCAAATGAAATCGACGCCAAAGCTAACAAAATCCTCGGGAAGTAAAGCGACCGTCAAGAAAAAGCGCGGCCCTCCTCCTGTTGCGCAAATGAAGCTGAACGAGGAAGAGGTTATCGATCTCATCATGCGGGGCGCTGGGTATCGATTCATTGCCCAGAAGTTTGGTGTAGGTCTCGCAACGCTGCACACTTGGATGGGTCAGAACCCCGAACGTCTTCAGGCGTGCGCGAAAGCTAGAGAGCACGCTTCACATACAGAAGATGAGACGGCCCTGAATGAGATTGCGTCAGCAAAGGACGCATTCGAGTTGGCCAAGGCGCGCGAGCTGGCGATTCATCGTCGTTGGCGAGCAAAGGCACTCAACCCAAAACAGTATGCCGATTCGATCAAGGTCGATGCCAAGGTCGAGCACGTCCTGACCCCCGAGCAAATCGACGAGCGGCTAGCTCAAATGGCCAAAAAGTTTGGCATCCCGATCAAGGTCGATTGATCAATTTTTGTACAGCATAGCGAAACCATTGGTACGACTGGGTTTCGTTAGGGTGGCCCACGGGGCCGACACCAGACTTATCCACAGGTAAAAATGGACCTTTCAGCTCTAACTCTTGCCGAGAAGCGGGAGTTCCTGGAGCTGCTTGAGCAAAAAGACCGATTGATTCGCGAGAACCAGTTGGTTCGATACAAACCCTACCCGAAGCAGCGCGCCTTTCACTGCGCCGGGACGCGCGAGCGCTTGCTGATGGCTGGCAATCAGCTTGGCAAGACCTGGGCGGCGGCATTTGAAACGGCCATGCACATGACGGGTCGCTACCCGGATTGGTGGCAGGGCCGCAGGTTTGATGCGCCAGTGCAGGGATGGGCGGCATCCTTGACCAGCCAAGGCACACGGGACACGGTCCAGCGTTTATTGCTTGGCCAGCCCGAGGCGCATGGAACGGGAGCGATCCCGAAGGAATGCCTCATCGAGGTCAAGAAGTCTGCGCATGGGGTGGCGGATGCGGTGGAATCGATCTTGGTCAGGCATCGCGGGGGTGGCGAGAGCCGCATCACCCTGAAGACCTACGATCAGGGGCGAGAGCGCTGGCAAGGTGCCACGCTTGATTTTGTCTGGCTGGATGAAGAACCGCCGGCCGATTTGTACTTTGAAGCTCTGACCCGGACAAATGCCACGAACGGCATCGTCTGGATGACCTTCACGCCGTTGTTGGGCATGTCCGAAGTCGTGAAGCGCTTCCTGATTGAAAAGGCACCGGGCACGTCGATCACGACGATGACCATCGAAGATGCCGAGCACTACACGCCAGAGCAGCGTGCCGCGATCATTGCCGCTTACCCAGCGCACGAGCGCGATGCCCGGGCGAGCGGTGTACCGACGATGGGTTCGGGTCGTGTCTTTCCGGTCGCGGAGGAGGCAATCAAGTGTGCCGCGTTCCAGATCCCGTACTACTGGCCGAGGATATGCGGCATTGACTTCGGTTACGACCACTTCTTTGCCGCGGCTTGGCTGGCGCACGATCCCGACACGGACACTCTATACGTCTATGACGTGTATCGGCAGCGCTTGGCGACGCCGGCCATTCATGCGGCGACGATGCGCGCCAAGGGGCAGTGGATACCGGTCAGTTGGCCTCATGACGGCTTGCAGCACGACAAAGGCTCCGGGGATGAGCTGGCCCAGCTTTACAAGGCACAAGGCATTGCCATGCTGCCCGAAAAGGCGACATGGCCGGATGGCGGAAATTCAGTCGAGAAGGGCTTGATAGACCTGCTGGAGCGGATGCAGACCGGCCGCTTCAAGGTGTTCAGCCACTTATCGGAATGGTTCGAGGAATTCCGTCTGTACCACCGGAAAAACGGACAGCTTGTGAAAGAAAACGACGACGCGATAAGCGCCACAAGGTACGCCTTGATGATGCTGCGGTTCGCGAAAGTACAGCAGAACGCGCAGCAGGGCTCAGGGAACTGGATCGGCATGGGCGTGCTTGACCAAACAACGGGGTACTGATGCACCTGATCAACATCGATACAGCGCCAGAGTACGACTTTGCCGCTGAAACAGAACTGGTCAATGCATGTGCGCGTGGGGAAATGATTCATCCCAACGATTTCTTTAGCGATCGCGCCCGACCACCGATAAAAGTTAGAGCGTCACAGATTGACTGGCAGCGACCGCTAGACCCGCTAGATATTTTCATCGGTGAGGTCAGGCGCTGGTGGGAAGAGCAACCGCCGCTGTGAGCGGCGCTAAAGATCAATAGCCTCACCCGAAACGGTGGGGCTTTTTCACGTAAAGGCCTCACATGATCGAAGCATCCGCAGGGTTGATATCTTCAGGAGAGCCGAGTCCGGCGCCTGAAGACGTGCTCGATCAGCATGAGATGGCCCAGATCGACGAGGAGAAGCTCGAACAGTTGGGTTTGACGCTGTCACAGCGCAAGGATGAGTGGGTCACTGCCCGCAAGGCGTCCGGCGTCGAAAAGCGTTGGATGGAAGACCTGGACCAGTACCACGGTCGTGACCAGAGCACCAAGCAGGCGGCATCGATGATGGACGCCGCCGAGCAGGGTTATCCGGTGACGAACCGAGAAGCCAAGCCACAGCGCTCGACGGTCTATGTGAATATCACTCGGCCGAAGACCAATGCGGCCGAGGCGCGACTGGCCAACATGCTGTTCCCGTCCGACGACAGGAACTGGGGGCTCAAGCCGGCACCAAGCCCGCAGCTCGTCAAGGCCGCGATGCTCGAAGCGAAGGCCAAAGCCGCGCAGGATCAGCAGGCAGCGCAGCAGGGACAACAGACGCCAGCGAATGCGGCGCCATCGGCACCCGGGCAAATGCCGCCTGGAACGACGCCACCGGCAGCACCGCAACCAAGCGGCGCGCCACCCGTAGCGCCAGGGATGCCGAGCCAGATCGCTGCGCCTGGAGCGCCGATGCCCGGGAATGGGATGCAGGGCATCATCGGTCAGCCGCAACCGCAGACGGCGACCGAGGCCCTGGCCGTAGCCGAAGAGCGCTGCAAGGCCATGCAGAACGAGATTGACGACCAACTGATCGAGTGCCAGTTCAACGGCGAAGGCCGTAGGTTGATTCATGACATGGCGGTGCTGGGTACGGGCATTCTCAAGGGTCCGATCGTTGTCAATCGCACCCGCAAGGCATGGACGCCCATGCAAAACTCGTCTGATCCGAGCGTGTATGTGCTTGAGATCGTCGAGGAGAAAAAGCCGGCCACCGAGGCGGTCAGTCCGTGGAACGTGTTCCCGGATCCCTCTTGCGGCGGCGACATCCATAGCGGGCGTGGCATTTACGAATACAAGACGGTCACTAGCAAGCAGCTCCGTGATCTGGTCAAGCAGCCGGGTTATCTGAAGGACAAGATTGCCCAGGTGCTTGCACAAGGGCCGAGCTCGAAAACCTACATTTCCGAGCACGATCAGCGTGCCAAGAATGAGGACGGCACTCGGGCGACCGACAAAGAGCATTACCAGCTCTGGGAATACTGGGGCGAGTTCTCTCCCGAGGACATGCGTCTTGCGGGTGTCGATGTGCCAGATAGTGCAACCGAAGCACTGAGCGGCTGCGTGATTTTTGTCAATGACACGGTGATCAAGGGGTTTCTGAACCCCATCGAGACGGGTGACCTGCCCTACGACTTCTGTCAGTGGGAATTGGTCGATGGAAGTCCGTGGGGATACGGTGTGCCCTTCCTGATGCGGCCGGCTCAGAAGGTATTGAATGCGGCGTGGCGCCAGTTGATGGACAACTCGGGCATGTCGGTGGGCGGCCAGTACCTCATCAAGAAGAAGGGTCTGACACCCGCCGATGGACGCTGGGAATTGTCCGGGCGCAAGGCGTGGCTCTGTGATGACACGACCAACCCTGCCGATGCGATGCACGTCATCGAGACTAGCAACCACGGCCAGGAGATTCAGCAGATCATCGAGCTGGCAATGAAGTTCGCCGATGAAGAGGCGAGCCTTCCCCAGTTGGCGCAGGGCGAGAAAGGCAATGCCCCGGATACCGTGGGCGGCATGACGATCCTGATGAACAGCTCCAACGTCGTGCTGTCCCGGATGGTCAAGCAGTACGACGACAACATCACCCGTCCGCACATTCGACGGTACTACGACTGGAACATGGCCTACAGCGACAACGCTGAAATTAAGGGCGACTTCACCGTCGATGCTCGAGGGTCTAGTGCGCTGCTGGTCAGGGATTTGCAGGCCCAGGCGCTCCTGAACCTGGGCGCCTTCCAGGGCTCTGGGGTGATCAGCCCGTTTGTCAATTGGGAGGCATGGTTCAAGCAGGTCCTGAAGCTGCAGCACATCGATCCGACCGACATCATGAAGACGGACCAGGAGATTGCTCAGCTTGAGAACGCGCCGCCGCAGGCCACGCCAGAACAGGTCAGGGCGCAGGCTCAGTTGCAGGTCGCGCAGATTCGCGCTGGTGCCGCTCAGCAAGTGGCCCAGGCCAAGGTACAGGGCGAGCTGCAGTATGCCCAGATGATGCAGGAAGAGTCCCAGCAGAACCATGTTGCGAAGCAGCAGGAAGCCGAGGATGCGCGGCAGATGGCGCTGCTCCAGTACAGCCTGCAGAACCACTTGACGCTGACCCAGGTCAAGGCCGAGCTCGCGAAGACGACCATGCAGGAAGAGACGAAGCGGCAACTTGCCGAAGCCGAGATGCAGTTGAAGATTGCAGAAGGCAATGCCGATCGTCGGCACGAAATCAATATGGCTACGCATCAGGCCGGGCTGGATCAGCTCACACAACCATCACCCGCAGGAGTCCAGTAAATGGCAACCATCAAAGCAAGCGTCAATCGCGGCCTCACGGTCGATGATTCCGTCCATGTTCTTACTTGGACAGGCCTGGCCGCATCCGGCGATGTGGGCGATGCGCAGGCCTACTCGGCCTACAGCGACAAGACCTTCATCGTCTCGGGCACTTTCACGGGCGCACCCACCATCGTTATCGAAGGCTGTAACGACATCACCGTGGGTGACTGGGTCACGTTGTCGAACCGTCAGGGTACCGCGATGAGCTTCACGGCGCTGGGCATGAATACGTCGCAGGATCGCCCGGCATTCATTCGGCCACGTCTCACTGCTGGGGCGGGAGGTGCGAACGTCACGGTCACGGTGGCTTGCCATCGTACCGACTTGGCAGGGTCGCACTTTTGAACACCACCAGTGAGGTGAAGGCCTGGGCACAGAAACGCCTGGAGTCACACCGAATTGATCTTGAAGCTCTTGGAACGAAAGGACGCAAGAGCGAAGCGCTGCGAGGACGAATCGCAGAACTGAAGGAATTGCAGGCGGCGTTGGAGAACGCGACCCCGCCCGTATGGAACGACGCCTCGTAAGACGCGCCGAGAGTGCCAAGCGATAGCCACCTCCGGGTGGCTTTTTTATTGGCGGATGCAATACACCATGGAGGTCACTTTGACTACAGCAACAGCGCAAGACGCTCAAGCCCTTTGGAACGAGGTCGCCGCAGAACGTGCTGGTACGCCAGCAGAAAAGCCCGCTGCAAAGCCGGCTCCCGTTCCCGCCGCGCAGCCCGCCGCCGAGGATCCTGCCAAGGCAGAAGAGGTCAAGCCTGATCCCATCCAAGTCATTACCGACAAGCTCGCTGAATTTGAAACCAAGATCAGCGGACGCATTCGTAATGTCGAAGGTCACATCGGACATCTGAACGGATCGCAGAAGGAGTTGAAAGCAGCCCTGGAGGCCAGCAAGACGGCGCCAGCGCATGTCGATGCCCCGAGCGCTGCCGAGATCAAGAGTGCCGCTGCGAACCCCGCGGAATGGGAGGAGCTGAAGAAAGATTTTCCCGAATGGACGGTTGCCACTGAACGGCTGCTGGAGGCTCGACTGGCTGGGCAAGCGAATGCGAACGGGTTCGACCCGAAAGCCTTCGAGGAGTCCATCAAAGCCGAGATGAAAGGCCAGACAGAGGCGGTCCGTAAAGAAATCATCGACTCCGCACTCGACGCCGTATTTCCAGGTTGGGAAGAGGAAGTCAAAACGCCGGAATTCGCCAAGTGGATTGAAGCGCAGCCCGACCACATCAAGGCCTATGCCGCCTCCGACAAGATCAGAGACGCCGCCACGATGCTCAAGCTGTTCGATGAGTCCAAGAAGGCGAACCCGGCCAATCAGATCGTAGAGCAACGCAAGCAAACACTTGCTGCCGCGACCGCCACCCCGAAGGGTGTTCGTACCACAACCACGCAGAAGTCATGGGAAGACATGACGCTGGCGGAGCGTTGGGATTGCGAGAAGCGCCAAAGGGCAAAGCGGGCCGGCTAACCCACTTTTTAGGAGATTCACATCATGGCCGCTCAAGGTTATCTAGTCCCACAGTCGCGGAATCTAATCCGCGCTGCGCAGGGAATGTTGGAACACGCTCAGCCCATCATCGTTCTCGGTGATTTCGGCGAGCAAAAAGAAATGCCCCTCAACTCGACCGACACGCTGGTTTTCCGGCGCGTTCTGCCGTTTGGCGCAGCCACCACTGGCTCGGGTATCGGCAACAGCCAGTACATCGGCACTCCGGCCATCACGGCGAACAACTTCATCCTGTCGGAAGGCACCACGCCGAACAGCAACACGATCAGCTTCCAGGACGTGTCCGTCACGCTGCAGAACTTTGGCGTGCTGTTCAAGTTCAGCTCGAAGGTTGACAACCTGTACGAGGACGACGTTCCAGGCGAGATGACCAAACTGGTCGGCGAGACGATGGGCGAAATCCTTGAGCTCGTTCGCTACGGCATCCTCAAGGCCGGCACGACCGTGGTGTATGGCAACGGCTCTTCGCGCGCCGCGGTGAATATGCCGATCAGCCTGAACCGGCTGCGTCAGTGCGTTCGCGTACTGGAATCGAACCGCGCTCGCCGCATCACCTCCAGGGTTGCGCCCGGCGTTGATTTCGGGACCAAGGCGGTGCAGCCGGCCTACATCGTGTTCGTGCATACGGACGCGGAGGCCGACGTGCGCAACCTGCCCGGATTCACCAAGGTGGAAGAGTACGGCAACTTCAAACCGATCCACGATCGCGAGATCGGCGCGGTGGAACAGTTCCGTTTCATCACGTCGCCTTTGCTGGCTCCGTTCTTGGCGGCAGGCTCGGCCACATTGAACGGTTGCGTCTCGATCGGCGGTTCAAACGTCGATGTGTATCCGTTCCTGGTGATTGCCGAATCGGCCTGGGGTCAGGTGGCACTGAAGGGAATGAACGCGATCAGCCCGACGCTGATCTCGTCCAAGACGATCAACCACGCAAACCCGCTGGGAATGTACGGTTACGTCGGCGCGAGCACATGGTTCAACGCGGTCCGGTTGAACGAGAGCTGGATGACTCGTCTTGAGTGCGGCATCACCTCCCTGTAATCAGTTAGGAGCCTGACCATGCAAGCCATCAAAAAGCGCTTGATCAATGGTGCCCAGAACAGTCGCGAGTCGTTTGAGTTGATGAAGGCCATCGAAAGCCTGTTCAACACTCAGAACCTCGTCTCTCCGGGCCTTGCGATCAAGTCGGGGGGCGCCAGCCCTCAGTTCCTCACGGGGGCGCTCACCTACCTGTTGAACGGTCAGTTGTACCAGAAGGTCGCCTCGGCGGCTGTTTCTGTGACTGCGGCCATCTCCTGGACGGGTGTCGCCTCGACCTACAACGCAGGCGCGTGGCTGGTCGCTGTCGATGCAGGGTTGAACATCACCCTGTTTGCATCGAACGTGACCAGTACCACGGCATCCGCTGCCGCTGCCCTCCAGGGCATCGTGTGGCCGATGGTGCCTGAAACCTACTGCGTCATCGGGGCAATCATCGTCAATACATCGACGGCGAACACGACCTTCACGGGCGGCACAACGAACCTGGACGCGGCGGGTTTGACGGTTACCTATCTGAACTTCACCGGGCCCTTCTACCCGGCTCAACTCTAAGGAGCAACAATCATGACCATGAACGCAACCGGCGGACTCGTCGGCGGAAACCTCTGCCTATCGAAGGCTGGCCTCACCGGCATCTCTGGTGCGGCGACCACCTATTCGACGGGCGCAACTGCAATCACCTATTCGGTGGGCGGCAAGATTCCTGCGACCAAATCGCAGGTGTCTGGCGGTACAACGCCCACGACCGATGTGGTCACGGGCGCGGCTTTCAAGCCTATCCAGAAGAACCAGGGCACGGTCTTTGTCTTCACGCTGGATGCTTCCGGCAACGTCGGCGTGGCTCAGGGCTCACTGCCCGTCAGCCCGACGACCACCGGTACGCAGACCAACGTCGATGACAACGGCAACTGGTCGTCTCCTCCGCAGTTCCCGGCGCTACCGGACACGCTGACGGCGATCGGTTACGTGGTGGTTCGTGCCACCTCGTCCTACGCCGGCACGGGCTTCCTGTTCGGCTCGGCCAACTGGAACACGACCGGCATTAACTGCTCGACCCCGCAGGACGTCGTGGCATTGCCCGCCGTTCCGCAGACCGCCTAACTCTTTAGGCACCCACTGACCGCTACGGCGGTCGCTCAGGCCCTCACCGGGATTTCTCGGTGGGGGCTTTTCTTTTGGAGAAAGCAAATGGCAAAAGGCAATGACAAGCTCTCTGAGCTCAACGGTATCGAAGTCATCCCGCCGGTCATCGTCAATGACCAGATCATCGAGCCTGTCGTCACGTCAGAGATCGGCAAGACGGCTGAGCTTGAGGCGTTCATGAATGAGCAAGTCGAGGTGCTCATTGCCGCCACCACGGACGAGAACGCGCCTCCCATGGTGACCCTGAATGTCAATGGGATCAACCAGACCTTCATTCGCGACGTCCCGATACGTGTTCGTCGCATGTTCGTCGAGGTGTTGGCTCGCTGCAAGGAATCGAAGTACACCCAGCATCGCGACCCGATCGAACTGGATCGTCAGGAGATGCGCCAGCGCACCGCCCTGGCTTATCCATTCACGGTGCTTGACGACAAGAACCCCAAGGGCGGCGCATGGCTGCGCGCTGTGCTGGCCGAGGCCGCCTAAATGGCAAACGTCCCGGCACTGACTGAGGCCAACTACGCCGCTGGGGGGATGAACTTCCTCCAGTTGGTGCAGAGACTGCGCCAAGAGGCGTCGGTATCAGGGACGAATCCCACGACCACGGTGGGCCAGACTGGAGAAACCCAGCGGCTCGTCTCGTGGATTTCAACTGCCTGGATGGACATCCAGAACGAAAAGTTCGACTGGTTCTTCATGCGCCAGCCGATCAGCTTCAACACGGTGGTCTCGCAGCAGAGCTACACCGCAACCCAGGCCGGGGTGAGCAGCTTCAAGAACTACAAGCTGGATTCCTTCCGGCAGTACCGGGTATCGATGGGGTACAGCTCCGAGCAGCGGCTGAACTTCCTGCCGTATGACACGTTCCGCGACATGTACCAGTACGGCGCGATGCGTACGACGAGCCAGATGCCCGTGGTCTTCACGGTCGATTTCGCGAAGAACTTTCTGCTGGGGCCGATCCCGGACGACATCTACACAGTGAATGGCGAAGGATACGCGCTGCCGACCGAGTTCTCGAATGACACCGATCGACCCACGATGCCGGCCGAGTATCACATGGCGATCGTCTGGAGAGCCTTGATGTACTACGGCCAATACGAGGGAGCGCCGGAGGCCTATTCGCACGGACAGGTCGAGTACGCCCGTCTGCTGGACCGGCTGACCACGGATCAGATGCCGGCGCTCACCTTCGGCCCTCCGATGGCCTAGCCATGCCTGTCACCTTCGGCAAGAACCAGCAGGACTACTTCCCGCTCGCGGGAGGGATGGACCTGGTCACGTCCGCGATCTCGATCCGCCCCGGGTGTGTGGTCGATGCGCAGAACTACGAGCTGGGCATCGATGGCAACTATCGCCGGATCGACGGCTATGAGCGGTTCGACGGACAAGCAAGTCCAAGCGCTGCGAATTACTGGTACTTCCCCTTCACCCTGACGGGCACCTTGGCGGTGGGCAATACGGTGGTCGGGGCGACCAGCGCGGCGACCGGCGTTGTGCTTGCGATTCTGCCGACTTATCTCATCCTGGCCCGGGTCTCTGGAACCTTCACCAGCGGCGAGAACATCAACGTTTCTGCGGTGAAGGTGGGCGTCTATAACGGGTTGATCTCCGGGAACGGCGCCAGCACGCCGAGTCTCAACGCCGACTACACCAAGCTGGCCGCAGACGATCAGCGGCAATTCATCCTGACGGTGCCTGGAAGCGGACCGATTCGCGGCGTCTGGGTGTTCAACGACGTTGTCTATGCCTTCCGGGATAACGCCGGCGCAACCGCTGGCGCGATGTACAAGAGCACGGCAGGTGGCTGGGTCCAGGTGACGTTCGGCTATGAGGTGCCCTTCACGAGCGCTACGGCGCAGATCAACGTCGGTGACACGATCGTCGGTGGCACGAGTGGTGCGACGGGTGTAGTCACGGTCGCACTGTTGCGGACCGGCACTTGGACCTCGGCCGGGGTGGGTTCGTTGATTCTGACAACGCTCACCGGGACATTCTCCAACGGCGAAGCCATCAAGGTCGGTGGCACACAGAAGGCCACCACCTCGGCTGCATCCACTGCAATCACCCGGGCGCCCGGCGGGAAGTGTGAGTTCTTCAACTACAACTTCACCGGCTCGACCAACAGCACCAAGATGTACGGATGTGACGGCGTCAATCCGGCATTTGAATTCGATGGCACGACCTACGTCCCGATCCGAACTGGGATGGCCAGCGAGAACCCGGCGCACCTCATTGCCCACAAGGGCTACCTGTTTCTCGCATTTCTCGCGTCTGTGCAGTATTCAGCGCTAGGCAATCCCTACGCCTGGACCATCGTTCTAGGTTCTGGGGAAATCGACTGCTCAAAGACGGTGACGGGTTTCCTGCCCCAGGGGGGGAATATCGCCGGCTCGTCGCTGGCGATCTTCACCGCAGAGCGCACCTTCATTCTGTACGGATCCAGCAATGCCGACTTCAAGCTGGTGTCGTCGATCTTCGACATTGGCTACATCGGATTTACCTGTCAGCAGGTTTCGAACAACGCCTACGGGATGACCTCCCGCGGGATTCAGAGCCTGATCACGACGCTCAATTACGGGGACTTCGACTACGCCTCGGTGAGTCACATGATCCAGCCGTGGATCACGACGAAGCGCGGATTGGAAAGCTGTTCAACAACGATCCGATCCAAGAACCAGTACCGGGTTTATTTCACCGATGGAACGGCCCTGTGCGTCGGACTGACCGGTGACAAGGTGAGCGGCATGATGCCGCTGAATTACAACAAGCCGGTCCGGTGCATCTGCTCGGCCACGCTGAGTACCGGCGCCGAGGTGACCTACTTCGGTTCTGATGACGGGTATGTCTATCAGGACAACACAGGCACGTCACAGGACGGCGCAGCGATTGAGGCGTGGGTACGACTCCCCTTCAATCACTGCAAGTCACCCCGGGTGCGCAAGCGCTTCCGCAGGGCCATCTTCGAGGTAACCGTCGCGGGTTTCTCGCAGGTCAATATCAGTTACGACTTGGGCTACGGCGTTCCAACGGTTAATCCCAGCGCGATCCAGCCGGATCAGGTGCTGATCGGTTCTGGCGGCTACTGGGGCCAGTTCTATTGGGACCAGTTCAACTGGGATGCGGCGATCGTGAATACGCCGGTCCTCGCCATCGATGGCACCGAAAAGAACATCGCACTGCTGTTCTATTCCAACCGCGCTCAAGACCTGTCGCACACCTTGCAGGGCGTGACGATGGTCTGGTCACCACGAATTCTTGAGAGGTAAGCATGACCAATCCCTACTATACGGCGACGGGTAATCCCGTTGCCCAGAGTCGTGGCGCTTCGCTCACGATCAAGACCGAATTCGTATCGATCCAAGCGGCGTTTGACGCGGCCTACGCAGCGATCATCGCGACCGGCGCGTTGCCGATGTATGTCGCCAGCGCCACTCAGCCGTCGCCGATTCAACCGTGGATGTTCTGGGCCGATACCACGAACGGCGTGATGAAGATTTGCTCGAACACGGTCGGCCCGGTCTGGACCGTGATCGGCAATCTGGCGACGAACTTCGGACTCGTTCCGCTCACCGGGGATTCGACGATCAACGGCAACATCACGTTGTCTGCATCGAAGAGTCTGGTGGCAGTTGGTGGTCCGATTGACGGAGCCTCTGCCGCTCCGGCATCGGCAGCGACTCTCCCGATCACTGGTGGCAACCTGATTCAGCCAACAGGGACCACAGGGATTACTGCGTTGGGAACGGCACAGGCCGGCGCGATTCGATGGGTCTATTTCTCCACTGCGATCACGATGACCAACTCGGCATCGCTGCTACTTCATACCGCATCGCGCACGAGCGTGGCGGGCGACTTGGCACAGTTCATCAGCCTTGGCTCGGGCAACTGGGTGCTGGGCGCTTACCTCCGAGGTGATGGCGGTCAGTCGCTGTACGGCTCTCTGGATATGTCCGGTGCGCCGATCAACGAAGCTCAAGGAACCGCCATCACCGCGGGCGCGACCACGAACATCGGGACGGCCACGGGGAACTACGTTCAGGTCAATAACACCAGCGGCGCGACGGTCGTTACTTCGCTGGGAACCGCAGCGGCAGGGGCGAGACGAGAGGTGATGTTCAACATCACCGGCGGCTCAATTACGCTGACCTACAACGCGACCTCGATGATCCTGCCGGGCGCCGCGAACATTCTCCTGAGCAATGGAGATTGTGCGTCCTTCATATCGTTGGGTTCGGGCAACTGGATCATGACGACCTACCAGAAGAACACGCTCAATGCGCGCATCTGGTCGAGCGTTACCAAGACCGGCAACTACACGCTGGCGACGACAGATTACGGCACCTACTTCCAGTTCAACTTGGCCGGGGCTTCCACGCTCACCTTGCCAAGTGCTGCATCGATGGGCTCCGCATTCGTTTTTGCGTTCCGCAACAATTCAGCCTTCACGCTGACCATCACGCCAAACAGCGGCGACACGTTCGTAGGTGCCACAAATGCGGCGCCGATGCAGCTTGGGTCGGGTTCGGGCTTTGCGGTCATTTGTGATGGCGTGAGCGCATGGACCCGGTTTGAGTCTGGCATTGCCGCCGTGGCGGGAGGGTCCTACACAACCATTGTCGAGATACTTTCGTCAGGGACTTGGACCGTCCCGGGAACTGTTACCTCAATGCGAATCCGCTGCTGGGGCGCCGGTGGTGGGGGTGGAGGCGGCGGTGGTGGTCCTCTTGCAACCTTTGGCGCTGGTTCAAATGGTGCTGCCGGTGGAACGACATCGTTCGGGGCAATCATCAGTGCCAACGGTGGATCAGGCGGCGGCGGCGCAAGTTCCGATGGTTCCGTTGCGGGTACTGGTGGGGCTGGTGGTACCGGTGTTGGGGGATCGACAACGATCACGGGTGGATCGGGAGGCGTCGGTGTTGCTGGTTCCGGCTCATGGTCAGGCTCTGGCGGCGGTGGTGGCGGAGCGGGCGGATTCAGTAGTTTCAACTTCGCCGGGAGCGCAGGAGTCGTCAACACAGGCGGCGGTAATGGTGGCAAGAATTCCAATCAGGTCGCTGGTGGCGCGGGTGGGCTTGTAGTCAGCAATGGCTCTGGCGCTGGTGGTAGCTCTGTTGCGGACGTGACTGGAACCACCAACATCAATACCAATGGTGGGGGCGGTGAATCAAGCGGCGGCGGCGGCGGTGGGGCTGGCGGAGCTTGTGCGACAAGTTACTGCGCTGGCGGTGGTGGCGGCGGTGCGGGCGGATATTCAATAGGAACCTTCACGGTTACCCCAAATCAAGGCATCACAGTCACGATTGGACAAGGTGGCGGTGGGGGTGGGGGTGGTTCTACCTGTACGACCGCATCAAACGTCGCCGCAACGGCAGCGAGTACCACAACCGGCGGCAATGGTGCCTATAAGGGAACAGCAACGGTTCCAGCGGGAGGCACCTACAACAACGGTGGAGGTGCCGGAGTAGTCATCGCTACTACTGCGGCAGGCGGCGGCGGCGGTGGCGCAAACGCAGGAGGCGCTGGTGGCGGCATGTGGACGGGCACTAGCACTGTAGGTGGCGTAGGCGGTAATGCCGGAAGTGGCGCAGGTACAGGTGGAGCATCGGTAACGGCTACCGGTACAGGTGGCAATGCCGGAGGCGCTGGAGGCGGCGGTGGTAGTGGAAGTCAGCTTAATACCGCGACAAATGCCGGTATGGGCGGCGGTGGAGCTGCGGGTGCAATCGCTGGCGCTGGCGGTGGCGGCGGAGGCGGAGGTGGCTGCAATGCGGTGACAACGAGTGCTGGCGGCGGCGGTGGTGGTGGTGCAGATGGACGTTTGATTATCGAGTACACGCCATGACGAAATGTCTGACCTGCAAGTTCAACAAACCGATTGACGATCATCAAGGGGAATGTCGGCGCAATTCCCCGATCCTGATGCTCGACCCGGTGAGAAATGTTTTCGTGTGGAACTTCCCCGGGGTCCATCTTCAGGAGACTTGGTGCGGTGAATGGATCGAGAAGGAAGGGAGCAAACCGATATGAGAATGTACGCAAGAATCGTTGATGACAAGGTCGTCGAGATGTTCGATCTTGATGTCCATCATCCGCTCGCCACCGACATGACGGGAATGTTCCCGCCGTCGATGGTGTGGATGCAAGCACCTACGGGATGCGCGGAAGGCTGGCTGCTGTTCAACGGCGCATTGATCGCCCCGAACGATCTCGGCTACATGCTCAAGCTCATTGACGACGCGGCGGGGGAAGCTCGAGCCAAGTACATCACCGTTGCGGCTGGGCAGGAATCGACCTACTGGATGAAGGCTCAAGACTCGGCGGCCTACAAGGCGGCTGGGTATTCGGGTCCGGTGCCTCTGATGGTCGCTGCCGAAGCGGCCGCAACCGGCACAACGCCGCAGGCCAGTGCCGATGCGATCCTCGCCCAGCAGGCCTTGTGGGACCAGAAGGCTGCGCAGATCGAGCAGACCCGCAGGACTTGGAAGATTGCGCTCGCTTCATCGACGGATCGATTGACGGACACAAAGTCGGCAGTGGCTGCGCTGGGGGCGCTATGAAACAGTACATCCTTCGCGTGCTGATCGCGATCGATCAACTCTTCAACACGGTGGCGGACGGGTATCCCGACGAGACCATTTCGGCGCGCTGTTGGCGATTACGATCCCGACAACCCTACACGCTATTCCGGGCCATCGTTGATGGCCTTTTTTACGTCGGCCATTGCCAGAGTGCCTACGAATCGGAACTGGCCCATAACCAGTCGCCACCGGAGGAAAGAGCGTAATGGACAACCTACCTCCAGAAGCGACCGGGGGCGCCTGGGCGGGACTCCTGGTACTCGGCTATGCCTTGATACGCAAGTTCGGCCTGTACATGAGTCGGGACGTGACGACGTTCAAGGAAGACAAGGTTGAGCGCAGTTCCATCGACATGCTGCAGGATCGCGTGCAGGCGCTTGATGCCCGGGTCAATGAATTGGAGCAGATGCGCTACCGGCTGTTCGCCTTCTCGGCTCGATCGATGGCCTACATCACGCAATGCCAGTGCGAAGGGATTGATCCGCCAACGCGCGAGGAGCTGCAGCGCGACTATGCCGATCTGATCGAATCCTTGTCGCCGGAGCGCCCCGAGAGCACCTGAACAGCACATCAAACGACAGGAGTGAAATCATGATGAACTTCGACGACGCATTTACGGCCCTGATCGGTAATGAAGGGGGTTATTCGAACAACCCGGCGGATCCCGGTGGCGAGACCATGTGGGGCGTCACCAAGCGGGTAGCCGTTGCGAATGGCTACACGGGCGACATGAAATCGATGTCGATCGACACCGCCAAGGTAATTGCCAAGGTGGAGTATTGGGACAAATACCAGTGCGATCAGTTCAACCCGGATGTCGCGTTCGAAGTTTTCGATTGCGCCTACAACGGGGGGCATCCTGCTCAGTGGTTGCAGCAGGCCGCTGGAGTCACCGCAGACGGAGTCATCGGCGCCGCGACGATCGCCGCAGTGCGCGGGACCGATCCGGACAAACTCATCATGCGGTTCTCAGCCTACCGGCTCAAATATCTGGCCGCTCTCCAGGCGTGGCCGACGTTCGGCCGTGGCTGGGCCAATAGGATTGCAGACAATCTGTTACTGGTGGCGCAATGAACTGGCCCCTATCCGTCCTGCGCTGGATTGAGCGCAAGAACTTCGTCAGCGTTCATTCGCTGATGCTCTACGTGACGATGGTCCAGACCTGGGGCGTGACGGTGCAGGCATGGAAATACGCCTTCGAGTCGCGCTTGACCAGCGGCGCCGAGATCGCGATGGTCATTGCCGCCGTGACGGTGCCGTTCGCGGCTCTGCAGAAGTTCGTGTTCGACACCTATTCGGCGTCACGGAAACCCCCGACCCAGGACTGAGCATGGATGATGACCTGTGCCTGCGGATACTCAGCGAGAAGCTGGCCCGCTACGGTCATCCCCTCCCGGCGTGTTTTTGCTCGCGCTGCAAGCCGGTTGAGCGCAGGCAACGCGACCGTCGGCATCCCGAGTCGTTGCCCAGTACCGATCGACGCAAATCAAAAGGAGATGGCAATGCTGGCAATTCTTAATGTGGTGCCGTCGTGGGTCTGGGCGGCATTGGTGCTGTGTCTGGGCGTCCTGGCAGGCGTTGAGCGTGTCCAGGTCGCCAACGCGGAAGCCAAGTACGCGCAGGAAGTTGCTGCCTTTCAGACGTACCAGACAGCCCAGGAGAAAGCCGCCAAGGAAGCCGAGATCGCTAAGGCGGCGAAGGAGCATGACCTACAGACCCAGTTCGACAATGAAAGGAACGACCATGAAACGAAATATGCCGCCCTGGCTGCTGATCGTGATGCTTTGCTTGCCCGCCTGCAGTCCCGTCCGACCCGACCCACCTTGCCCAACAGCGCAGTCGTTCAATCTGCCGGCGATGGACAAGCTGCCCGAGGATGTACTGGCGCCGAGCTTTATCGAGAGGACGCAAGCGTGGTTGTCGGGGAATCTGAGCGCGCCGACAAAATCCGCATTGCCCTCGTCGGCTGCTACCGCGACTACGACGCCGCCCGCGACAAATTGATGCACTGAGAGGGGAATGGCATGACCTACGACTTTTCCAACTCCGGCACCAACCTGACGGCTGCGGTTCCAAAATTCTCGAACCTTTCCGAGCTCTCTGGGTACTACCAGGGGCAGGGCTGGTCGAAGCCAACCGCGCCGGGAGGAGTAGACCCCAACTGGTCGGCCACGGGCCCGAAGACCAATGGCGATATGTACAACCATCTCGCCGCCATTGGATGGATGCCCCCGGCGGCGTGGAGCAAACCGGCGACGTCATCTCCAACTACGACCACGACGCAATCGACTGCGCCCACGTCGCCTCCTTCTCCGACCGCTCCGGCCACGCCAGCGACTCAGACGGCTGATCCCAATGCGACGTTGCCGGCAGGTCAGATTCAGGTGCAACCCAATACGCTCGGCATCATCGCTGGGGCGCAGACCAGCGGGGCGACCTATAACCCGGCGCAGGCAGGTAATCCCACTCAGTGGAGTGTGTCGCCGGAGCAGACGATGCAGGGGCAGCTCAAGGCGCTGACTGACCAGAACAACCCGATGACCCAGCAGTGGATGGAGCAGGGGCGCGAGGAAGCGGCGGCGCGCGGATTCACCGGCAACAGTTCCATTCGTGACTCTGGAATCATTGACTCGGTCATGCGCAACGCGATTCCGATCGCGCAGGGCGATGCCAACACCTACGCGAAGGCGGCAGGGTACAACGCGGACACGGCCAACCAATTCACGACGGCCAACACCAACGCGCAAAACACAGCCGCGCAGTTCAATGCCAATTCGCAGAACCAGAACTACGCGACAGACCTCAACGCGATTGCGCAACAGCAGAACGATCTGCTGCAGTCCGCGCAGATGAACAACGCCGACCTGCTCAGCAACAACACCGCAGCACAACAAGCATTCAACACCTACCAGCAGGCGGTCGCGACGATCAATCAGAGCACCACGATGGATGCCGCCGCGAAGCAGGCCGCGATTAAGACCCAGACGCAGATATTCAATCAGGGAATTGCCGGCATCAGGGCGCAGTCACCCAAGACGCCCAACGTATCCAGCCTCCTGCAGTTCTGATCATGGATGGACTGACGGTCATTCCTGACAACGTGGTCAGGAGGGCGGATGTCTTTACCCTCGAGCATCAGATTCTCGCGCTGCCCCAAGTGGAGCTGAAGGTCGTTCATCACTTCGGCCACAAGACCTACGCCAGGGAGCTTCATATTCCCAAGGGATGCACGCTCACTGGGGCGATTCAGAAGTTCGCGAACGTGAACATTCTCTCGAAGGGGGATATCACTGTCCTGACCAAGGATGGCATGAGGCGGGTTCAAGCACCTTTCACGGAGGTTTCTCCGGCGGGCATGAAACGTGTCGGCTATGCCCACGAGGATTGCGTCTGGACCACCATTTTTTCTACCGAGGAAACCGACCCCGAGAAGGTGGTTGATTACTTCACCACGAATGATCCGCAACTATTTCTGGATCATTGCGCCCAGCTCGAAAGGAAATAACATGGCCGTCGCCGTTTCTGCAACTGTTGCAGCATTTTCTGCTGTCGCCACGGAGGCAACCGTAGCCACGGTGCTGGGGGCGGTCGCCGCTGTTGGTACCGACGTGGCGCTCGTGGGGGCCGTGACAGGGAACAAGAGTCTGGCCAAGTTCGGCGCCGAGGTGTCCCTGGCGAGCGGGATCGGGTCAGGGTTCGCCAGTTGGGCCAGCGATGCTGCGGGGGCTGCAGGTGCCGACGCGGCTGGCTCTGCCGCTGCTGCTGGTGCAGGCGCCTCGAGCGCAGCAACCGACTTGGCATCGAGCGGTTTGGCCGATGGAACGATCAACCCGCAGACGATGGACTCGTCACTGACGAGCGATGGGGCAGCATCCAACATTCCGTCGTCTTCGTTGGGCGCCAACACCAGCATGAATAACGTCTGGTCACCGCAGACACAGACATCCACTGCCGCGCCCAGCACATTCTCGGACGCGACACAGCAATTAACATCGGCCAATCAATTGCCTGGGGCACCGATCAATCCGGCGGATGATGTGTTCAGCCCAACCTCTGGACTTGGAAATCCGGCCGCCGGGGTAGGAACGAACGTGGCCGGCGCGGCCAGTCCGAGCGATGACTTCTTTACCAAGCTGAAAGACAAGCTTGGTACGACCATCGAGTCTGCCAAGGACTGGTTCAACGGGAAAGACCCAAGAGTCCAGGCCGAGATCGTCAAGTCGATCCTGGCCATCCCAGGGTCCATCCAGGCCCAGAAAAACGCCGAGGTGAATCAAAAGATCGCACAGCAGAACGCGGACGCCAATACGGCGCGGGTCGCACAGACATCCTACGGCAGTCAGGTGCCGACATTCGGGACCGCCTCGACGCCCTACATGGGCATCATCAACCAAAAAATAGGGGGCTGATCATGCTCGGACAACCGTCAAACAAGATGTTGGCAACGGCAGAACAGAAGATCATCGCCAAGGTTCCAGCACAGGGTCAGCCAGCTTTGCAGAAAATGATCCACGCCGCGAACACGATCCTCTACTCGCCTCAGTTGAGGGACGCGCTGCAGCAGAAGATCGCCAACACGCAGGACCCGATCGGCGACACGGCGAAGGGCGCCGCGAACATCATCGGCGAAATCTACACGCAGAGCGGCAAGAAGGCTCCGTTGCAACTCCTGCCGACCGTGGCGCTGGTGATGGGCTTCGAGTATCTCGACCTGTTGGCCAAGGCCGGCAAAGTGAAGATCACCAGCGATGTCATCGCACAGGCGACCCAAGCGATCGGGCAGAGCGTCCTGAACGCGATGCACCTTGACCCACAGACGGTGGCGCGGCTCAAGGCCAAGGCGCAAGGCGCTGCACCTCAAAGCGGTGCTCCGCCATCGGGAATTATTCAATCCGCAGCACAGGGAGCCTGACATGGGAATCATCCTATCGGCGCTCGCCGGTGCTGGCGATGCCGGGGTTCAGTCTGAGAATCAGAACATCGACCAGATGAACAAGCTGGACCTGATGGCGCAGCAAAATGCGAATGAGTTGAACAAGGCGAAGATGCTGCAGGACATGCAAGATGCGCACAGGCAGCAGATCGCAGATGCGGTGAATGCCAAGGCTCAGAGTCTTGCAAATGCGCGCCAAGGCATCGTTGCGTCAAAGACTGCGAGCAATTCCGGGCTCGATGATCCGAGTAATGTTGGCGCAGACGAGAACGTCGGCACTGATGTTCAAACTGCAGGGCAACCTCCAGCGCAGATAACAGACGACGACCGGATGTCTGCCGCGAAGAGTATGGGTCTGATCGACTACAACACGCTCGCGACGAATATCAACAAATACGAGATGGCTGGGCTTCGTGCGGAGAGTGCTGCAGCCCGCATTGAGATGATGGGTAAAGTGGCCGAGATCGGTGCGCAATCTCGCGTCGATGCCGCCAATCTCCGCGTCCAAGCCGCCGAGGAAAGAGCAGCGAACGGGAAGATTGACACCGCCACTGGCCGGATGTTGATCACCAGTGAAGATGCAAATATTCGCGCATCGACGGCTCAGATCAACATGCTCTATCGGGAGCTAATGGATGCACAGCCGAAAGAAAAAGACGGAATTCAGGCCCAGATCGAGGACCTCCGGGCAGGTATTAAAACAAGTCAGGCCACAAAGAACGCCTACATGAAGCAGCTCGGTTTCCCGACGTCTGATGATGTTGCGCCTGCTCCGACACGAGCTCCGGCTGGTCCAGCGCCCCTCACGTACGATCCCAAGACAGGGACATTTCACTGATGCAACTCGTCAATCTGCCGAACGGAACGCAGCTTAATTTCCCTGATGGCATGGCGCAAGATGAAATGCGCGATGCGATTCAGCGAAATTTTCCTGAATATGCGCCGCGTGGCATCATCAATAGCGCCATCTCCGACTTCAAAAGTCTGTATTCCGCTCCCACACCCACAGCCGAAGACAATCGCAACGCGATGTATGAGCAGCGCGCGCGCGAGCCGGAAAATGCCGGTGAGGCGACGGACGCGATGGGCAATGTGTCGGGCGCTATCAACGGTGCCTCGACGCCAGGTGGCGTGACCGATGACGTTGCACGCGCTGTCACCGAGACCGGCCGCAAAGGTATCGGCGACACGATCATCGAAGGGGGATTGCTCGCACGCGCTGGCGTGACGGGTCTGGCGCATTCGGCTGGCTTGATGTCAGACGATACCTACGAGTCGCAAATTGACGAACAGGGCCGCCTGGCCGACGTAATCAAGGAAGATCAACAGGACAGGTATCACCCGAAGACCATCCTCGGCAATGTCGCTGCCGGCGTTACGAAGCTGGCGCCGTTGCTGGTACCGGGTGTTGGCGAACTCTATCTCCCATTGATGGGAGCAGAGGGTGCGTACGACAAGGTAATCGATTCCGCTGACAGTAATCTGGGCGCAGGCACGAGCGAAGTGCGCGCCGTCGTCGGCGCAGCGGGCAATGTCCTATTGGGCTCCATCCCCTTCACCAAGGTTGCAACGCCTTTCGCAAACACCGCAGGCAGACTTGCAGCTACGGCAGCGATCAAGGGCGGTGAAATGGGTGTCGCCATGCCGGCGCTCGAGGCTGCGGATATCGGCATTCGTAAAGCGGGCGGTGATCAGACCGCTGACTTTGGCGAAATGACGCAGGACGGACATTCATTATCGCCGTCAGGAATCGCCGCCAACGTTGGTACTGGGATGGTCCTCGGGGGCGTGCATGGCGCCACCGAGTTCGCTAACCGGAATGCCATCAATCCATCTGCGGTGGCCGATACAGGCTTTCAATTGCGCGTCGATGGGAAACCATTTCAAGACAAGGCTACTGCGCAGAGTTTCATCGATGCCAATGCGCTCAATGGTGTGCCGGTTCCCATGTTCAACGGCAACGGCCGGGTCGCTGGTTATGCCGTGGGGCCAAAGACTGAAGCGCAGGAGAATGCCGTGCCTCCGGTTGCCAAGACACCGGAACAGGTCGCTTCAGACGTTCAGGCGCAACCGACCGTCGATGCCGCCATCGATGAAGCGAAGGGCTCAGTCAATTTGACGCTGGAGCAAGAACTTGCGGCGATGCAAGCGCGCAAGAACGATGTATCCGATGTCGTCGCGCAGATGCGTGCCATCCGGCCGCTTGCCCAGGCCGACGAAGGCCCAATGCAGAAGGCGCTACGAGAAGCCAGTGAGCGCGCACAAGCAGAGCAACAAGCCGCTCCAGTTCCGATTGAAGAACGACTGCTCGATCCAGATCAAGTCAGCCAACAGGCATTCGCTGAAAAGGCCAAGGCCCTTGGTCTGTCAGATGATCAGATCAATTCACTGGCCCCGGTCGAGCAACGGGACCATGTCACGGGCTTTTATCGTGGCGAAACGAAGGTTCCCACGATTCGGCGCGCTCAGGAATTCTCCGAGCGGACTGGCATCCCGACTTTCTTCGTCGAGGCCGACATCGCCAACCTGGGCGGCATCAACAAGTTCCACAACAACAATGCCGAGGAGGCCAACAAGACCTATCGCGCGCTGTCCGACATCTTCCAGGAGGAGATGAGCCGGGCCGGTACCCAGTCCATTTCGTCGCGCCATGGTGGCGACGAGTTCAACGCGGTGGTTGTCGGTGCGACGCCAGAAAGCCTCGCGGCTGCGCAGCGGCGCATCAAGCAACGTGTTGCAGAATTCGTCGAATCCAAGGGCATGACCGATCTTCCGCACACCAAGGCTGGACAGCCTGCTGGTGTTGGGCTACATTTGGGATACTCAAGAATCCGGCCAGGTTCGCTGGATGAGATATTCGATAAGGCGTCGGCAGGCGTCGATGCCTCGAAGAAGGGAACAGGCAATGTCGCAGGAAGCGAGAACAGCACGATCGATGAAGTTTCACGGGACAACGGACCCGGTGGAACTGGAGAAGCGACGGGCAGTGTTTATGGCCGAGCAGGCGGAGAAAGACAAAGCCTGGGACGCCCATCTGGCGAAGCGCCGCGAAGAAGTCCTGAGAGAGAGGGCCCGCAGCCAGGCCTAGAGAGTCCGACAGAAACGGTACAGCAGACGCCCTCTCCGGAGGGCGTTTCTACATCTGGGACCGCCGCTCGCCCTGAAGGGCTGCCAAAGATCATCGACGGTCGCCGTGCCGAATCGCTGACCACGGCCGATCTGCACGCTTTGGTCGGATCGACCGACACTGCAGCAACCACGCGGCACGCCGCAACCATCGAACTGGCTTGGCGCCGATCAGTGGAGCGCAACAATGGGGCAACGGGACCACGAGATGCCGAATTGGGTGCGCAGGGCGCTCAAGGCCAAGGTGATCAGCAAGGAAGAGGCGATGCACCTGTCGTGGTTCATGGAAGCGGCGAAACGGCTGCCGGTGGGCCGCGAGATGGTACTGCCGAAGTTTCTGCACCCAGCCGCGAGTCGGGTGTGGCTTCTGGAACTGGAGCCGCAGGGAAGAGCCTGACGGCCTACTCCAAGGCCCAAGCCGAGTTCTATGCCAAGCGCATGTCGAACCAGGGCTTACCGTCGGTGGCCGTGCCGCATCCGACCGAAGCCGGCAAGTTCGCCATCGTGCCGGCGGATGAGGCCACAAAGAACCCCGAGCAACGCAGCACTGAGCCTGTAGCGGAGAGCCATGCCCCGGTCCTGGAAACCGATGACGGTGGAGTAGCGAACACCCAGGCTGGTGCTGCGCGGGACCAAACCGTGGTCGATGTGCCGGTCACAAAAGCGAAACGACGGCCCAAGGCCGACACGCTGCTGCAGGCTATCGTGAATCGCGGCGGCATTAGCCGCGCCATCATGCAGGACGTTGGTGCCGATCCGAGGGGCCGCTACATGCCAGGCCTGTTCACGCAAGGCGGCACCACCGACCTGGAGATGTTGTCGCAATACTTGTTCAACGAAGAGGGGTTTCACCAGTTGCGGCAAGACACCGGGATAGGTCCTGGGCGCGAGTTGGAAGAACTGCTGGCACGTGCCCTGAGTGGCGAGAAGGTGTTAAACACGGATGCGATGGAGCGGGCGCAGCGCGCCGAAGAAGCGGCTGACCATAAGTCGGCTGTACAGACCGAGGCTCAGGCGCTAGGATTGAAGGGCATCGGTGGCCGTCGTACGCTAGACGTCGTTGAGGCTGAAATTGCAAAATTAGTCGAGGCGCTAGCTGAGGAAGGCAAACAGGCTCGCGCGATGGTTGCGGCGACGAAAGCCGAATTTCGCAAGCAACAGTTGCTTGCAGATGGCATGCGTGGCCTTGGCTTCAGCGAGGAAGAAATACAGGAGGAGCTGAAACGTGAGCCCAGAACTGAAGAAAGCAATGGCCTTGGTGCCCAAGAAGGATCACAAGCGCCTGATGCTGATGGCCGTACGCATGGTGAAACTGGAGCGGGAGAGGGACCAGATACTCAGAGAGATGGCTTCCAGCTCGAACGGCAATCCGAAGAAGAACTAGCAGCCGCAGAACAGGCCAGGTGGGACGCCGACGCTAAGCGCGCGGCAGAGGATCATGCGGCCGACAACAAGCGCCAGGCCGACGCGGAGCGCGACACCTTCACCCTGACAGGAAGTGACCGGGAAGCCGATGTGGCATCTGCACGTGGGCAAGGCGGGTTGTTCGAGTCACGAACGCCTGTACGTTCATCGGACGCCTTCCGCAACGCAATCGATCGCTTGCTACGCGACCATGATGGCGAGGCGCCAGCCGCACTGTTCAACCTAGAAACCGGCGCAATCGATCTGCCCTACGGAAGAGCCGGCACACCAGAGCGAGGCTATGCTGACGGCTACGGGCTGGCGCATATCCTTGCCAAACATCCTGAAATCGATCCCTATGCCTTGGAATCAATCGTGGCCAGCGCCCGAAAGGTGCGCGAAAAAGGCAATACGGTCGAACTGGAAACACCAGACCACCGTGCTGTCATCAAGTTGGATTGGGCGGGACAGAAAAAGAAATGGTTGCTGACCGCCTTTGAAATTGGACCGGCGCGAACCGCCGAGAGGATCGGCGGCGGCGGTTCTACCGAGTCTGCGCCTCTCGCAAATCGGGCCGGAGATCCGATTGTAGAACCGCCTTCAAGCGCGGGCAAGCCCCAAGAGTCGCGCCAATCACCCAACTACACTGGTCATTCCATCGATTCGATCCGCGCCGCCCTGGCCAAGGTATTCGGCCGGTCCGCGATCGCTAACCTGGAAAGCAAAGGCCTGCTCTCGATCGTCGCCGATGCAAAGGACTTGCCGCCCGGTAAAACCATATCAGACCTTGGCACCGCACTGTTCGATGGCGAGCGTGCCTACCTGATCGCTAACCGGATGACGCCGGAGAGTGCGAAGCGAGAGCTGCTGCACGAGATCGGTGAGCATTACGGCCTGGAGGCGATGCTCGGCGAGCATGGCTATTCCGCACTCAAGCGACGCGTCGAGACCTTGAATCGCGCCGGCAACACCCGTGTGCGCGAAGCCTATGACTTCGTACGCGAGCTCTACCCTGAAGTCAGCGAGGACTCGCCGGAGTTCTTCCACGAGGTTCTGGCCAATATTGGACAGGATGCGAAGATTCAGCAGCAGCCATGGTGGAAAGAAGTCATCGCTAACGTGAAACGGTGGCTTGCCCAGCGCGGCTATAGCGGGCTCATCTCCACGGCCGACATTCAGGACATGGTGTTGCACAGCCTGCGCACGGTGGCGCGCGATGACCATATTGCCGATGCCGGGGAAATGGTCCCGGCCATGGCGTCGAAGACTGGCAAGACCACAGTGGAATTCGATGGTACCGAACTTGGCGGAAAATCACAGCCTATTGCTCAGCTTGTGTTGAAGGCTCGTGACTTTGCGCGCCGTGCGTTCGCGGATAAGACTGTCGTTGCAACAGACGGTAGCGAGATTATGATTCCATGGAGTGGAATCAAGCATACCTTCAGCGGGAAAGTCAGCGCGAATGCGGCGATAGTCGCATCGAAACTCGACCAGGTGATCGAGCACGGACGACTGATCAGTACCGAGCCTGACAAGGGAAACCGGAACACGATCAAGGCGATTCATACCTACGAAACGCCAGTGTCTATTGCCGGGCAGCCAGTCACCATCCATACCATCGTGCGCGAAATGCACGATGGAAAGCGTTTCTACGACCATTTTGAAGCCGGTGAGAAAGCCCCAAGCGGCATGTCTGGTGAGCGTACCGGTACCGACTCGATCCAGCCTACACTTGGGGCTTTGCCGGACAAGTCCGGCGTCGCTACTGTAGCGCAGGACGATAGTAACTTCAAGCCCCTCGAATCCCGCGCTTACGATCTTTACGGAGGCATTGAGCGCGAAGAAGAGAAGTCTCGTGGAACAATCGGAGACAGCATCATTCGCGTGCTACAGCCCACTGAGCGAGAAGGCGCACGCAGCACGTCTGGGATCATTCGAGACCTTTCCGCCGAGAGGGTACGCCAGCTGATCCTTGCTGAACGGCACCTTGAGAACTTCGCCAAAATGTTCGACAAGATGCCCGTTCAGGACAATTACGACTTCATCAACAGAATGGAGCACGGTCAAGCACAACCGACCAAAGAGCTACAGGATGCCTCCGATGCTTTGCGTAAGGTGCTCGACGCTCGACGTGATGCCGTGATCGCCCTTGGTAACGGCAAACTCAGGGACTTCAACGAAAGTTATTTCCCCCACATTTGGAAGGACAAAACGACCTTTCGAAACATTGTCAGCCGTCGTCCGTTGGAAGGCGGTAAGGGGTTTCTGAAACAGAGAACCTACGACTTCTTTAGCCAGGGGCTTGCCGCAGGACTAGACCCGATCACCACCAATCCAGTAGAACTGGCCCTGATCAAGGCAAAGGAAATGGATCGATACATTTACGGCCAGCGCATTTTCAAAGAAATGCAGGACAAAGGTATCGCTCAGTTTGTGCCATATGAAGGCGGTAAGCGTCCCGATGGATGGGAACCTATTAATGACCGGATTGCACAGGGCTTCAAGTACATCGATGGCAAGCAGGTTGCTGGCCGCTACTTTGCTCCTGAGCAAGCAGCGACGATTATCAATAATCACTTGTCTGCAGGCCTCCACGGCATTCCTGTTTTCGACATGGTGCGCAAGATTGGCAACATGATGAATGCTGCCCAACTAGGGCTGTCAGCCTTCCACTTGGGCTTCACTACACTTGACGCTTCGATTTCGAAAGCAGCGCTAGGTGTTAAGCAAATCAGCCGCGGGGACATTGCGGAAGGCGCTGGCAACATGCTTCAGTCGATCAATCCGGCGCAGCCGTTGATGAACCTATACAAGGGGGACAAACTACTCAAGGCATATCTCGGAGACATAACTGATCCTGACATGGCACCGATAGTTGAGGCTTTGGTGAAGGCTGGCGGCCGGGTCAAGATGGACGACATCTATCGTAACCAGGGAATCAACGAATTTCGCCAGGCATTGCGAAAGCGCCAGTGGAAGACTGTCGCATTGAAGACGATCCCGAGGATCATGGACTTGATCAACAAGCCAATCTTCGAATATCTCGTGCCGCGACAGAAACTCGGCGTGTTCTTCGATATGGCCAAAGACGCGCTTGAAAAGAATCCCGCCATGTCTCTCGAAGAGAAGCGGGATGTGATGGGCAAGCTTTGGGATTCGGTTGATAACCGGATGGGCGAACTGGTTTATGACAATGTCTTTTGGAACCGCGCACTCAAAGACGCGTTGATGGTGAGTACGCGATCAGTCGGCTGGAATTTGGGTACTTTCCGAGAGATTGGCGGCGGTGTAGCCGATTTACGCAGACTCTCGCAGCGAGGGGAAAACGGCGTGACGTGGAAGGGGCTAAGCGATCGAAGCGCTTACATCGCAGGGTTGGTTTTCGTTACCGGTCTGCTTGGATCGACCATCCAATACCTTTACACAGGTAAAGGTCCGGACGATACGAAAGATATGTTCTTCCCAAGAACAGGGAAAACTCGTCCAGATGAAACAGAGGACCGACTGAGCCTGCCAACCTACATGAAAGACATCGCCGAGTACTACCATGACGGCGTCAATTTTGTGAAGTATGGAGAGGATCCGTTTCACACGATCGAGAACAAACTACACCCGCTGATCTCGACTGCACAGCAAATGATCACCAACAAGGATTTCTTCGGCGGCGCAATACGAAGTCCAGGCGACAAACCGTGGCAGCAGGTTCTGGACGAAATCGAATATCTTGGCAAGCAATTCACTCCATTCGGCATTCGCAACTATCTGCAGCAGGCCAAACTGAAAGACGAGAAGCCGAGCATCGCTGGCTTCATGACTTCACCGCAGATGGTCGGTGTTACGCCAGCACCCGGGTACATCACCAAGAACGACGCGCAGGCAGAGTCGAGTATGGTCAATTCCATGCACGATAGCCTCATGACAAAGTTCAAGGATCAGATGCGGGATGGTGCTGATTGGGGAGAGGTGCGTCAGCGAGCGATGGCCGCCGGCATCAAGTCACCACAAGACTTGGCCATGATTCAAAAGTACGCGACCCAGCATCCACCTAAGCATTTGAAAGCCTTCGGCGGCTAGTTCGTTGTATCAGGCATTTCGGGCATGTCTGAGTCGCAACGCATGTGGCTCGTCCTCGTGACATCATCGACCCAAACCCAGCAACGCAATGGGGTTGTGTAATTGGGCATGTCGTAGAGCGTGATGTGCTCATGCTCATTGATGCGAATGATCTGTGTCTTGAACTCACCATAAACTTGAGGCTCTTTGGTGCGCTCGACGGCCTTCTCTGCTGATCTGCTTGAGCACCCCGCCACGACAGCGAGCGCAAGCGCGAGGACAGCGACAGGTATTTTTTTCATGCCTGCACGTTATCACCACTGGTGCGGGAACCCGTGAATTACCGTGAAAACTAAGGAACTACCATGAACCCGCTTTCCAGGTTTCTGCGCAAATGGATCGATCACAGCACTGGCGACGAGGGGCTGCACTTCCGTTGCCCAGGCTGCAACGAGCCCCACATGATCAAAACCAAGGGCGATGGTTCCTGGGGCTGGAATGGCGACGTCGAGAAGCCTACCTTTACGCCTTCCGTCATGGTCACCGGGACAATGATGACCGACAAGGGGCGCGCCGATTACGAGGCGTGGCGAGTTGCTGGAATGCCAGAGCGCAATGGAGTGCCGTTCGATAGCGCCCCGTACTGCTGCCACTTGTTCGTGACCGACGGTCAGGTGCAGTTTCTCAGTGACTGTACGCACGCGCTGGCCGGGCAGACGGTACCGCTGGCGCCAATACCGCAGCGGGTAGATTGAAGCGGCCTAGCGTCGAGAACGCCGGGTTCCGCTAACATGCTCGACAGTGTTTTGGATAGCAAACCTGCTTTTGGATAGCAAGGTTAGTGATTGCTCTCAAGCAATCGCTGGTGCCCAGGAGAGGACTCGAACCTCCACGGTGTTACCCGCTAGTACCTGAATCTTGCGGGAAATCCCGTAACCATGCGTGTTTGCGGCCTGTTTCTGCTATCCAATTCGTGAGATAGACACCACGTATTTGCGTGGGTTGCGGAACTTTTGGATAGCAAAATTCGACGCAGAAATATTCCTGCGTTGCTCACTTCACCTTCCGCGCTGGCGGCAATTTGCTGATGATCTTGCCGCGCGCCGCGCCCGTGTAGTGCTCGGTCTGCGTGACCGTCTTGTGGCCGAGCTGTTCCTGGGCCGCTTCCAATCCGTGCAGGTCGCGAAGGTCACTGCCTGACTTGCGGCGAAGATCCCGGAACTGAAAATCCTCCCCCTTTATCCCTGCAGCCTCGCGCGCTTTTTCGAACCGTGCGCGCAGCTTCGCCTTGGTCATTGGTCGGCCACGCTCATCCACCAGCAGCGTTAGCGAATGAACTGTACTCGGCCGCTCTTTTTCAATCCTGGCCTTGCGCGCGGCGATCCGGTCAAGTAGTTCCTTCAGGGGCGGTGTTTGAACGATGCGCTGCGGAGTACCGGTCTTTCGCTGGCGATACTCGAGCTTGCCATCGCGCACGTTGATCACAGCCATAGCCAGCAGATCGACAGGGCGCTGGCCGATGTAATAGCCGAGGTCAATCGCTTCCTGCAGATCAGGCGGTGACTTCTCATAGACCGCCTGCAGCATTTCGTCATGGATATAGACATGCTTGCGCCCGGGCAGTTTCTTGAGCTTGATTGGTTCGCGCGGATCGTTCTTGGTCAAGCCCTGGTCACGGGCAAAGCGGAAGATCATGCCCATCACTGATATTTCCCGGTTCGCGCGGTGCAGCGATCCTTGCCAGATCAAGTCGCCCTTATCGTCGTACAGGTCACTTTGACGGCGTTCGTGGTGCTTTCTCAAGTCCGCTGACGGGATATCGTCGAGCGCTTCGGACGCAAAGTCGATCAGCAGCTTGTCGAGCGCGAACTTGTAATCGTCCCGGGTGCCCTTGCCAAGCGATAGGTAATCAGGGTGCGCGAGATACCTGGCCACGGCATAGCCGAAGGTCGGCCGTACCGGCGCGGCGCTCAGATTAAGCTTTGCCCACTGCTGCACGGCCAGCACATAGTCTGGGCCCAGCGGGATGCGCTTGCGAGGCGTTCCGCCGGCGTCGTAGTAGTAATAGACCTTGCCGCTGCGCTGTCGCAGGGCGTGCATGCGCGCGGGCAAATGACGATTTACCGTGGGGTGCCTACCCATGTTCGCTCTCGTGGCTTCGGTTGCTCCGGTGCCTTCTTTCCTTCAATGACGGCGCACGGGACGGCCGGCTTGCCAGCCGCATTCACCCAAAATGCTATACCCAGTTTCTTGAGTTGCGCAATCTGCTTGGCGGCATGCCGGTAGCCGGTGAGCTTGTGAAGGTCATCGGCGGACAAGAACATGGTGGTCACTTCCGCATGCCCCGGCACTGCCGGCGCTCGTCACGATCTTTTCGCGCCGCCTCGGCTACCTGCTGCCACTGCATGTTGCTGGGGCGGTCAGGC
>CAYNGZ010000011.1:0-7764 GCA_964396695.1 uncultured Pseudomonas sp.
GGGCGCACGCCCCAGCCACTGCTGGTTGCCGGTCTCGCCGCAACTGTCTGCTGAAACGGTTGCTGCTTTGACGGTGGGGGTGGAGGTCTGTGTGAGCTTTATCGAGGGCGACCCGGATCGACCCTTGATCACCGGCGTTTTTCGGGGGCGTACGTTTACCGACGGCACCGCGTTACTTCCCCAAACCCACCCGCCTTCGGCAACTGAAGCCTCGTTGCCGCCTCCGGTCAATCTCGAAACCGTGGAGCAAGCACCCGTCGCAGAGCCGACGCTTGAACGGGAGGATTTGCCGTCGGCAGGTCGCCATGACTTGTTGGCATTGGTTCAGAGCAGTCAGCCTCTGGTGTTGCTGTGTTTGATATCCGGCGGGGGGAGCTTCATGCACTGCCGGCAAGCGATCTGCGTCTGCCGCACGGTGGCAGGGTTTGGCCAAAGTGGTGCGGCATGATCGCTGTCCGTTCGGCACAATGGCTTTTGCTGGATGTACCGGGTTCACCGGATGCCGGGCGGAACCTGCAGCAGCGTTTTGCCGGTGCAGCGCGTTACCCGCTGTTCGAAAACACCGACCTGCATGCGTTGCGTGATGAGGGGCCGCTGCTGATCGACCTGTCGGCGCAATCGTCTCTGGCGCAATGTTGCCACGATGAGCCGGCGCACTGGCCAGGGTTGCTGTTGGTCAGTTCTGCCCCTGCGGAGCTATTGCTCGAGCACCTGCGACGAATGCTCACGGTCACGTTCGGGCTTCATTGCAAAGCCCTGCTGAGCTACTACAACCCCTTTGTCGCCAGTTACTTTTTTGATGCCTGCGATGCCCGTGAGTTGAGCCAATGGCTGGGGCCGATCGATAAGGTGTACTGGTACGGTGGGACCTGGGCGGACCGGGCAATAGGCTGTTTGGGTTGGCAACAGTTGATCAACCCGCGGTTGGCCGTCCGTGAACTGGCCATCGAAGATAACCTCAGCCCTCACCAGGAGGGTAACTTGCAGGCGTGCCTGCTCGAGCGGCATGCCTGGCACTGGAGTCGCTCGACGGGCCATGACTTTGGCTCGATCTGGTCCTGCGTGCAGGAAGGACTCGAACAAGGCTTCAGCGAACGTACCGTGCTCGATGGCTGGTTGCGGTTACGCTTGCAGTACCCGTCAGCCATGCTTGAAGAACACCTGCCGGGGCAAACCCAGCAAGAGCGGCTCGACAGTTTGCGCAGTCGTTGGCAGAGCGACCGCCCGTAGCCGCCGGGCCGCGCCGGTTCAGTGAGCCAGGTCTGTGAACCAGCCATCGTTCTTGCGCAGGCTCCAGGCGAATGCCCCAAGCGTCAGGCTGCGCAACACCATGAACAGCAGAAAGGTCAACCACAGCCCGTGGTTGCCGAACCCTTGCAATGCCCAGGCAAATGGCAGCAACACCAGCACGGTCAACAGCATGCCGTTGCGCATTTCCCGGGCACGGGTGGCGCCGATGAACAGGCCGTCGAGCAAGTAGCTCCAGACGGCGATCAGCGGCAGTGCCGCGAGGTATGGCAAATAGACGAACGCCGTGTCGCGCACGTTCTGGATACTGGTCTGCATTTCGATGAACAGATGCCCGGCGCACAGGAACAGCAGCGCAAACCCCAGGCTGGCAATCAACGACCAGCCGCAGGCCACCACCAGCGAACGGCGCAGGGCCTGGCGGTCACGGGTACCGATGGCGTGGCCGCACAGGGCTTCCACGGCATGGGCCAGGCCATCCAGCGCATGGGCCGTCAACAGCAAACCATTGAGTAGCAGGGCATTGGCCGCTACGGTCGCATCGCCGAGCCGTGCGCCTTGCACGGTCACCATGAAAAACACCGATTGCAGCGCCAGGCTGCGAATGAAGATGTCGCGGTTGACCGCCAGCAGCGGCCGCCAGCTCTGCCACAGCGCCAGTGCCGCCCAGGCGATATGCCCGGGGTAGGCGCGCAGGGCGCTGCGGGTCATGGCCAGGCCGAGCAGGGCGCCGGTCCATTCGGCGATCACTGAGGCACGGGCCGCCCCGACCACGCCCCATTGCAGGCCAATGACGAACCACAGGTTGAGGGCGATGTTGACCAGGTTGGTGGTCAGCAGAATCGCCAGCGGTGCGCGGGCGTTCTGAGTGCCGAGGAACCAGCCGACCAGCGCATAACTGGCCAGCGCCGCCGGCAAGCCAAACAGCCGGGTGTGGAAAAACTCGCGGGTCAGTTGATCGAGTTCGGCCGATGGCTGCATGAAGTGCAGCGCTACGCCACTGAGCGGTACGCCCAGCATCCCGAGCAGCAGCGCCAGCCCCATCGCCAATAGCAGGCCTTGCAGCAGGATCTGCCGCAGCGCCGCGCCGTCACCGCGTCCGGCCGCCTGCGCCGCGAACCCGGTGGAACCCATGCGCAGGAAACCCATGGCCCAGGCCAGAAAGGTGTACAGGCTGGCGCCCACCGCGACGGCACCGAGCTGATGCGCATGAGGCAGGTGGCCGACCACTGTGCTGTCGACCAGCGCCACCAGCGGCACGGAAATGTTCGACAGAATCATCGGCGCGGCAAGCGCCCAGACACGGCGATGAGTCGGACGATCGCGCCAGTCGGTAATCAGCGTAGACATGCAGGCTCCTTGCGAGAGCTGGCATTGTAGCGGCAGATCCGACGTCGGCGTTGTGTCCTTTGCGGGTCCATCGTCGTTCAATCTGACCAGCCCGGCGAGCGCTTGGGCTATAGTTCAACCCTTCGATACGCCTGCCAACGAGTGCCCCATGTTCAACAAAGGATTGTTTCTGGCCTGTGTGCTGACGCTGCTCAGCGCCTGCGATTCATCGACATCGACCAAAGCGCCGGCCAGCCCGGCACCGGCAGCGCCGGTTACAGCGCCAAAGGCCAGGGCCGTGCAGGATGTCGCTGTGCTGAAGCAGCGTTACGCCGGTCGTGCATTGAGCGTGGTGGATGTCTCGGAAATCCAGCTCGACGGCGCCAGCACGCTGTCGGTGAGTTTCTCGGTGCCGCTGGACCCGCAACAGAAGTTCGCCGACAAACTGCACCTGGTGGACAGCAAGACCGGCAAGGTCGATGGCGCCTGGGAGCTTTCGGACAACCTGATGGAACTGCGCCTGCGTCACCTTGAGCCGCAGCGCAAACTGGTGCTGACCATCGACGCCGGACTGTTGGGGGTGAACGACGCCAAACTCGCCACCGAATACAGCAGCCGTCTGGAAACCCGTGACCTGCAACCGACCGTGGGTTTTGCCAGCCGTGGTACCTTGCTGCCGACCCGTCTGGCCGAAGGTCTGCCGGTGATCGCACTGAACGTCGACAAGATCGACGTCGAATTCTTCCGAATCAAACCCGAATCGCTGCCGGCGTTCCTCGCCCAATGGGGCCGCAACAGCAGCCTGCAAAGCTATGAGTCGCGTGAACTGTTGCCGATGGCCGATCTGGTCTACGGCGGCCGTTTCGACCTGAACCCGGCGCGCAACACCCGCGAAACCCTGCTGCTGCCGATCGCCGGCCTCAAGCCCTTGCAACAGCCGGGTGTCTACCTGGCGGTGATGCGCGCCGCTGGTACTTACAGTTACTCGCAACCGGCAACCTTGTTCACCCTCAGCGACATCGGCTTGTCGGTGCACCGTTACCAGAACCGTCTGGATGTGTTCACCCAGGCGCTGGAAGGCGGCAAAGCACTGAACGACGTCAACCTCGAACTGCTCGATGCCGAAGGCCGTGTGGTCGGTCAGGGCAAAACCGAGAAGGGCGGCCACGCCGAGTTGCCGCTGCCGAAAAAGGCGGACGTGCTGCTGGCCCATCAGGGCGAACAGACCAGCATGCTGCGCCTCAACAGCGCGGCGCTGGACCTGGCCGAGTTCAAGATCGGTGGGCCGCAAGCCCATCCGCTGCAATTCTTCGTGTTTGGCCCGCGTGACCTCTATCGCCCCGGCGAAACCGTGCTGCTCAATGCCCTGCTGCGGGACAAGGACGGCAACGCGGTCAAACCGCAGCCGGTCAGCGTCGAGGTGCGTCGGCCGGATGCGCAGGTCAGCCGCAAGTTTGTCTGGGACGCCGATGCCTCGGGGCTCTATCAATATCAACTGCAACTGGCCGGCGAAGCGCCGACCGGGCGTTGGCAACTGGTGTTCGACCTGGGCGACGGCAAGCCGCAGCTCTACGAATTTCTGGTCGAAGACTTCCTGCCCGAGCGCCTGGCGCTTGAACTCAAGGGCAGCGATTCACCGATCAAACCTGCTGACACGGCTGAAATCAGTGTCAACGGTCGTTACCTCTACGGTGCGCCAGCGTCGGGCAACCGCTTGAGTGGCCAGGTTTACGTACGGCCATTGCGTGAGGCGGTCAAAGGCTTGCCGGGGTATCAGTTTGGTTCGGTCACTGAAGAAGAGCTGCACCAGGACCTGGAACTGGATGAAACGGTGCTGGACGCCAATGGCGAGGCGATGATTTCGCTTGAGAGCAAATGGGCCGCGGCCAAGTCACCGTTGCAATTGATCGTCCAGGCCAGCCTGCACGAGTCCGGTGGCCGGCCGATTACCCGGCGCGTGGTGCAACCGGTGTGGCCGGCGGATCGCTTGCCGGGTCTGCGAGCACTATTCAATGGCGAGGAAACCAACGGTGACGGTCCGGTCGAATTCGAGCTGTTGATGGCCAACACCGAAGGCCAGAAGCTGGCGGCCGACAACCTCAAGGTACGGCTGATCCGTGAGCGCCGCGATTACTACTGGAACTACTCGGAGAGCGATGGCTGGAGCTATCACTTCAACGAAAAATTTCTCAACCTCGGCGAAGAAACTGTCAGCATCAAGGCCGGCGACACGGCGAAGGTCAGCTTCCCGGTGGAGTGGGGCCCGTATCGCGTCGAAGTTGAAGACCCGCAAACCGGCATCGTCAGCAGCGTGCGTTTCTGGGCCGGTTACCGTGCCCAGGACAACGCTGAAGGCGGCGCGGTGCGTCCGGACCAGGTCAAACTGGCGCTGGATAAGCCGGCCTATGGCGATGACGATACCGCAAACGTCACCGTGACCCCGCCGGCGGCGGGCAAGGGCTATTTGCTGGTGGAGTCGGCCGACGGGCCGTTGTGGTGGCAGGAAATCGATGTGCCGGCCGAAGGCAAAAGCTTCGCGGTGAAGCTTGATCCGAAGTGGGCGCGCCACGATCTGTACGTCAGTGCGCTGGTGATTCGTCCCGGCGAGCGCAAAGCCAATGTCACCCCGAAACGTGCCGTCGGCGTGTTGCATCTGCCGCTGGACCGGACTCAGCGCAAACTCGGCTTGAGCCTGACGGCGCCGGAAAAAATGCGCCCGAAACAACCGCTGAGCGTGAAGATACAGGCGAAAAACGCCGATGGCAGCGTGCCGAAACAGGTGCATGTGCTGCTGGCGGCGGTGGACGTCGGCATCCTCAATATCACCGAATACCCGACGCCGGATCCGTACGCCAGCCTGTTTGGTCGCAAGGCCTATAGCGCCGACCAGCTCGACGTTTACGGGCAACTGATCGAAGCCGGCCAGGGGCGTTTGGCCAGTCTGGCCTTCGGTGGTGACGCGGCGCTGGCCAAGGGCGGCAAGCGCCCGGACACCAGCGTGACCATCGTCGCCCTGCAAAGCGCACCGGTGACGTTGAACGAGCAGGGCGAAGGTGAGGTCAGCGTCAACATCCCGGACTTCAACGGTGAATTGCGCTTGATGGCCCAGGCCTGGACCGATGATCGCTACGGCATGGCCGAAGGTAAAACCGTGATTGCTGCGCCGCTGATAGCCGAACTGTCGGCGCCGCGCTTCCTCGCCGGCGGCGATCAGACGACGTTGGCGCTGGACCTGTCGAACCTGTCGGGTAAAGCACAGAAGCTCGATGTGCAACTCAGTGCCGAGGGCCAATTGGCCCTGGTCAACGAATCGACACAAAGCGTGCAACTGAATCAGGGGCAGCGCACCACGCTGCGGATTCCGGTGCGCGCACTCGGTGGTTTCGGTCAGGGCAAGGTCAAGGTGCTGGTCAATGGTCTCGATCTGCCGGGCGAGAACCTGCCGCCGTTTACCCGCGAGTGGACCCTGGGTGTGCGTCCGGCGTATCCGGCACTGCTCAAGCACTATCGCGCGGTGCTCAAGGATCAGCCGTGGAGTCTGCCGGAAGGCGAGCTGTCGCTATTCGAACCGGCCGGGCGCGAGGCCTTGCTCAGCCTGTCGAGCCGGCCGCCGCTGAACCTTGGCGAGCAGATCCGCGCACTCAAGGCTTACCCATATGGTTGCCTGGAACAGACCACCAGCGGACTGTATCCGTCGCTCTATGCCGACGCCGCGAGTCTGAAACGGCTGGGCCTGGAAGGCGAGCCGGACGCCGATCGCAAACGCAAGATCGAACTCGGTATTGAGCGTTTGCTGGGCATGCAGCGCTACAACGGCAGCTTCGGCTTGTGGGGCGCCAATGGTGAAGAGGAATACTGGCTGACCGCTTATGCCACCGACTTCCTGCTGCGCGCTCGTGACCAGGGTTTTGGTGTCCCTTCCGAGGCGTTGAAAAAGGCCAGCGAGCGACTGCTGCGTTATCTGCAAGAGCGCAACCTGATCGAAGTGAACTACAGCGAAAATGCCGAACACACCCGTTTTGCCGTACAGGCCTATGCCGGTCTGGTGTTGGCCCGCAGCCAGCAGGCACCGCTGGGGGCGCTGCGCAGTCTGTTCGAGCGTCGCACCGATGCCCGCTCCGGTCTGCCGCTGGTGCAACTGTCGATTGCCTTGCAGAAAATGGGCGATCAGCCGCGTGCTGATCAAGCCTTGCTCGCCGGGCTGGCGGCTTCACGCAAAGCGAATGACTGGCTGGCCGATTACGGCAGTCCATTGCGCGATCAGGCACTGATTCTGGCGCTGTTGGAAGAGAACAACCTGGACAAGGGCAAGCTCGAAGAGCGGTTGTTCGAACTGTCCGATCAACTGGCCGCCAGCCGATACCTGTCGACCCAGGAGCGCAACTCGCTGTTCCTCGCAGGCCGAGGCCTGCTCGGCAAACCGGAAGCCAACTGGGCGGCGCAACTGAGTGTTGGCAATGAAACCCGTGAGCTGAGCAATAACCAGCCGGGGCTCAAGCTGCAAGGGCCATTGCTGGCCTCGCCACTGTCGCTGCGCAACGAGGGCAGCGAGCCGGTCTATCAGCAGTTGACTATTTCCGGTTATCCACAGCAGGCGCCGGTTCCCGGTGGCGAGAACCTGAGCATTTACCGCGAATACCTGGGCATGAATGGCCAACCGCTGAACCTCAAGGCCCTGGCCAGTGGCGAACTGGTGCTGGTGCACATTGCGGTCGGCGCCAAACAGCGGGTGCCGGATGCGTTGGTGGTGGACTTGCTGCCGGCCGGTCTTGAGCTGGAAAACCAGAACCTGGCACAAAGCGCCGCGAGCCTGGAGAACGCCAGCAGCAAGGTCAAGGAGTGGCGCGATTCGATGCAGAACGCCAGCCTCAAGCATCAGGAGTTTCGCGATGACCGTTACGTCGCGGCGCTGAACCTGGACGGCTACGGCACCACGCATTTGTTGTACCTGGCGCGGGCCGTGACCCCCGGCACCTACCGCGTACCGCCACCGCAAGTGGAGTCGATGTACCGGCCGAACTGGCAGGCCGTGGGCGAAACCGTGCCGGAGATGGTGATTCAGGGCCGGTGAGCGTAACGATGATCGTCCCCACGCAGCGCAGAGCGTGGGGACGATCAGTGAGGGGGATGTTGTTCAGTGAACCACCCAGCTCAACACCCACAACCCCAGCACCAGCCAGATAATCC
>CAYNGZ010000011.1:7774-33376 GCA_964396695.1 uncultured Pseudomonas sp.
TAGGGCCCGTGCGTGCAGGTGTGGCAGACGCTCATGAAGGGGGGGATCGCCGGGAAGCCTACGCTCAACCCCATAATAAGCACGAGAATGCCGATGATCGAGGGTTGCATGCCCAGCGCTCGTGACAGCCCGTCGACAAAGTTGCCGCTGGCGTGAGTCAAGGCACTGAACAACCCACCGAGCGTATCGACGATGAACCGGATGACCGAACCCAGCGCCTGGCCGAGCCATTCGAAAAAGCTATCTACCTGCATGTGTACGTCCTGATGAAAGAGAGGGTGCCAGCGCTGGGTTCTTGGGCCATTGTCAGTGCAGGCGGGTTTGCGTGAAGCATAGAGGTTTGCTGGTTTGAATTTGCGAATAGTAACTGAACGTCTGCGCCCACGGAGCAGGCTTGTGCGCTGGGCTTTGGCGGGTGTACTGCTGCTGGTTGCGCTGTTGTGGCTGGCGGACCGGATCTGGCCGCTGCCCTTGCCCAGGGACGACCTGGCGCGGGTGGTACTGGCCGAAGACGGCACGCCGCTGTGGCGCTTCGCTGATGCCAACGGTGTGTGGCGCTATCCGGTGGAAACGTCGCAGGTTTCGCCCTATTACCTCGATGCGCTGCTGACCTACGAAGACCGCTGGTTCTATCGGCATCCCGGCGTTAATCCCTTGGCGCTCGGCCGGGCAGGGTGGCAAAACCTCACGGGCGGGCGGGTGTTGTCCGGTGGCAGCACCTTGTCGATGCAAGTCGCGCGGCTGCTCGATCCGCATGCTCGAACGTTGTTGGGCAAGCTGCGTCAACTGTGGCGCACCGCGCAGCTGGAATGGCACCTGTCCAAGGATCAGATTCTCAACCTTTACCTCAACCGCGCACCGTTCGGCGGCACGCTGCAAGGCGTGGCGGCGGCGAGCTGGGCGTACCTGGGCAAGTCGCCGCAAAACCTGACTCACGCCGAAGCCGCGTTGCTGGCGGTATTGCCGCAAGCCCCGAGTCGCTTGCGCCCGGATCGACACGCGGCGCGCGCGCAAGTGGCGCGAGACAAAGTGCTGCGGCGCCTGGCGGAGTTTCAGGTATGGCCACAATCGGCGGTCGATGAAGCACTGGAAGAACCGCTGCTGCTGGCACCCCGCCTGGAGCCGAGCCTGGCACCGTTATTGGCGCGTCGCTTGAACCGTCCGGACAGCCCGCCGCTGATTCGCACCACCCTCGACGCCAACCTGCAACGGCGTCTCGAAGACTTGCTGCTGGGTTGGCGTGCACGCTTGCCGGAGTACACCTCGGCGGCGATTCTGGTGGTCGAGGAAGAAACCATGGCGGTGCGCGCCTATCTCGGTTCGGTGGATATCAATGACGACCGGCGATTCGGCCATGTCGACATGATCAGTGCGATGCGCTCACCGGGCTCGACCCTCAAGCCCTTCCTTTACGGCATGGCGATGGACGCCGGGCTGATTCATTCCGAATCGCTGCTGCAGGACGTGCCCAGGCGTTATGGTGATTATCGGCCGGGCAATTTCTCCATGGGCTTCAGCGGCCCGGTGCCGGCCAGCAGTGCACTCTCGACCTCATTGAATCTGCCGGCGGTGCAGTTGCTGGAAGCTTACGGGCCGAAACGCTTTGCCGCCGAAATGCGCATCGGCGGTGTGCCGCTGACCTTGCCGCCGCTGGCCGAACCGAACCTGGCGTTGATCCTCGGGGGTGCCGGCAGTCGGCTGGAGGATCTGGTCAGCGGTTACAGCGCGTTCGCTCGTGGCGGCAAGAGCGCCAACCTCCGTTTGCAGCCCGACGACGAGTTGCGTGAGCGGCCGCTGCTGTCGCCGGGTTCGGCGTGGATCGTGCGGCGGATTCTCAGCGGTCAGGCACGTCCCGACCGCGACCCGCGCGCGGAACTGGTGCAGCGCCCGGTGCTGGCCTGGAAAACCGGCACCAGCTATGGCTTTCGCGATGCCTGGGCGATTGGCGTCGGGCCGCGCTACCTGATCGGCATCTGGATCGGCCGCCCGGACGGCACGCCGGTGCCAGGGCAATTTGGCCTGGCCTCGGCGGCGCCATTGATGCTGCAAGTTCATGACGTGCTGATCAATCGCGACAGCCAGGGTGGCATCAGCGCGCCGGTGCAACCGGTGCCAGCAAACGTCGGGGTGGCGGCGATCTGTTGGCCGCTGGGTCAACCGATGAGCCGCAATGATCCGAATTGCCGTCGCCAGCGTTTCGCCTGGACGCTGGACGGCACAACTCCGCCGACCTTGCAGGCCTTGGATCAACCGCTGAGTGTGGGACTGCTGGAGAAAGTCTGGGTCAACGCCAAGGGGCTGCGGGTCGACGCCAAATGCCCGGGCGCCGTGGCGCGGGACATTGCAGTGTGGCCGGCACCGCTGGAACCCTGGCTGCCGCGAGTCGAGCGCCGTGAAGCGCGCTTGCCGGCCAATGACCCGGATTGCCCGGGGCCGGTGCTGGCGGCGTCTTCACCGCTGTCGATTGTGGGTGTTCGCGATGGCGATCAACTGCGTCGACCGGCGGCCAGTCAGGAACTGCTGCGGCTGAAGCTCTCGGCACTCGGCGGCAGCGGTCGGCGCTGGTGGTTCGTCAACGGCACGCCGCTGGGCGACAGCGCCAATCAGGAGAGCATCAACGCCACCTTCGAACAGCTGGGGCGCGTTGAGTTGAGCGTGCTCGATGAAGGCGGACAGACGGCACGGGTCGAGTTCAGCGTTGTCGATTGAAGAGCGGAAAAGATCGCAGCCTGCGGCAGCTCTTATGGAACAAAAAATAACTTATTGATTTATATATTATTTTTAAGGGCTGGCTTGCCAGCCCTGGCCCATGTTCCTTGCGCGACAGCGCGGCCTCGAAGAGGGGGCGGCCCCTCCTACGGGGGGAACTGCGATTTTTCGTTGCTTCCTGCGGTCATCCGCCCGAAGCTATACGCCTTCAGGAGAGCCCGATGAACCTTGTTGAACTGACCGAACGCCTGCACCGCATCCGCGACCGCAACGACTGGCGGCAATTTCACAGCCCGAAGAATCTGGCCATGGCCGCCAGTGTCGAAATGGCCGAGCTGGTGGAAATTTTCCAATGGCTGAGCGAAGACCAGTCGCGGCAGTTACCGGCGGACACACTCGCCCATGCCGGTCAGGAAGTCGGTGATATCGTGCTCTATCTACTGCTGCTGTGCAGCGAGTTGGGGTTGGACATGGAACAGGTAGTACGCAGCAAACTGGCAGACAGCGAACGGCGGTTCAGCTGATGAGTGACCGTCATTTCGATCAGTTGGCGGCCCGCTTCGCCGAAAAAATCTACGGTGGTGCCAAAGGCGCGATCCGTCTGGCGGTGCTTCAGGCTGACCTTGCCGAAACCCTGCCGGACCGACCGTTGCGGGTGCTGGATATCGGCGCGGGCCTGGGGCATATGTCGTTATGGCTGGCCCAGCGCGGCCATCAGGTGACCCTGGCCGAGCCCGCCGAACCGATGCTCGAAGGCGCCCGCCAGCGTTTCGCCGAGGCCGGGCAAGCGGCGACGTTTATCCAGGCACCGTGGCAAGAGCTGCTGGGCCAGCTCACCGAGCCCTACGACCTGGTGCTGTGCCACGCGGTGCTGGAGTGGTTGGCCGAACCTCACGCGATTCTGCCGGTGCTGCATCAACTGACGACGAAAGACGGCTGGCTGTCGCTGGCGTTCTATAACCGTGATGCGCTGATTTATCGCAACCTGCTCAAGGGCCATTTCCGCAAGATGCGCAAGAACGACATGGCCGGCGAGAAGCAAAGCCTGACCCCGCAGATGCCGCTGGATCCGCGAGAGCTGGCGACGCAACTGGACGGTCTGTGGCAAATCGAAGCGCAGAGTGGGGTGCGGGTTTTTCACGACTACATGCCGGTGGAGTTCCAGGCCCGTGCCGAACTGATCGACTTGCTGGAAATGGAACTGGCCCACCGTCGTCACCCGAGTTTTGCGGGGCTGGGGCGTTACCTGCACTGGATCTGCCGCCCGGTCTGAACCGTGGCCGTTATGGAGAACATCATGAAACACCGTTTGGGATTGATCATGCTGTGCCTGGGGCTGGGTGCCTGCCAGAGCAGCAATCCGTATGTCGCCAGCTCCAACCCCTTACCGCCGGCCCCGCCGCAAGCCGCGAACACCTTCGATCGCAGCGCCTACCCGGCGCCACCGCGTGATTACGCGCGCTACCACAGTTGGGCCTGGCGCAACGGTCGGCTGCCCAACGGCTCGGCCTTGGCCGACTCGGCGCAGATCGCCGAAGCGGTCAGCAATGCGCTGGATCAACGGGGGCTGCGTCCGCTGCACGACAATCGTCCGGCGGACCTGTGGGTCAGCGCCGACCTGCACCAGGAAACCCGCCTGAAACAGGTTCAGGACGATTACGGTTATGGCGGTTATAACCGTTATGGCAATGGCTACGGCATGTACAACACCGTGCCGATCGTCCGTACCTATCAGGTGCAAGTGCTGGTGATTCGCGTGGACCTGTTCGACGCCAGCACCGGGCAACCGGTGTGGAGCGCCAGTGCCGAAACCGGCCTTCAGGGCAACGAAATCGAACGCGGTGATGCGTTAAGAACAGCTGTAGAAAAGGCGGTAGCGGCGTATCCTCCCAGTTAGGCTTCCAGCCTGAAACCGGAGGAAAATCATGTTCCACCGTCTCTCGTTACTGGCGTGCGCTGTGCTGCTCAGCGCGTGCCAATCGAACCAGGTCAATCACGACTTTGATGCCAGTCGCGACTTCGCGGCCTACCGCAGCTGGGCCTGGAAAGAACCTGCCTTGCAATACCGTCCCGACGATCCCCGGATCAAGAGTGACCTCACCGAGCAGCGCATACGCCAGGCCGTTGCCGACCAGCTCGACCAGCGTGGCTTGCGCCCGGTAGCTGCCGGTGCCAAGGCTGATGTCAATGTGCGGACCTATCTGATCGTCGAAGATCGCCAGCAACAAATCACCACCCACTACGGCGGTGGCTGGGCTGGCCCCTGGAACGGCTACTGGGGCGCTCCGATGTACAACGAAACCCGCAACGTCAGCTACAAGGTCGCCACCCTCCAGATCGACCTGTTCGATGGCAAGGATGGCAAGCTGGTCTGGCGTGGCAGCGACGAGCAACTGCTCAGCAGAACACCCCAGCCCTCGGACCGCAGCGCCGCGATTCGCCAGACGGTAGGGCGGATATTGAGTAACTACCCACCGAAGTAAAGCGAACAATCGCCCGAACGCGGCCCTGCCGGGCAACATGGCGCCGGGGTGGCCGGTCTACTGTGGTTATTGATCGCTCACAGGGGCCGGCCACATAGGGGTCAAGGACTTGGAAGTCGTCTTCAGTGCCTGGCTCGGGAGCTGTCAAAAACCCTGCCCTTCGTGCTGATCGGCATGCTGCTGATACTGGCTCGGATCCACTAGTCGCGTGGCGTGACTATCGCTATGTACATAGTAGGAAAGTAGGTCTACTTTCAACTCAGGCCTGTACAGCCTGCCGCTGTCGGTACAGGAAGTGACAGTTTTCGGACAGGGCATGGAGGCGCAAGTGAACAAGCCTACCTCTGCGGTAAAAGTGCTGGTGGTCGATGATCAGCCGCTACTTGTGGAAGAGCTTTGCGAGTTTCTTGAAAGCAGCGGCTACCGTTGCATCCCTTGTGAGTCCAGCCAGCAAGCCATCGTACGTTTTAGTGAAGATGCCGACATTGGCCTGGTGCTCTGTGATTTGCACATGCCCGGGCTCGACGGTATTCAACTGGTTCAGGAGCTGCAACGCATCGCCGGCAAGCACCGGGCATTCGAAGCGATCATGCTCACCGGGCGTGCGGATAAACAGGATGTGATCAAGGCCCTGCGTGCCGGGATCGCGGACTACTATCAGAAGCCGGTTGATCTGCAAGAGTTGCTCGAAGGGGTGCAGCGTCAGGAAGTTGCGCTCCAGGAACGGCTAAAAAGTGTGCAGCTGGGGCATTTGAATCAGAAGCTGCAAGACCTGTCCGAATCGATCGACGATCTTTATCAGGACCTTGACAAGGTTCGTCGTGCTCCGCTTGTGCCGTCGGGTGGGGAGGGTGTCAGTGAGGTTGATCGAGAGGAGATGCCGGCGGTTTTCAATCAGCTCTCGCCTCGTCAACTGGATGTCGCGCGGTTGGTGGGCAAGGGGCAGACCAATTACCAGATTGCCTGTGAGTTGGGGATTACCGAGAACACGGTGAAGTTGTATGTGTCGCAGGTGTTGCGGTTGACGCATATGCATAATCGGACGCAGTTGGCGTTGGCTTTGTCGCCGAGTGGTTCTGGGGGGCGGGCGCGGGTGACGGCGCACTAGGGCTGGTTTGTATTTGTGTGTATATCCGTTATTGGCGTAACGGCTGCTTATGGTTCCGCTCTGACAGCGGGTCACTTTTGGCAAACGCCCCAAAAGTAACCAAAAGGTCTCGCCCCGAGCGTACGGCACCTCGCTCCGGCGTCCATCAGGGGGCATCGCCTCCGGTCGGCTTCGCTTCGACCTCCTCTCGATGTGTCCGGCTTCGCCGTACGGCGCTGCGCGCCAACCCCCTGATGAACACCTCCACTCGGCCTTCCGAAGGGGCGGGTAGATCAAGATCAAAAGCAAGAGCACGGCGACCTGCCGGTCGGCCTGAGTGGTTGGGGCGCGTACGGATTTGTGCTGGTGAATCGTCCTTTCATGACCTGAGCTCAGCACGTTTTTTCAGGTCACAGCACTTGGCAAAAATACCTCGGTCAGTCCCCTCGCCCCTCTGGGGAGAGGGTTAGGGTGAGGGGGGATCTGACAGACACCGCTGAAGACCTTTCCGACACGCTTTTAAGGTTGCCGCTCGGAAGCGCCACCTCTAGCCTTCGAACGTCGCTGCCAATTCAGCGACCGGGACTGCAAGCCCGCCGATAGTTTGTTAGGCGCTTACATGCGCACCTATAATCGTGACGCTTTTTTAGTGTCCATCGTTTTATGGTGGCTGTGTGCGGGAGACCTTCGGGTCTGCCGAGGGCCTAACAACTCGGTCTTGCAGACCCGCATACAGCTGCCACCCATCATCTGCAAGTGATGCTGGTAGCTGCAACTATTGTTAGGAGTTCCACCATGATCAAAGAAACCCCCAACCCCCCGAACCCGACGACGTTTCCCCCTACGATTCTCCCGACTCGAAAAAGCTCCACGATGCCGCCCATCGAGCCCTCGATCATTACCTGAAACCGACCCTGGTGAAGTTGCGCTTCAGCGATCTGCATTCGGACCGGTTGTTTGCCGTCAACCCGGGTATCGACAATGAAAGTCTGCTGGCGAACGCTTCGGAGGACCTGGCCTCGGTCAAGGCCATGGCTGCTGACCTGGCGTTCGAGATCGAAGGTTCTCGCCGCAATGTGGCGTTAGGCATTTGCAGGATGATCGACGGGATCCGGTTGTTGGTGGATCGAGCACTGGACAACATGGATCCTGAAGAACCGGCGGAGTATGTCGTCAAATCTTAAGTGCTTCCTCGGGGGGCATCCGAGACACGGGCTGCCAGCCGTTTCATCAGATGCCCTTCAAGGCGCAAACGCCCGAGCAATAGCAGTAAACCCCGGGCCGGCCAGGACGATCAGCAAGGCGGGAAACAGAAACAGCATCATCACCACGGACATCTTGGCCGACATTTTCGAGATGTATTCCTGTTGGCGTGTCAGGCGTCGGTCGTCGAGCAATTGCTTGAGCGTGAGCAGCGATTTCATGGCGCCGCCGCCCTGATGGATCAGTTGCTGGAGGATCACGCAGGTGTCGGTGAGCTCGTCCACCGCCAGCAGCGTCGCGCTCTTGTGCAGCTCTTGGCCGAGTTCCAGGCCGGAGTCGACCCGAGTCAGGATCAGGCGTAGTTCGCGGGTCAGCTCCGGCAGCAGTTGGTGCGCCTCGGTGCTGAGCACCCGCAGGGACTGCTCGATGGCCATGCCCGATTCGAAGAGAATCCGCAGCAGTGGAATAAAGGTCGAAATCTCGCGGGCAATGTTTTTTTGTCGACGTTGTGCCGCGTAGGCCAATAGCCGTTTGGGCAAGAGATAACCCAGTCCGGCGCCCAGCGCCGGAGCGAGCCATTGGTTTTGCGCAGTGGGGTAGAACACCTGTTGAAAGAACACCACCAGCCCGAGCACCAACAGGGGCGTGCCGACCTGGCAGGCCGCGAACAACGAACGCTCGCTGGATTTTCGCCAACCCAGGCGTGTGAGCAGGGTCTGGGTTTCGCTGTCCATGCTGAGCGAACGCTGGCCAAACCGGCTGTCGCCGAGCGCCTGTAACCAGCTGCCGAGTCTGCTTTCCTGCACCGCATGCCCTTGCAGGCGTTGGGCGACGTGCCGTTCACGCCGCCGCTGTTCCAGCAGATGGCCGAGCACCAGTGCCAGGGCTCCCAGAAACAGCAACACGCTTACCAGTAAGGCCATCTCAGACACTCCGCAACGGCGACCAGGCCAACACCACCTCGACCTTTGTGCTCGGCGGCGCACCGTTCACCACCAGCGGTGCCAAACCTGCGCGTGACAGCTATGAACTGGGCCTTGGGGCGACCTACCGGATCGGTGCCTGGAGTGTGGGTGGTTCGTACGATTACCTGACCAAAGCCGACTTCAACGCAGACACCTTCACGGCCAAGGTTCGCTACGATTTCTGATTGATTGGCTGTAACCCGAGCGACCCGCCATGTGCGGGTCGTTTTGTTTTTGGCGGTAGCGGATAAGGTGCGGCGTATACTGCGCGCCTCATTCACTCATTGGAGAACAGCATGCCGGCCCCCGTCTGGTGGTTGCTTTGCCTGCCTTTTGTCGCGGGTGCGTTTTTGCCGCTGCAAGCCGGTATCAATGGCCAACTGGCCAAACAGGTGTCGAGCGTACTGGCCGCCGCACTGATCTCGTTTTTTGTCGGAACCATGGCGTTGTTGCTGCTGGTCCTGATCCAGCGCGAAACCCCGGCATTGGAGACACTCAAAAGCTTGACCTGGTGGCACTGGTCCGGTGGTCTGCTCGGCGCATTCTTCATCACCACGGCAGCATTTGCCGGGCCACGCATTGGCGCCATGTTGTTCATGGCGCTGGTATTGGCGGGGCAGTTGGGCATGGCGATGACCCTGGATCATTTCGGTTGGGTCGGGTTTCGCGAGGCGCCGGTCAGCGCCGGCAAGATTGCCGGGCTGGTGTTGATCATGGCGGGTGTGTTCTTTATCCGGCGCGGCTGAGTCGTCTCAGGCAAGCGGTCGCCAGGTGCCGGACATGTGCTCCAGATCACCGGCACCGACCACCTTGAAATCGCCGCTTGAGCCGGCAGCGCTGGCCAGTAAGGTCATTTCGCTGGGCAGGCGCACCGGCTTCTTGAACTGCACGGCAATCTCGATGTTCGACGTCGGCAAATGCCCGCTCAGTGCTGCGAGGGTGCACGCCTTGATCCACAAACCGTGGGCGATGGCCCGGGGGAAACCGAAGAGTCTGGCGCTGGCGGCACTCAGGTGAATCGGGTTGTAGTCACCGGAAACCCTGGCGTAGCGCCGGCCAATCTCGCTGGGCGCCCACCAGCGGCTGACCTCGTTCATGGCCAGCACCGAGTCCGTCGACGGCTCAATGGCTTCACCGGCAAGCGTCACGCCTTTGCAAAGCATCTGGCTTTCGGCTTCCCAGAGTGGCCCGAGTGCGTCGTCAATCGTGGTGACCAGCTCAAACACCGCGCCCTTGGCGTGAGGTTGCAGGTTCTGCATCCGCACGCTCACCTGCACCCGAGCGACGGCGCCCAAGGGCCGCAGAATGCGGATGCGATTGGCCAGGTGAACCAGCCCCAGCAGCGGAAACGGAAACGCCTTGGCGGTGAGCAGTTTCATCTGCAAGGCGAACGCCAGCACATGGGGATACGTCGGTGGCAGCAAACCGTCATCGATAAATCCGCACACCTTGCGATAGGCCGCCAAGCGTTTGGAGTCGACATTGACCCAGCAGCGCAAACCCTCGTCAGGCAGGGTGGTGCCAGTGATCTTGCGGCGCGTCGCGGCTCGCCAATACAAGGCGGGCAGGTCCGGTGCACGGCTCAGTGACTGCCAATCCGTTGTCATGCTCAGGCTCCCAATACGTTTTGCCCACACACCCGCAGCGCTTGTCCGCTGATCGCACCGCTGCCGGGCTGGGCGAGCCAGGCCACGGCTTCGGCGACGTCTTGCGGCAATCCGCCTTGCGCCATTGAGCTCATGCGTCGTCCGGCTTCACGCAAGGCAAACGGAATGTGCGCAGTCATTTGGGTTTCGATAAAGCCTGGTGCGACCGCGTTGATGCTGATTCCGCGCTCCCCCAACAGTGGCGCCCAGGCTTGCGCCAGCCCGATCAGCCCGGCCTTGCTCGCCGCGTAATTGGTTTGCCCGCGATTGCCGGCGATGCCACTGATCGAGGCCAACAGAATCACCCGACCGTTATCGTGCAGGGTGCCGCTGTCGAGCAGGGCTTTGGTCAGTACTTGCGGTGCATTCAGGTTCACGGCGAGCACCGCATCCCAGAATTCCGGCGTCATGTTGGCCAGGGTTTTGTCGCGGGTGATGCCGGCGTTGTGGACCACAATGTCGATGCCGTTCGGCAATTGCTCGATCAACCGCGTGGCGGCATCGTCGGCGCAGATGTCGAGGGTAATGCTGTGGCCGCCAAGACGAGCCGCGAGGGCGTCGAGATCGGTCCTGGCCGGTGGCACGTCCAGCAGCACCACCTGCGCACCATCGCGGGCCAGGGTTTCAGCGATTGACGCGCCGATCCCGCGGGCCGCGCCAGTGACCAGCGCCGTGCGTCCGGCCAGCGGGCGCGTCCAGTCCTGGACCTGAGTGTCACAGGCGTTCAATCGCACAACCTGCCCCGAGACATAGGCGCTTTTGGGGGAGAGGAAAAACCGCAGCGCGCCTTCGAGTTGTCCTTCAGCCCCGGCGCCGACATACAGCAACTGCAAGGTGCCGCCGTTGCGCAGCTCCTTGGCCAGCGAGCGACTGAAGCCTTCCAGTGCACGTTGGGCGCTGGCGGCGAACGGGTCGTTCAGGGTCTGCGGTGCACGCCCGAAAATCACCAGGTGGGCGCTGTGATCGAGGTTTTTCATCAACGGCTGAAAGAACTCACGCAGTTGCTTGAGCTGCTCGGTCCGCACCAGATCGCTGGCATCGAACACCACGGCTTTGAGCCTGGGACCATGGCCGGGAATCCACGCCTGGGCCACCAACGGTTCAGGCCCATAGCTGTAAATCTGATCGGTGAGTCTGTGGGCGAACGCGCTGACGTTTTGTGCCAATGGGCCGCCGCCGATCAGCAGCGCACCCTCGACGGGGCGCAGACGACCGGCCTCCCAGCGCTCCAGTCGAACCGGCGACGGCAGGCCAAGGGCTCCGACCAGACGGTGGCCGAGGGCCGAATTGGCGAAGTCGATATAGCGGTCAGACATGAAAGGTTCTCCGGCAGCAAGGATTCAAAGTGTGGACCACGAATCGCGATCAGTCGTTCGACCCGCGAGATAAGGCCTACGCTTGTGGGTTATGCCTTTCACAGAATAGGAGCTTTTCATGACTCAGCTGCGCCGCGTTGCGATCATCGGCGGTAATCGCATTCCTTTTGCCCGCTCCAACGGGCCGTATGCCACCGCCAGCAATCAGGCAATGCTGACGGCGGCACTGGAAGGCCTGATCGAACGCTACAACCTGCACGGCCTGCGCATGGGCGAAGTGGTGGCGGGGGCGGTGCTCAAACTGTCCCGGGACCTCAACCTGACCCGCGAATGCGTGCTCGGCTCGCGGCTGTCACCCGCCACCCCGGCCTACGACATTCAGCAGGCCTGCGGCACCGGTCTGGAAGCAGCGTTGCTGGTGGCAAACAAGATTGCCCTGGGGCAGATCGACTGCGGCATTGCCGGTGGTGTCGACACCACGTCGGATGCGCCGATCAGTGTCAGCGAAGGCCTGCGCAAGATCCTGCTGCAAGCCAACCGCGCCAAGAGCCTGGGCGACAAGTTGAAAACCTTCCTGCACGTGCGTCCCCGGCATTTGATCCCCGAGCTGCCGCGTAACAGTGAGCCGCGCACGGGGCTGTCCATGGGGCAGCATTGCGAACTGATGGCGCAGACCTGGGACATTCCCCGTGCCGAGCAGGATCAGTTGGCGCTGGAAAGTCATCAGAAAATGGCCGCGGCTTATGCCGAAGGCTGGCAGAACGATCTGATGACACCGTTCCTGGGGCTGACCCGTGACAACAACCTGCGCCCGGATCTGACACTGGAAAAACTCGCTTCGTTGAAGCCGGTGTTCGACAAGCGCGACAAAGGCACGCTGACCGCCGGCAACTCGACACCGCTGACCGATGGCGCGTCGCTGGTGCTGCTGGGCAGTGAGGAATGGGCGAAAGAGCGTGGTTTGCCGATCCTTGCCTATCTGCGCGATGGCGAGGCAGCGGCGGTGGATTTCGTCAACGGTGCCGAAGGGCTGCTGATGGCGCCGGCCTATGCCGTGCCACGTTTGCTGGCGCGCAATGGCCTGACCTTGCAGGACTTCGACTACTACGAAATCCACGAAGCCTTCGCCGCGCAAGTGCTCTGCACGTTGAAGGCCTGGGAAGATCCGGACTACTGCAAAACCCGGCTCGGCCTCGACGCGCCGCTGGGGTCGATTGACCGCAGTCGGCTCAATGTCAAAGGCAGTTCGCTGGCGGCCGGGCATCCGTTTGCCGCGACCGGTGGGCGAATCGTCGCCAACCTGGCCAAGCTGCTGGACGCCGCCGGGAAGGGCCGCGGGTTGATTTCGATCTGCGCCGCCGGCGGTCAGGGAGTGACGGCGATTATTGAGCGCTGAGGGCAGCGCCGCGTTGCTGCTCGGCGAGTACCCGATTGCGGTTGGCGTAACCCTCGGCCATGACCGAGCAGACGATCAGTTGCAACGGGTGATAGATCATGATCGGCAACAGGATCAATCCAAGACCCGGGTTGGCACCGAAGATCAACGCGGCCATCGGGGCGCCGGCTGCCAGGGATTTCTTGCTGGCGCAGAACACCGCGGCGATCTCATCGGCCGGGCTGAACTTCAGGGCGCGGGCGGTGCGGGTGGTCATCCACAGAATGATCGCCAGCAGCACGGCACTGCCGACCAGTGCGCTGACAATGACTGTGTTGCCCTGTTGCTGCCACATCCCGGAAACCATCGAATTGCAGAACGCGGCGTAGACCAGCAGCAGGATCACCAGTTTGTCGACGATGTTGGTGTAGCGCTTGTGGCGGCTGAAAAATTTGCCGAACAGCGGCCGCAATAGCTGACCCAGCACCAGCGGCAGCAACAACATGGCGCAGAGATCGAGCAGGGTGGAGCCCAGGTCGATGCCGCCAGCACCGCTGCCAACCACGAAGCTCACCAGCAATGGCGTGAGGAAAATCCCCAGCACGCTGGACAGACTGGCATTGAGAATCGCCGCCGGTACGTTGCCGCCGGCGCTGCCGGTCAAGGCCACGGACGAGGAAATGGTCGAGGGCAGGGCGCACAGATAGAAGAATCCGAGCATCAGCAGCGACGGAATGTGTGAGCCCAGCAGCGTGTCGCTCACCAGCCAGATCAGCGGGAACACCAGGAAGGTGAAGCCCTGGACCATCAGGTGCAGGCGCCAGTTTTTCAACCCGTGGCGGATCTGCTCGCTCGACAGGTTGACCCCGTGCAGGAAGAACACCAGGAACACGCCAATGTTGATCACCCACTCGGCGTGCATCGCACCGCCCGTGGCGCCGAAGGTCGGGAAGGCGTAGGACAGCAGCGTGGCGATCAGCATCCCGCACAGGAACCAGTCGGTGACGACGCGTTTGAGGTGTTTGAAGGCATGCATGGCGGGCACCGAAGGCATTGTAAGAATGGATGACCTAGCCTAAGGTCATCATTTACGCCCGTCTTGCGACATAAGGCCAACCAATGCCGGCTAACGGACAATTTTCCCTCGAACGGACCATTCCGACCCTGACGGCGTTGCCGCGCCCGCTGTATGCCCGCGCGGAAAGCCTTAGCGCCGGTTCGTGGACGCCGCCTCATCGCCACGATTGGGTGCAGTTTTCCTACGCCATCAGCGGGGTTCTTGGTGTGCATACCGCCGAGGGCCGCAGTGGGGTATCTGGATTCCGGCCGATCTGGAGCACCAGGTGGTGACCTCGATGCGTGCGGAAATGCGCAGCCTCTATGTGCGGCGCGAGGCGTGTGCCTGGGCGGACGAGCGTTGCCGGGTGCTGGAAGTCACGCCGCTGGCGCGCGAGTTGATCAAGAGCTTTTGCCTGTTGCCAGTGGAGTATCCACAGGGTGACAGCCGCGAAGCGCGCCTGGTTGATGTGCTGCTGGATCAGTTGGCAAGCCTGCCGGAAGTCGGGTTTTCTCTGCCGTTGCCACGCCACCCGCGTTTGCTTGGGCTGTGCAACGAGCTGATCGAACGCCCGGAGCAGAACGTGACGCTGCAGGAATGGGCCGAGCGATTGGGGACGTCCGAGAAAACGTTGATGCGCTTGTTTCAGCGTGAAACCGGGTTGAGCTTTCGCAGCTGGCGCCAGCGTATGCGCCTGCTCTCGTCATTGAGCCTGCTGGAGGATGGCAACAGCGTGACCACGGCTGCGCTGTCCAGCGGGTATGACTCGACTTCGGCATTTATTGCCGCGTTCAAAAGCCTGTTCGGGTTTACCCCGGGAGAATTATTCAAACAGTAAGGATCGCAGCCTCCGCCGACCGCGGCCTCCTGTAGGAGCTGCCGAAGGCTGCGATCTTTTGATCTTCAAGTGCGAAACCGCCAAGGGCGGAAATTGAGGGCAATTGAAAAATCCTGCAAAGAGTCAGTTGGCTGATCTCAAATTCTGTCGCAAATGCCTGCTGATCCAGCTGCCGACGTGTGGCCGACTCTCAGCTATGATCTTCGTCGCCGACAGGGTTTGCCTGATGAATCTGGCACATTGAGTGCTTGCGCAACGTTCATAGGTCGGCAACCCCTCCCCCCCGTGCGAGGATTGCCGTATAACGAGTGACATTCGCGTGTTTGGTAATAAAGGACCCACAATAAAAGCTGATGAAGACTCCAAAACGCATTGAACCGCTGATCGAGGACGGTCTGGTTGACGAGGTGCTGCGCCCACTCATGAGTGGTAAAGAAGCAGCTGTTTATGTGGTGCGCTGCGGTAACGAGTTACGTTGCGCCAAGGTTTACAAGGAGGCGAATAAACGAAGTTTTCGTCAGGCGGCCGAGTATCAGGAAGGCCGCAAGGTGCGTAACAGCCGTCAGGCTCGTGCGATGGCCAAGGGTTCCAAGTACGGCCGTAAAGAAGCCGAAGACGCCTGGCAGAATGCCGAAGTCGCGGCGTTGTTCCGGCTGGCCAATGCCGGGGTGCGAGTGCCCAAGCCGTTCGACTTCCTGGAAGGCGTGCTGCTGATGGAACTGGTGGCGGACGAGTACGGCGATGCCGCGCCGCGTCTCAATGACGTGGTGCTGGAAGCGGATCAGGCGCGTGAGTACCACACGTTCCTGATTTCGCAGATCGTGCTGATGCTGTGTACCGGTCTGGTGCACGGTGACCTGTCCGAGTTCAACGTGTTGCTGACCCCGGACGGCCCGGTGATCATCGACCTGCCTCAGGCAGTCGATGCGGCCGGCAACAACCACGCGTTCAGCATGCTGGAGCGTGATGTGGGCAACATGGCCTCCTACTTCGGGCGCTTTGCCCCGGAGTTGAAGCGGACCCGGTACGCCAAGGAAATGTGGGCCTTGTATGAAGCAGGCACCCTGCACCCGGGCAGCGTCCTGACCGGTGAGTTCGAGGAACCGGAAGAACTGGCGGACGTTGGCGGCATCATGCGTGAAATCGAGGCTGCGCGCCTTGATGAGGAGCGTCGGCAAGCGATACGCGCCGCCGACGATGCGCCACCGGGCAAAACCGGAGAACCGCCTCCACCGTGGATGCAGTGATCGGTTGACGAGAAACCCGGCTTTGGCCGGGTTAATGAGATTTTTGTGGGTGTCATGTAAATCCACCCCTCACCCTAACCCTCTCCCCAAAGGGGCGAGGGGACTAACCGAGACGATCTTTCGAAATACGTCGACCTGAATGATCGAGTCGAACTCAGGTTTAGAAGCCTACGAAGATCTGCTCCCTTTCCCCCTCTCCCCCTTGGGGAGAGGGTTGGGGTGAGGGGGTGGGTTTCGGATTCACCGAATATCGCGTCTACTGTCCCACACTCAAAACGCTACACACTCAAGGAAGATTGTGAACACCGACCCCACGCCCGAACAATCCACCCGCAACGCCCAACTGATCATCGCTGCGCGACTGGTCTCGGACTTCGGGGCGTTTCTCAATATGGTGGCGCTGGCCACTTACGTTTATTTGCTCGGCAACAGCGCCATGGCTGTGGGGATCTTTCTCGCCAGTCGCGTAGCCGGCGGGATTCTCGCCAGTTTGATCGGTACGACGTTTTATCGCCGTTGGGTCGGACGCCTACCGCTGATAGCCTTCGATCTGCTGCGAGCCGGGCTGTTAGGCCTGTTGCTTGTGCTGCCGGTGTCGCAGCACGCACTGCTGTTACCGGTGATCGCTTTCGGCCTGGGGTTCGGCAACTCGATGTTCGCCATCGGCCTCAACAGTCAGTTGCCGCACATGATCGCTGGGGAACAACTGCTCAAGACCAATGCCTGGATCACATCGGCTTCGTCGGCGGCGATGGTGGGCGGGAGTCTGGTTTCCGGGCTGCTGGTGGCAGGTTTCGGTTTTGAAGCGGTGTTTGCGCTGAACGTCGTCACTTATCTGTTGGCGGCGTTATTCATTGTGCCGTTGCGGTTTTCCAGACATGCACCCGGCATCGAGCCAACCCCCAAGCGTGGCGAATGGACCGCGCTGCGCCAGGGCCTGCGCAGCTCGCCGGTCATCGCCGCGATGCTTGCGCTGGCAATGGCCGACACCCTCGGCAGTGCCGCGCACAATGTGGGTTTCCCGATTATTTCCAGACTGCTGACACCTGAGTCGACCAGCACCACGCTGGGCTTGATGTTGGCGGTGTGGGCGTGCGGCAAGTTGATCGGCGCACGGGTGGCCAGTCGCTTGCCGGGGTCGGAGAATTCAAACCTGGAGCGGCGTTTCTTCTTCGGTGTGTTGCTGATGTCCAGCAGCTTCATCCTGATGTTCCAGCAGCAGAGCCTCTACGGTTTGCTGCTGTTTGCGTTGCCGGCGGGAGTGGGGGACGGGTTTTCAGAGGTCGGGCTGATGTCGCGCTTGCAGCGTGAGCCGGAGAGCCTGCGTCTGCCGATTTTCAGTTTCCTGACCTTGCTGCAAATGACCGGGTTCGGCGTCGGCATGTTGATCGCCGCGCCGTTCTATAACATCTGGGCACCCGGCGCGGTGGTGCTGCTGTTTCACGGGATTCCCCTCAGCACCTTGTTGGTGCTGAGGGTGTTGGCGATCAGGGGTGAGCGGGCTCGGCGCAGCAGCCCGACGCCAGCTCCTTGAGAATCGGGCAGTCCGGGCGGTGATCGCCCTGACAATGCTCCACCAGGTCCTGCAAGGTGTCGCGTAGTTGGCCGAGTTCGCGGATTTTCTGGTTCAGCTCATCGATGTGCTGGCGGGCCAGTGCCTTGACGTCGGCGCTGGCCCGTTGGCGGTCCTGCCAGAGGGTCAGCAGTTTGCCGACTTCTTCCAGGGAAAACCCGAGATCGCGCGAGCGCTTGATGAACGCCAGGCTGTGCAGATCGTCGTCGCCGTAGATGCGGTAGCCGCTGTCGGTGCGATGCGCGGCCTTGAGCAGGCCGATCGATTCGTAATAGCGAATCATCTTGGCGCTTAGGCCGCTGTGTCGGGCTGCTTGGCCGATGTTCATGCAACGTCCTCCAGGTTTTTCGGCTTCCAGGTTTTAAGCAGTAAAGCATTGCTCACCACGCTGACGCTGGACAAGGCCATTGCCGCGCCGGCGATGACTGGGTTGAGCAAGCCGAACGTCGCCAGCGGGATCCCGATCAGGTTGTAGACGAAGGCCCAGAACAGGTTCTGGCGGATCTTCGCGTAGGTCTTGCGACTGATCTCCAGCGCCGCCGGCACCAACCGAGGGTCGCCGCGCATCAAGGTGATCCCGGCTGCGTGCATCGCCACGTCGGTGCCGCCGCCCATGGCGATGCCGATATCCGCCGCCGCCAGTGCCGGAGCATCGTTGATGCCGTCGCCGACCATCGCCACCACGCCGGTTTTCTTCAGTTCAGTGACGGTCGAGGCTTTTTCTGCCGGCAGCACTTCGGCGTGAACGTTGCTGATCCCCAGTGCGGCTGCGACCACTCGGGCACTGCCACGGTTGTCACCGGTCAGCAGGTGGCTGCCGATGTGTTGCTCGTTGAGGGCTTCGATGGCGTGCAGTGCGCCGGGTTTGAGCGTGTCGCCAAAGGCGAACAGGCCAAGCACCCGCGGCTCCGGGTTTTGTGCGATTAGCCAGGACAGGGTCCGGCCTTCGGCTTCCCAGGCGCTGGCGGAGTCGGCCAAGGGGCCGGCGCTCAGGCCGCTTTCTTCCAGCAGACGGCGATTACCCAGCGCTAACCGACGACCCTCTAGCGTGCCGGCAATGCCGCGGCCGGTCAGTGATTGGCTGGCGCTGACATCGGCCACCGGCAAGTCACGTTCGGCGCAGGCGTCCAGCACGGCTTTGGCCAGCGGGTGTTCGCTGCCGCGTTGCAGGGCGCCGGCCTGTTGCAGCAGGCTCGCTTCGTTGCCTTCGATGGCACTCAAGTGAGCGATACGCGGCGTGCCGGACGTCAGTGTGCCGGTCTTGTCGAACACCACCACGCTGACTTCATGGGCGCGCTCCAGCGCTTGCGCGTCCTTGATCAGAATCCCGTGACGCGCGGCCACACCGGTACCAGCCATGATCGCGGTCGGTGTTGCCAGGCCGAGGGCACAAGGGCAGGCGATCACCAGCACAGCGACCGCATTGATCACTGCGGTTTCCAGCGGTGCGCCGTATAGCCACCAGCCGAGCAGCGTGGCCAGGGCCATCAGCAAGACGACCGGCACGAACACCTGGCTGACTTTATCCACCAGCTTTTGAATGGGGGCCTTGCCGGCCTGGGCGTCTTCGACCAGGCGGATGATTCTCGCCAACACGGTTTCTGCGCCAAGGGCCTGGGTCCGAACCAGCAGCCGGCCTTCGCCGTTGATCGCACCGCCGGTGACTTTGTCACCGGGTTGTTTCGGCACCGGCAGGCTCTCGCCGCTGATCAGTGCTTCGTCGGCGTGGCTCTGGCCTTCGATCACTTCACCGTCCACCGGGAAGCGTTCGCCAGGTTTGACCAGCACCAAATCGCCCAGGCGCAACGCGCTGATGGCAACGTCCTGTTCGAGGCCGTCGATCACTCGAATCGCCCGTTCCGGCCGCAAGGCTTCGAGGGCGCGAATGGCGCTGGCGGTCTGGCGTTTGGCGCGGCTTTCCAGGTATTTGCCCAGCAGCACCAGCGCAATCACGACCGCCGAGGCTTCGAAATAAAGATGCGGCATGCTGCCGGCGCTGGCGGTGGCCCATAGGTAAAGGCTCAAGCCATAACCGGCGCTGGTGCCCAGGGCCACCAGCAAATCCATGTTGCCGGCGCCCGCCCGCACGGCCTTCCACGCCGCGATATAAAAGCGTGCACCGAAGATGAACTGAACGGGGGTCGCCAGCGCAAACTGCACCCAGGCCGGGAGCATCCAGTGCAAGCCGAACGGCTGCACCAGCATCGGCAGCACCAGCGGCAAGGCCAGAACGATTGCCAGCAGCAAGCTCCAGCGCTCGCGATGCAGACGTTGTGGCTGATCGTTATGAGTGGCCTCTTCGGCTTGCCAGACGCTGGCGGTATATCCGGCCTTGCTGACCGCGCCGATCAATATCTGCGGGTCGATCCGGCCGAGCAGTTCGAGGTGCGCGCGTTCGTTGGCCAGGTTGACGCTGACGCTTTTCACCCCGGCGATTTTATTCAAGGCACGTTCGACCCGACCGGCACACGAGGCGCAGGTCATACCGCCGATGCTCAATTCCAGACTTTGCCTGGGGACGCTGTAACCGGCTTGCTGCACTGCATCCATCAACGCAGGCAAGCTGTCGCGAGGGGCCTGGACACGAGCGTGCTCGGTCGCCAGGTTGACGCTGATACTGCTTGCACCAACCACTTTACTCAGCGCACGCTCGACACGTCCGGCGCAGCTGGCGCAGGTCATACCGGATATCGGTAGATCGAAGGTGGTGGAATCGGACATTGGTCTTACTCCCTGTAGAAATGACCTACAGGATCAACCTTGCCATGCTGGCAAGGTCAAGTCTCCTCTAAAAGATCGCAGCCTTCGGCAGCTCCTACACCAATGGACCAATGGTCGCTTCTCGCGTAGGAGCTGCCGGAGGTTCGGGCCGCGTTCGGACGATCTTTCAAAAGGTGGATCAGTACCCCAGCGAGGCGGGTTTGAGGTACATGCCTTGCTGGTTCATGGCGATGCGGAATTTCTGGATGGCACCGGCGCGCAACGTGATGCTCTGCGAGCCGGGAGCGAGCATCCCGGCGTTGCAGCCGGGTGTCTGGCCAGGCAGCAGTTTGAGCCGCAAGGAGTAGTTACCTGGCGGTAAGTTGAACGAGGTGCTTTGTTCCTGGAACAGCCGCCCCGACAACTGATCCTGGATGTACACGCCAATCTCGCACGAGGTCGCGACTTCCAGGCGCTCGCGAGAAATGATCAGCACACCATAGTCTTCGGCGCTGGCCGAGGGCGCGGCGGCGAAAAGGCTGAGCATGCCGAATAGGCTGAAAGCTGACCAGCGCATGGCTGCATCTCCTGCTTTTGAGTCATTGATGGCGCAGCTTGGCCGAGCGCGGCGATGATTGCCAGCCCGGCAGATCACTTCAGAACTTGACCTTGCCACCGTGGCAAGCTCAAGACTGGCTCAGGGGGCGTTGGGGGCGTTCTCAATCAGTTTCCCCGCCGGCGGGGAAACTGATTGAGAACGCCCCCTAAACCTCATCCAAGGAGCTACCTCATGCAAGTATTCAACGTTCAAGGAATGTCGTGCGGTCACTGTGTTCGGGCGATTACCGAGGCGCTGCAAGCCAGAGATCCGGCGGCCAGCGTTCGGGTCGACCTGGCGACGAAGGAGGTCGGCGTCGAGAGCGGTGAGCTGTCGGCTGATCAAGTCATCCACCTGATCAGCGAAGAAGGTTATGAAGTGACGCTGGCCTGAACCTTTTTAATAGTTAGCGACCTATCGGAATGTTCAAGGCGTCCAGGCGCGGCTAGACTGTCGGGCTGCCGACTGACGCACAACTGGACGCCTGATGAACCTCCGTACCATTCTGATTCTTGGCGCCCTGAGCGCTTTCGGGCCGCTGGCCATCGATTTCTATCTGCCAGCCTTTCCGGCCATGGCGGCGGCTTTCGGCACCGATGAAAAACACGTTCAGCTGACGCTGGCGGCCTATTTCCTTGGCCTGTCGATTGGCCAGTTGGCGTACGGCCCGGTGGCCGATCGCTTCGGCAGACGCATTCCGCTGCTGGCTGGCGTCGGCCTGTTCACCCTGGCATCGCTGGTGTGTGCGTTTGCGCCGAGCCTTGAGTGGTTGATCGCCGCTCGTTTCGTCCAGGCTTTGGGCGGTTGTGCCGGGATGGTGATTTCCCGCGCCGTGGTCAGCGACAAGTGCGACGCGGTGGGTTCGGCGAAAGTCTTTTCCCAACTGATGCTGGTGATGGGGCTGGCGCCGATTCTTGCGCCGATGCTCGGTGGTCTGCTGGTCAACCTGTATGGCTGGCAGTCGATCTTTATCGCCTTGACGGTGTTCAGCGCATTGTCGGCCCTGGCGGTTGCAGTGGGGCTGCCGGAAAGCTTGCCGGCCAACCAGCCGCGTCAGCCATTGTCGGGTGCCTTGCGCCAATACGGTCGTCTGCTCTCGGACAGGGTTTTCCTCGGTCATGCCTTGACCGGGGGCATCGCCATCGCCGGGATGTTTGCCTATATCGCCGGTTCACCTTTCGTGTTCATCAAACTTTATGGCGTCCCGGCCGAGCATTTTGGCTGGCTGTTCGGCACCAATGCGGCGGGCTTCATTCTGGTGGCACAGCTCAACGCGCGATTGCTCTCCAAACGCGGCCCGGCCTTTTTGCTGGCGCGCACGGTGTGGATTTATCTGGCGGCAGGCCTGACCTTGCTGGCGGTCAGCGCTCTGCATACGGAGCATTTGTGGCCGTTGCTGATTCCTCTGTTTATCTGCATCGCCAGCCTGGGTTGCATCATTCCCAATGCGGCGGCGTGCGCCATGAGCGGACAGGGCGCGCGCGCAGGCAGCGCCTCGGCCATGCTTGGCTGCTTGCAGTTCAGTGTTGCCGCAGGGGCGGCGGCGTTGGTGGGCGTGCTGCACGACGGCACAGCAATGCCGATGGCGATGGTCATCAGCCTGTGCGGAATGTTGGTCGTGAGCGTCGCGATGCTCACCCGTCGGCTGCAAATTGCCCGGGCAGCCCAAGCCGTGGCTTGAGTCAGCCGGTGGCTCGTTGCTGACGTTCGGGGAGTTGATGGGGAGCTTGCAATCGGGCCTCGAGGGTCGAGGTAAAAGCGCGGGCTTCGGCTTCACTGCGGAAGTTCACCGCATGGTTGTCCAGACGGACCTGCCACTGGGACTTTGCCAATTCTTTTATCAGGATCTTCATTGCTGACTTCCTCATCTAAAAGACTGCACTGCGGGACGCTCGATTGTAGACCTGAATTCGATCAAGTTCGTGACGTGTATCAATTCCTCAGACTGACGGTTTAGAGGTGAGCCTGACCGTCAGCGGTGATCGTGTCAGTGACGATGCGGACGTGGTGCGTTTGTGGGCGGTGGCCGGAGCCGCAATTGCCTGCAAGTCCTGGCTGGATGTGGCCGGCAATGTCCTGGCCGGACGCTTGAAAGTGTTGATGCCGGAACTGCTCTGTGAGCGTGCACCGCTGAATTTGCTGTGCGCCCATCGCGCTCAATTGAGTAAGCCGGTGAACCTGCTGCGTGAAATGCTCAAGTTGCGATGTGCCGAATAGGCAGGTCAATTGCCAACAATGTTCGTCGCGGGCGAGTAGTCGCACTCAAATAGGGAAAATTCTGGCAGGAACTATCACCTCCAAAAGCTTCCGGCGGACAGGAACCGAAGATCATCACGCTTATACTGACTGCCGCACCGTTGTCAGTGAAGTTGCGCACCTTCGTTCAAACCGGTTCGCCGTTGAGCCTGCTTGGGGGCTCGAAGAAGTTTGTGCATACGTTGGTTGCACCGCCCGGCTTTTGGCGGTTTTCGCGCCTTGGCCGGCAGCACATTACTGGTCAAGATGTCCCAGAGCAGTAGACAAATGATTCAACAGGGAGTGAATACATGGAACATGCACCTTGCATCAGCCAGATAGCCACGTTGCTGGCAGACCCGAAGCGTAGCGCGATGATGTGGGCCTTGATGGACGGTACTGCACGGCAATCCGATGAACTGGCATTGCTGGCTGGCTTGTCGCCGTCTTCGGCCAATGCGCATCTGGGGCGTTTGTCCAGCGGTGGTCTGTTGAAAGTCGAGGAGCGTGGGCGCAAGCGGTTTTTCCGGCTTGCGGCTCCTGAAATCGGCGCGGCGGTCGAAGCACTGGCCAGCGCCTCACTGGCCAGTTTGCCAGGCAAGGTTCCAGAATTGCTCAAGCGCACCAGCCCATCGACGAAAGCGCGAGCCGCGCCTTCGTCATTGCTGCGGGCCAGGCTCTGTGAAGACCATCTGGGGGGAAGCCTGGCGGCTGATCTGTATCAGCGGATGCTGGATGCCGGCTGGATCGAACAGTTGGACAAGCGCGTTATCGTGACCCACAAAGGCGCCAGTCAGCTTGCGACCCACGGCGTATTCATTCAGGCGTTGGCCCACAGCACGTCCCGCGTCGTCTGCGCCTGTCCTGACTGGAGCGAGCGTCGACCGCACCTGGGTGGCACGCTGGGGGCAGCGGTGTTGCAGCTGTTCATGCAGTCCGGCTGGTTGAGCCTGCCCAGCGACACCCGCGTTCTGCAGATCACGGCGGCCGGCCAGCGCGAAATCGATCTGTTCGCCAAAGAGGTCGAGTTGGAAATGGCCCTTTAGCAATGCGTGCGGCGTCTGTAGCCAGAGGCTTCAGACGTCGCTCAGGGTTGTGGCCAGGTCGTATCCAGCAATAGCCACCTCAAGCGAATCCGCACACTCGATTCGGGAATTATCGAATGGGGGGCATACGGTATGGAAACGCAAGGCTATAGCGCGGCAGAACGTCTGGAGCGATTACCCATCAGTGGTTATCACCGGATCATTTTCATCATCATTGCCCTGGCGTTCTTCTTCGACTCCATGGACCTGGCGATGATGACGTTTCTCCTGGGGTCGATCAAAGTCGAGTTTGGTTTGAGCACGGCGCAGGCCGGGTTGCTGGCCAGTTCGAGCTTCTTCGGCATGGTGCTCGGCGCGTCATTGTCGGGCATGCTCGCTGACCGCTTCGGGCGTAAACCGGTGTTCCAGTGGAGCATTGTGTTGTGGGGCATTGCCAGTTACCTCTGTTCCACGGCACAAACCGTCGAGACGCTGACACTGTTTCGAGTTCTCCTGGGGATCGGCATGGGCATGGAGTTTCCGATTGCCCAATCGATGTTGTCCGAATTGATTCCGGCCAAGCGACGCGGGCGTTATATCGCGTTGATGGACGGCTTCTGGCCGCTGGGATTTGTCGCGGCGGGCGTGCTGTCCTACTTCCTGTTACCCCTGATCGGCTGGCGCGACATCTTCCTGGTGCTGGCGGTGCCGGCGGTGTTTGTCCTGGCGATCCGCTTCTTCATTCCCGAATCACCGCGCTGGCTGGAACAAGCCGGGCATAGTGCGGCGGCGGACAAGGTCCTGCGACGCATCGAAGACAAGGTGCGTGGCTCACTGGGACGCGCCGACCTGCCTGAGCCGATTCGCTTGCCCAGAATCGAGAGTCGCCCGGGGCACTTCCTTTCGGCCTTGAATGAAATCTGGTCACCCTTGTACCGCCAACGCACGATGATGATCTGGAGTGTCTGGTTTTTTGCCTTGCTTGGCTTCTATGGCCTGACGTCCTGGCTCAGCGCATTGTTGCAACAGTCGGGGTTTGCCGTGACCCAGTCGGTGTATTACACGGTGCTGATCTCTCTCGGCGGGATTCCCGGGTTTCTCATGGCGGCCTGGCTGGTGGAGCGTTGGGGGCGCAAGCCGGTGTGCATCATGACCTTGCTCGGAGGGGGAGGGATGGCATTCGTGTATGGGCAGAGCGCGGTGTTTGGCGGCAACGTCAGCCTGTTGATCAGTTCGGGCCTGCTGATGCAGTTCTTTCTGTTCGGCATGTGGGCCGTGCTCTACACCTACACCCCGGAGCTCTATCCCACTTCGGCGCGCGCGACCGGTTCCGGGTTTGCCTCGGCGATTGGCCGGGTCGGCTCGTTGCTCGGGCCATTGGTCACCGGGCTGGTGTTCCCGATCACCGGGCAGGGCGGGGTGTTCGCCTTGGGCGCGATGTGTTTCCCCATTTCCGCGGGCGTGGTTTGGGTGTTTGGGATGGGGACCGCGTGTAGAACGCTGTAGTGGTGTTATGAGGGCGCCGAAGTTGGCCAAAACCAGCCC
>CAYNGZ010000012.1:0-32261 GCA_964396695.1 uncultured Pseudomonas sp.
GCATAGTATATGCGTCGCCTGTAGGAAAATAAATTAACCGCTCAGGCCACTAGCCATCGCAGAAGGAACAATGGATGAATACGGCTTCTTTGAATTGAGTGTTTAAAAAGTTATTTTAATTAGCCTGGCGAATGATTCTGGTAGTGAGTACCTGGTGACCTGGAATATTTCAAATGTATTTCCGACTTTATTAGCGGCGCCCGCTCTTGATGCCACGCATAACGAAGTATCCAAACAGAACTTACGCTGACGGCAGATCGGGTTACCCTTCAATTGTTGAAAGGCGCGCTGCCGCTGACTGCGAAGATCTTCGCAGTAGGGGCTGTCTGAAATTAGACTTGATATGTACCCTTCGCAAGTGATGTGCAATATTAAGCAGGTCTATGGTTTCTGGTCGAAAGGGGTGTACAGTTGTGGTGCTTGATTTTTACCAGTTATCGGATGTAAAAATGACACGACAATGGAAGCAGGCGACAAGTCTAATCCATGCGTGTGATTTGCCACGAAATAACTTCGACTTATATTTGTGAAAAAAAGGGCGGGAGGGGTAATGTTTAAGTCTATATTTTCCCATAAGTCTGCAAATGAATCCGAATCCTCGAAAACGAGAGATGGTCGTGAGAAGTCTTCGATTAAATCCTCCTTCTACCGTTTAGGTGATTTGAGAGGTGCGATGTTTCGCGGAGGGTTTGACTCCGGCCTTGTTGGTCTTATGGTGCTTGGAGAAGGTGAGAAAATTAAAATTAAAGAGAGCCGTTGGAGCAACTCTTACCAAGCCAATGATGACGAGAACTTTACATTGTCCAAGGCTTCCGTTGACGTGAACGATGGCGTCGTTACTTTTAAATCGCCTCATGATCTTAAAGGGTTTCAGGCTTTGTATGAACAATGGAAAATCGGTAGCCTGAAACTGTATCGAGGGATTTCCTCAAGCCACTTTTCATGGGATGAAATAGTTTTTGGTGAAAGAGTGGTGTCGGAAGGGAGCGGCGAGCTTCCTCGTGCAACGATGGGGGCGAGGGATGAGGAGAAGACTTGTTGGTTACCAACGGCGCCGAGCGATAGCCTGGACATGGTGACAGGTATCGCGATGGGTAATCATACGGACACCATCAGACATACCATGACGCTTGAAGATAATGTTCTCTTGGGTGGCGTGATTGAATTTGACATTGGTAATAATCGGGATATACCGATTAATTTTTTATATAACGGTGAGGTTTTGGTCAAGGGCCCTGTCGAGGCGGGAAAATTTTCCATGGCTAAGTTGGTCATCAGTACTGCAGAAGGCAAAGGTTATGAAGTGATTGATTATGGCTCGGCTTCGTCAAAGTACGCTGATGAACTTCCGAACGCTGCCCCATACCCTATTGCGGGTTCGAAGCCTTCTCCAGAAAAGCTGGCGCTTGAGGAGTATGCTGGCGTGTGGAAGGATAAAAATAAACAAAAAATAGAGAGGCTGCGAAATAAAAACCACGGTCTTTGAAACTCTATCGTTCGAACATGACGCTTTTTCCGACCACAACAATGATCCATGGCGCTGTATTCGATAGAGTATTTTGTCAGCCTGTTTAGAACATGCGCAATATTTTTATTTCGGTGGGAGGCTGATTACTAAAAGCTCGCGCATGATCAAATTATCATGCGGTGTCAGATTTATAATCATTGGTGAGGAGTCAATCATAATGTTTAAAAGTAGAGTACCAAGAACCAGCGAAAGGGATCGCCGGTCTGAGGCCGAAAGCGCCATCCCTAAGAGCTCTTTTATAAAGCGGCCAGGAGTAGCGTCGGGTTTAACCCATGAACCTGGCAGTCTCGAGACACCAGAAAACCAAAAACAGCATGGCGTTTTTTGGGGGGGATTAACACAGGCACTGCTGAAGCGCGGGGACACAGAAAGGCTCACCAGAGGAAATATCTCGGTATTAAAAAATCGTGGCTTGCTTGTTGGCTCTGCAACAAGTGATATTGGCTTGGATTTTGAGGTTCACCGTTTTGACTCAACGACGGAAATGACGGCAGCGAGGCCCTTTACCGCTGCTGATCTGGGTGAAACGGGGGACTTGGCGGGTGCTATAAGTACCTTTAATGGCGGTCAGGTGACATCAAATGAGTCGGGTACCGGAAGTGTAGGCTTGTATTGGACTCAACACAAACTTTCCGAGAGCGTAGGAATAATTAATGTTGTTAATGGAATGTCGGGTACTGTCGGTATAAAAATCCCTTTGAAAAACATACAAATAGACAGGCCGATCCTGATAACTTCTGGAGCGCTAAGTGGTTGCACCATGATCTATGCTGTGGATGGTGAGTATTTTTATGCTTATCACACAGGGCAGAAGCCAGGTCATGGAAGTTGGAAGACCGGAAAAGATGGCGTTGGTACAACATATCAGAGTCATTTGGCATTGAAGGGCACAAGCGTGGATGGCATGGAGAATCACAACGACTCCCTCATGTCTATGCTCGAGTGCTATGACGATAGTATGCTGACCTATTTGGGGAAGGAGGGAACAAAACTTTCGGATCGCAAGGTGGGAAATGCATTTGATTATAATAGCGCCCGAGCTAAACCTTTCGATATTCGTACCGGCTATAGTTACGCGTTACTGCAGCGAGACTCACATGGATTAAATGTAAAAGCTTATTCTGAAGATGCCGTGGTTGACCCGATAGATAATTCCGTGCGTGTTATTTCATCAATGAAGCGTCGATTGATATGAGTGCATCGATGGTAAACGTGTGATAGCCGTTATCACGACTGAGTAAGTCAGATACCCGTAAGTGCATAGCAAACAGCGTTGCGACAATAAACAAGATTCTTTCATTCGCAACATCTTCACCCGCCATCAATTCGGCGGTTTCGATGACATAGCGATCCGGCCATGGAAGAAGCGCTGTACGAAATTACCCCCATGCGCCAGTTCGCACGTCTGACGCTGAGCGCGCCGATCCCCGAAGACACCACGATCATGAAGGTTCTGCACCTGCTGGAGAAGCATCAGCTGGCGCCTGCAATCCTTGCCGTGATCAACGGTTATTTGCAGGAAAAAGGCTTTTTTCGAAAATATTGATGCGCCCAAGGGAATTTTCGATTTGGCGACGGTTTGCGGAAAGTTAATCAGAGCATCCCTAAATGGGTGTCCAGTTTCATTAGACTACTACACCATGAATCAGTTTGCGCTCTTGTACGGAGAGCACAAAATTGATGACATGCTCAAAAAGTGACTGATTTCAGACACGAGATAGTATTCTTTGAATGTTTCGAGCAAGATTAAAATACTTCCCTCCATTAAAAAATCAGGAAATAAAACAATGCCTAAGTCTAAATGCCTCTTGGCACGGCAAGAATCACTGTCAGATGAAACTAAAAAGAGTGCAAAGGTTGCTGATACGCGAAGTGCGGATTATTTTAACGGGACCTCCCATGGTAGCAGCGGCTTGGCTGCGCCCCTTTCGGAATCTAAGGTTGAGCGACCTGGCGGAGTGGACTTTTGGCACAAGGCCGGCCCTGAGCTCGAAATCCCTTCAAGACGTCCTCCGGCTACCACGGTGATGCGGGAAGACACTAAACCGAAGCCTAAACAAGCCATAGCACTTGGCGAACACTTCTACCTGTTTCAGGGTAACCCCGGTCAAGCGGGCCAAAAACTGGTCATTAGCGCCCATGGTGAATATCTTCCAGGCATGCATACACGCGTACCAGAGAACACCAAACTGGTGTGCTACGGCCCGGACGGCAAAATTCTTATGATCCCTGGGCTAAAGAGCGTGGTGAATGGCTGTATGCAGGTTTACGAAGAAATAGGCCCCCACAGCCGGATACGGAACTACTTACTCTCAAAGGTCGAATATGACACCTATGAGTTTATCGAACAACAAGTGATGGAAACGGGTGTTGATGTATTGTCAGTCCGCAATCGCAAAAACCCCAGATTGAGCCTGAAAAACAGCATGATCAGCCTGAATGATGTTCTGATCGAGCTGGAGAAAAACGGGATTCACTACAATGAGATTCACTGCCTCCTTTGTCGCGGTTCCATGCTCAATCCATTTGCCGGAAAATTTCTCGCGCCTGAAGTGCCTCGAGTTAAATCGCCAGCATCCGAGGTAGTTCCTCCAGCTGGTACCTTCAGCCCTGCTCGCCCCGATGCAGACTTGCTCGATCCACTGAATGGTTATGAGTTCTTGAAAGTTCAGCCCAAAGCAGATTTGTAAGCGTATAGCCAACCCGTCTTGCGTAACTAAGGATGGTGCGCGATGTTCTTGACCAAGCCTCGGAAGCGCACCTTGTTATAACCAAACTGGCGCTTGACCACACAGAAAGGATGCTCAACCTTGGCGCGAACCTGGGCCTTGGCCTTCTCGATCTTGCGTGCCGCTTTGTACAGGCCGCGCCGGAATGGCCGTCGCTGAAGGCGTTGCTCCCCTCCATTCCCGGTTTGAACGTGCCGACCTGGAGCAACTCGCCTCGCCTCCCTGCGTCACATGACCGTGAGCCAGACGGATCGCAGCCTTCGGCAGCCCCTAAGGGGGTTCAGACAACCCGTTGATTTGTGGGCCTTAAAACACCGACCAGCCAATGCGCTGACTCAACAGCTCCAGCGCCGCCATGCCGGCCAGCGAGTTACCCGCCGGGTTCAACTCCGGAGACCAGACGCAGACGGTAAAGCGCCCCGGCACCACGGCCACGATGCCACCGCCTACGCCGCTCTTGCCCGGCAGACCGACGCGATAGGCAAAGTTGCCGGCTTCGTCATACAGACCGCTGGTGGCCATGATCGAATTGACCTGTTGGGTCTGGCGCGCCGTAAGGATCTGTTCTCCACTGTGCTTGCAGAACCCGTCATTGGCCAGGAAACAGAAGGCCCGGGCCAGATCGACACAACTCATGCGCAGCGCACAATGGCTGAAGTAGCTGCGCAGCACCGCTTCCACGTCGTTATGAAAGTTGCCGAACGACTGCATCAGGTACGCCATGGCCGCGTTGCGCGCACGGTGCTGGTACTCCGACTCGGCGACTTTGCCATCGACCATCACCTGCGGATTGCCGGACAACCGTCGCACAAAATCGCGCATCGACAGCGCTGGCGCGGCAAAGCGTGACTGGTTGATGTCGCAGATCACCAGCGCCCCGGCATTGATGAACGGATTGCGCGGCCGACCGCGTTCGAATTCCAGCTGCACCAGCGAGTTGAACGGCTGGCCGGAAGGCTCGTGACCGAGGCGCTCCCAGATCGCTTCACCCGAATGTTCGATGGCCTGCACCAGGCTGAATACCTTGGAAATGCTCTGCACCGAAAACGGCGTGTGCGCATCGCCCGCGCAATACAGCTCGCCGTCGTTGCCATACACCGCAATGCCCAGCTGATTGGCCGGTACACCGCCCAACGCAGGAATGTAATCAGCCACCTTGCCCTGTCCGATCAGGGGGCGAACCGTCTCAAGAATCTCGTTCAACAACGCTTGCATGCCGGCTTCCGAATTCACGCCCCGTACCACTGCGGGGACACAGACGCTAGACGCCTCGCGCCTGCGTCAGAGCACAGTTTTGTGCTCAGTTGCCACGCCCGCGCGGTAGACCGAATCACAACTATCCTGCATCGTGTTGTAAAAACCGGCAACCGGAGCGCTGACTATGTTCAGAAGCCCCGGTTACCGCTGCTGGCAGAACGCCTGAATCTTCTCAGGCCATTTCTGCCTGTTTGACCACGGCCGCTTGCTGTGCCTCAAACCGATCCGCCAGGAACGGTGTGATGTCCAGCGGCAACGGTTCGTTGTTCACCAACTTGTCCAGCAACACCCCGGTGATCGCTGACGTCAGGATGCCGGTACGGAAATGCCCGCAGGCGTTGAGATAGCCCTGCACGCCCTTCATCGGCCCGAGAATCGGCAACTCATCCGGCGACCCCGGCCGCAGCCCGGCCCAGCAGCGCTTCAGGTTAATGTGTTCAAGCGCTGGAATGCAGCGGATCGCGCCCTGGACCAGACCATTGATTTCCGGGTAGGTGGTGGTCACGTCGAAACCTTTGTCTTCGGTGGTGCTGCCGATCAGGATCTCTCCGTTGTCTTTCTGTGCCAGGTAGCAATCACTGGTGGTCAGGCAACCGCGCAAGATCTTCGGCATGCGCTCGGTCAGCAGGATCTGGCCCTTGACCGGTTTCACCGGAATGCTGACGCCCGTGGCTTGCAGGCTGAGCTCCGCAGCCCAGGCACCGGCGGCGTTGATCAAGGTGTCGCAACGCAACTCGCCGGCTTCGGCAGTCCGCACACCGACCACCCGCGAACCCTGGCGCAGCACGTCAGTGACGTTGGTGTTGAAGTACAGGTCGACGCCATTCTGCCGGGCGCCTTCGGTATAGGCGTCCGCCAGACGGAACGGGCTGACCTGATGATCGCAGAGAAACTCCAGCGCCCCACGCGCCTCATGACTGACGCTCGGCTCGGCCTCGCGCAACGCGGCCTGGTCGAGCCAGCGCACTTGATCAGCCAGGTGTGGAATGCAGGCGACGATGTGCTCGGCGTACAGGCGGTCCTCATCGTCGTAGATCACGAACTTCAGCCCGGTCTTTTCGAACTTGAAGTCCATGCCGTGGTTCTCCTGCAACTCGCGGTGCAGGTCCGGGTACAGCGCATTCGATTGCAGGGCAAAGTCAAAGAACGAATCCGGCAGGATGTGCGGCGTGCTGGAGTCGACCGCCACCGCCGCGCCCTGGGCTTCGCGCTTGCGGTTGGCCGACATCATGCGAAAGAAGATCACGCCGCAGCCCAGCCCCACCGACTCGCCTATCGCCCAGAGGCCACCGGCCGATGCGCGGGTCGCGTTGCCTGGACGCTTGGCGTCGATCAGCGCGACTTTCAGATTTTTGCGTTTCGACAGTTGATAGGCGCAAGAAGCCCCGATCACACCGCCACCGGCAATCACCACATCGTAGAACTTACTCATGATTCAACGCATCCGTGCCAAGGTTCTGGAAAGCCGAGAAAGGAATCGGCTCGATGGGAAAACGCGGGCGCAACCAGCCCACATCCTGACGCCCGGTGGCGTCACGCAAGCGGTCGCTGCAATAGCCGACGCACATCCGCCCCTGACAATCGCCCATGCTCACCCGCGTGCGCATTTTCAGGCTGGCCATGTCTTGAACGCCTTGGGACAGCGCCTGATCAATGTCGGCGCGGGTCGCGTTCTCGCAGCGACAGATCACGGTATCGGCCGCCGGCAACGCCGTTTGCCCCGCACCGCGCTCGGTGTAGCGATCCACCGCCGCGCGAAAGCGCACGATGGACTTGAGCTTCGCCAGATAGCGGTCACGTATCTGCAGCGCCTGCTCGGTGTTCAGCACATCACGCTGCACAAGGATCGACAACGCGGCGATTCGACCGCTGAACATCGCGGCCTCGCCGCCACGAATCCCGCCCATGTCGCCGGCCAGGTGCACGTGCGGTTCGCTGCTTTGCTGCCAGATATTGGCCGTGGCGCGCAGATAACCGTCATCACTGAAGCCATGCTCCAGCCCCATTTGCTGACTGAGCTGAGTCCGCGGGATAAAGCCATAACCCACCGCCAGGGTCTGCGCCGCCACCTGCTCGGCACGACTCAAGTCAGGCTGCCAGTTGCTGGAGTACGGTGCGACCGTCACGCTGCGCAACTCGCCCTCGCCTTGCGCCTCGACCACACCCCAACCGTAACGCATAGGAATCCGGTGCAATTTCAGGTAGGCGAGCATGCTCAGCCCGTCGAGGAACAGCTGCGGTTTGTTCAGCAGCGCCAGGCTTTCCTTGGCGATCTTGCCGAACGCGCAGGCTTCGAACACACCGGCGACCTTCACCCCGGATGCGTGCAATTGACAGGCGACCAGTGGCAACAGCGGACCGGTGCCGGCAATCAGCACCGGGCTTTGCGGCTTGACCACGCCACTCTTGATCTGCAACTGCAAACCACCCAGCAACATGACGCCCGGCAAGGTCCAGCCGGGAAACGGCACGCTTCGCTCATGGCATCCGGCGGCGAGCAACAATTGCGGGTAGGTGATTTCCTGCACACGTTCGTCAGCGTCCAGCATGACCAACGCCCGAGTGCCTTCTGCACCGATGACGCGCGTGTTCAAACACACGTCGATCAGCGCACAACGGTCCTGGAAGTTGCCATGCAGCCAGGCCAGAACCTCGGCGTAACGCGGTCCCAGATAATCCAGCTGCACGCCGTCGCGCAACGGCCCGCGATACACCACGCCGCCCAGTCGCGAAGCTTCTTCGAGCAACGTGCAGTGCACGCCGTATTCGGCCAGTTCAATGGCCGCCGCCATGCCCGCCGGGCCACCGCCGACGATTACCGGATGCAGGCTCATGGTGCCTCCTGCTCGGCAATACGGTTGACCACGGTTTCGACCTGCATTCCCGGTTGAACCTGGGTCTGGCAGGCGCGGCGTTTGTGTCGGCCATTGATTTTCACCAGGCAGCATTGGCACACGCCCATGCCGCAATAGGCTCCACTGATCTGATCGTGATCATTGCGTGCGACCTGACGCACGCCGAGAGACTGAATGACCGTCAGCACCGTTTCGCCAATCGCGGCGCTGACCCGCTGGCCATTGAGTTCGATGGTCATGTCCGCCCGCACAAGCGGCTGGATGTCAAAGGTACGGTCTAGGCGTTGCATGGCATGTTTCATCCGTGAAAAGTCATTGAGGGTTGTCGGCATCATGCTGCGCTATTGCGACGACGCAACATCGGTGCGCCACGGCAATGTAGCTGAGCGAGCTACATTCATTGCCCTGGATCTTTACGTTACGTGATATGACAGAGCGAAACATTGATCCAGGCCAGTGAACGGCACTGCGCTTTCCTCTGCCGCCCCCTATCCTGTATGAAAGTTTTTTCAGAACCCTCACGGGCATTTCTTGGCACACTGCTGCCCGTGTATCTCACTCACTCTCAGGCAAGCCCCATGACCCGAATCCTGACCATTGAAGACGACGCCGTCACCGCACGGGAGATCGTTGCCGAACTGAGCAGCCATGGCTTGCAGGTGGACTGGGTCGCCAATGGTCGAGAGGGCCTGGCACGGGCAGTCAGCGGCGACTACGACCTGATCACCCTGGACCGCATGTTGCCGGAGCTCGATGGCCTGGCGATTGTCACCACCTTGCGAACCATGGGCGTGTCGACGCCGATTCTGATGATCAGCGCCCTGTCCGATGTCGACGAGCGCGTTCGCGGCCTGCGCGCCGGCGCCGACGATTACCTGACCAAACCCTTTGCCACCGACGAAATGGCCGCCCGGGTCGAAGTTCTGCTGCGACGCCAGAACACCGTCAAGGATTACACCACGATCCTGCGCGTGGCCGACCTCGAGCTCAACCTGATCAGCCGTGAAGCCACCCGCGCCGGGCAGTTGCTGAGCCTTTTGCCCACCGAATACAAGTTGCTGGAGTTCCTGCTGCGCAATACCGGGCAGATCCTCTCGCGGATGATGATTTTCGAAGAGGTCTGGGGCTATCACTTCGATCCCGGCACCAACCTGATCGATGTGCATATCGGACGTCTGCGCAAAAAGATCGACCCACCGGGCCAACTGCCGCTGATACGGACTGTGCGAGGCTCGGGTTATGTCATTGCTGAACCCGTCTAAAGGCTGGCGCTCCTCCACCAGTCGCCTGCTGGCGCTCTACAGTTCGCTGTTCGTGGTCTGGAGCGGCCTGCTCATGGGGGTGATGTATTACGAGGTGTCCAGCTACCTGGAGAACCTGGCCAAACATTCGCTGATGCAACGCCAGCACCTGTTTTCACGCTTCCACGGCGAACAACTGGATGAGGCGCTGATCGCCAGTATTACCTTCGACCAGCGCGGTATCGACGCCTACGGGCTGTTCGACGAACAGCATCGCCCCCTGCACGGGCTGATCCGCAAGATCCCCGCCGGTCTGCCGCTGGACGGCAAGATCCATGAACTGCCCGACTGCGCCGACCCGGATGACGCCAGCATGCCGTCCGACAGTTGCGACGCCGTGGCGACTCACACCCTGGACGACCGCTGGCTGGTGCTGGTGCGTGACAACGGTTCGTTATTCGCCGTCACGCAGATCATCCTGTATGCCCTGTTCTGGGGCGTCTCGCTGACCATCATCCCCGGCATCGCCGGTTGGCACCTGTTACGCCGTCGGCCACTGCGGCGTATTCGCGCCCTGCAAGCGAGCGCCGAAGCCATCGTCGCCGGCAACCTGAACCACCGTTTGCCGCTGTCCAGCCGCCGCGATGAGCTGGACATGCTGGCGGCCATCGTCAACGCCATGCTCGAACGCATCGAGCGTCTGGTGAACGAGGTCAAAGGGGTTTGCGACAACATCGCCCACGACCTGCGTACCCCGCTCACCCGGCTGCGCGCGCAGCTTTACCGCATTCAACAGCAGGCCGACGAGGGTTCTACGCAAGCCGTGCAGCTGGATCAGGTGATCGCCGAAACCGACACCCTGATGGCGCGTTTTCGCGGGCTGCTGCGGATTTCCGAGCTGGAGGACCAGCAACGGCGTTCGGGCTTTGTGCTTTTCGATCCGTTGCCGTTGCTGCAAGAACTGCACGATTTTTACCTGCCGCTGGCCGAAGAAGGCCAGCTGACATTAAGCCTGCAAACGCCACACACCTTGCCTGCGCTGACCGGCGACCGGGCGTTGTTGTTCGAAGCCCTGTCGAACCTGTTGAGCAACTCGATCAAGTTCACCCCGGCGGGCGGTGAGGTCATTATCCGGGCGAGCGACAACGCCGGCAGCACACGCATCGAAGTCCTCGACTCTGGCCCCGGCATCCCTGCGGATAAACGCACCGCCGTGTTTCAACGCTTCTATCGCGTGGACGACAACGCCGGGAAAGGGGGATTCGGACTCGGATTATCGATTGTCGCGGCTATCGTGAACCTGCACGGGTTCACCCTGGATGTCGGCAGCAGCGAACTCGGCGGCGCCCGACTGACGCTCGATTGCCGGCAGCGTTTACTGCCTGCGGATTGACACTACCGAGCGAGCACTGGCGATTCAGCAGAAGATTTCATTGAGAAAGTTGCTGGTGAATCGGGCACTGGATAGTTTCGATCAGCCGGAATAGCTGTTCTGATCTGAAATCCACCCCTCACCCTAACCCTCTCCCCAGAGGGTAGAGGGGACTGACCGAGGTGTCTTGCGTTATTCATTGACCTGAAAAACCGAGTCGACTATAGATTCGCCACAACACTTCCAGGTCGCAGGACTTCTGAAGAAACCCACGGTCAGTCCCCTCGCCCCCTGGGGAGAGGGTTAGGGTGAGGGGTGGATTTCGAGCCCGACGAATAGCCCGAAGCATTCCCCAATCCATAGCAAATGGTGGCTAATGGTTGTAGCGCACTGCACATGCCAATGAATAAAATCCGCCCCACAGGTGTTCTCTGTCTGTTCCCACGCGGGTGAGCGTGGGAACGATCATCTGTGGCGCAAGATCAGACCTGTGCCGGCAACCACAGCCTGAACCGCGCCCCGCCCAGCGGTGAGGTTTCGGCGGTCAAGGTGCCGCCCAGGGCTTCCAGTGCGCGGCGGCTGATCGCAAGTCCCAGGCCGAACCCTCCGGTGGCGCGGTCGCGGCTGCGGTCCAGCCGATAGAAAGGCTCGAAGATCCGCTCACGTTCGTCTTGCGGAATGCCGATGCCGTCATCGTCGACCCAGATTTCGCAGCCTTTGGGGCAGACCTGCACACCAATCTGGATGCGTTTTTCGCAATAACGCATGGCGTTGCGCAGCAGGTTCTGGATCGCTCGGGCGGTCAGGCGCGGGTCAAGACTGAAGCGTTCGAGTTGGCCGTGCAGCAACACGTCGATGACGATGTCCGGCGATTCCAGTTCTTCATCGACACTGCCCAGAATGCTGTCGATGAACTCATCCAGCGACACGTCTACCTGCTCCGGCACCCGCGCCGGGTTTTGCAGGCGGCTGTAGGAAAGCAACTCCAGCACCAGTTCATCCAGTTCACGAATGTGGGCAACCAACCCTTGCAGGCGTTCGCGGCTGGCGGCCGGCAAGTCGTCGGACAGCGCCAGTGCCAGGCCGAAATCCAGTCGGGTCAGCGGCGTGCGCAGTTCGTGGGACACCGCATTGAGCAGGTCACGTTGCTGGTTCAGGAGATTCTCTATATCGCCAGCCATGGTATCGAAGACGTTGGCCAGACTGCCGATGTTCGAACTCGATGGAATCTGCGTGCGCTCGCTCAAATGGCCCTTGCCGAAACGCTCGGCGGTATTTTTCAGACGCTCCAGATCGCGCCAGTGCGGCCGCAACCAGATCAGCAGGCAAGCCAGCAGTGCGGCGCCGATCAGTACGTTGATGCTCCAGTAAAGCAAATTGACGTCCAGCGGATCCGGCGGCACCACCAGTTTCACCGACAACTGCTTATCCAGCGCAGACACCGCCAGCGTACGCCAGCCCCAGTCGCCCATGCGGATAACGTTTTCACCGCGCTCCAGACGCTCACGCTCATAAGGTGTGAAATCGGCGTCGTCATTGCGCACCAGTGCCACGTGCAACGGGCTGAAGTCCTGGTCCAACTGCGCGGCCAGAAGGGTCCATTGCTCGGTCGGCACTGCGTGAAACTGTTTAGTGATCAGTTTCTGCAAGCCTCGGGAGTGATCAAGGTTGTAATTCACGAATCGCTCATGAAACACCTTGATCACCAGATCCGGGATGAAATAAATCGCCGCGCTGAAGGTGACGATGGTGATCAGGTAGAGGCGGATCAGAATGCGCAGCATGTTCAGCATTCCCACTCGGAGCGGCTGAACAGATAGCCCTTGCCCCATACCGTCTTGATCTTGCGCGCTTCGCCGGCGTGGTCGTCGAACTTGCGCCGCAGCTTGGAAATCGCCACGTCCACCGAGCGGTCGGTGCCGTTGAATTCGATGCCGCGCAGACGTTGCAGGATCTGGTCACGGCTGAGCACTTCACCCGCGTGGCGCGCCAGCACCACCAGCAGGTTGTATTCGCCGCTGGACAGTTCGACCAACTGCTCGCGCCAGGTCACGGTGCGCTCCGACAGGTCGATGCACAGGTTGCCCATGAGGATTCGGTCGCTGGCAGTCTGCGGCTCGTTCAGGCTGCTGCGCCGCAGCAAGGTGCGCACCCGGGCCAGCAACACGCGCGGCTCGCACGGTTTGGTGACGTAATCGTCGGCGCCCATCTCCAGGCCCAGCACCTGGTCGTGACTGTCGTCGCGGGCCGTCAGCATGAGAATCGGCAAGGCCGCCGAGTCGGCGCGCAGCAAGCGACAGACCTGCAAACCATCAAGGCCCGGCAGCATCAGGTCGAGGATCACCAGATCCGGCGGATCGACCCGCGCCCGTTCGCGCACATGGTCGCCACGGCTGAGCACGCTGACCTGATAGCCATTACGTTCAAGGTAGCTGGCAATCAATTCAGACAGCGCGGAGTCGTCTTCGACCAGAAGGATGTTGGGCATGGGTGTTTCCAGAAAGTGCAGTCGCAATAGAAATCAAGCGTCCAAGGATATACGCCCTCACACATGCCTGAGTAAAACCCTTACACACTTTCACACAGCACCTACAAAGCTTCACCGCTACGCTCGTCCCCTCCCCGTAGGATGCTGGGGGTCAATATTGGGGTATTTACATGTCAAAAAACCTGTTTGCGAAGCTCGGCCTGATTGCCTTGGCAATGACGCTGAGCGCGTGCGACAAGTCCTCCACCGCCATCGAGGCGGCGCCGCTGGCCACGGTCCGGATCGAAACCCTCTCAGCCCGGCCGCTGTCGATCAGCAGCGAACTGAGTGGGCGGATCGCCGCACCGCGAATCGCCGAAGTCCGCGCCCGGGTGGCCGGCGTGGTCCTGCAACGGACCTTCCGCGAAGGCAGCGACGTCAAACAGGGCGACGTGCTGTTTCGCATCGACCCGGCACCGTTCAAGGCCGATCTGGACAGCGCCCAGGCGGCGCTGCGCAAGGCCGAGGCCAATGCCTTTCAGGCACGTTTGCAGGAGCAGCGTTACGCCCAGTTGATCGAAGGCAACGCCATCAGCGCTCAGGATTACGACAACGCCCGCGCCAATGCCCGGCAGACCGCCGCCGACGTCGCCGCGAATCAGGCGGCGGTACAACGGGCGAAACTGAATTTGGGTTATGCCACCGTCACTGCGCCGATTTCCGGGCGTATTGGCCGTGCACTGGTCACCGAAGGCGCGCTGGTCGGGCAGAACGAAAGCACGCCCTTGGCGCTGATCCAGCAACTGGACCCGATCCATGCGGACCTGACCCAATCGACCCGCGAACTCAACGACCTGCGCCGGGCCTTCCGCGCCGGGCAGTTGCAGCAGGTCGGCCAGGACCAGGCCAAAGCCACGCTGATTCAGGACGACGGCAGCCTCTACCCGTTGCCGGGCAAGCTGCTGTTCGCCGACATCAGTGTCGACCCGAGTACCGGCCAGATCATTCTGCGCAGCGAGTTCCCCAATCCGGACCTCGACCTGCTGCCGGGCAGCTTCATCCGCGTGCGTCTGGAGCAAGCGGTGAATCAGCACGGCATCAGCGTGCCGCAACGGGCGGTCCTGCGTGACAGTGCGGGTATTGCTCAGGTGCTGTTGCTCGACGCCGACGCCCGTGTCAGCCAGCAACCGGTGCAACTCGGCCAGGTGCAGAAGGATCGCTGGATCGTCACCGGCGGCCTCAAACCCGGCGACCGCATTGTCATCGAAGGCCTGCAGCACGCCCGTCCCGGCGAGAAAGTAGAAATCGATGACACCCCTCTTCCCCTTGCCCAGGTTACCGGGCAGTAGGCAGGACGCAGACCTTATGCCGCAATTCTTTATCGACCGCCCGGTATTCGCCTGGGTGGTCGCGCTGTTTATCCTGTTGGCCGGTGTGCTGGCCATCCCGCAACTGCCCGTCGCGCAGTACCCCAACGTTGCACCGCCGAAAGTCGAAATCCATGCGGTGTACCCGGGCGCCTCGGCGCAAACCGTCGACGAAAGCGTGGTCAGCCTGATCGAAGAAGAACTCAACGGCGCCGATCACCTGCTGTATTTCGAATCCCAGAGCAGCCTCGGCAGCGCGACTATCACCGCGACCTTCCAGCCCGGCACCGATCCGGAAATGGCTCAGGTCGACGTGCAGAACCGCCTCAAGGCGGTCGAGTCGCGCCTGCCGCAAGCGGTGACCCAGCAAGGCTTGCAGGTCGAGAAAGTCTCGGCCGGCTTTCTGCTGTTGATCACCCTGACCTCCAGCGACGGCAAGCTCAATGACGTGGCGCTCAGCGATTATCTGGCGCGCAACGTGATGAACGAGATCAAACGTCTGGACGGTGTCGGCAAGGCTCAGCTGTACGGTGCCGAGCGGGCCATGCGGATCTGGATCGACCCGCAGAAACTGATCGGTTTCAACCTGACCCCGGCCGACGTCAACGCCGCGATTGTCGCGCAGAACGCTCAGGTCTCGGCCGGCAGCATCGGCGATTTGCCGACCCGCACCACCCAGGAAATCACTGCGACGGTGCTGGTGAAAGGTCAGTTGTCGACCCCGGAAGAGTTCGCCGACATTGTGCTGCGGGCCAATCCCGACGGTTCCACCGTGCGCGTAGGCGACGTGGCGCGGGTCGAAATCGGCAGTCAGGAATACCAGTTCTCCACACGCCTCAATGGCAAGCCGTCGACAGCGGTCAGCGTACAACTGTCGCCCGGCGCCAATGCCTTGAGTACCGCAACGCTGGTGCGCGAGAAGATGGATGAGCTGGCGCGCTACTTCCCGGCCGGCGTGGAATACAAGATTCCGTACGACACCTCGCCGTTCGTCAAAGTCTCGATCACCAAGGTGATCGTCACCCTCTTTGAGGCGATGCTGCTGGTGTTCGCGGTGATGTTCCTGTTCCTGCAAAACATCCGCTACACGCTGATCCCGACCCTGGTGGTGCCGGTGGCGCTGATGGGCACCTTCGCGACCATGTTGGCGCTGGGCTTCTCGATCAACGTGCTGACCATGTTCGGCATGGTGCTGGCCATCGGCATCGTGGTGGACGACGCCATCGTGGTGGTGGAGAACGTCGAGCGGATCATGGCCAACGAGGGCCTGTCACCCAAGGAGGCAACACGCAAAGCGATGAGCCAGATCACCGGGGCGATCATCGGCATCACGCTGGTGCTGGTGGCGGTGTTTATCCCGATGGCGTTCATGCCGGGTTCGGTCGGGGTGATCTACCAGCAGTTCTCGCTGTCGATGGCCACCTCGATTCTGTTCTCGGCGTTCCTCGCCCTGACACTGACCCCGGCACTCTGCGCCACGCTGCTCAAACCGATCACACAGGGTGAACACCACGCCAAGGGTGGTTTCTTCGGCGGGTTCAACCGGCGCTTCGAGCAGATGACCGAGGGTTATCAGGGCTGGGTGGTTTACGCGCTGAAACGCAGTGGTCGTTTTCTGCTGGTCTACGGCGTGCTGTTGATCGGCCTGGTGTTCTGCTTCAGTCGCCTGCCCTCTTCGTTCCTGCCGGTCGAAGACCAGGGTTACACCATCACCGACATCCAACTGCCGCCGGGCGCCAGCAAGAACCGCACGGTGCAGGTAGTCGAGCAGATCGAAGCGCACAACGCCTCTGAGCCCGGCGTTGGCGACAGCACGGTGATTCTCGGTTTCAGTTTCTCCGGCAGCGGCCAGAACGCAGCCCTGGCGTTCACCACGCTCAAGGATTGGTCGGAGCGCGGCAGCGATGACTCGGCGGCGTCGATTGCCGACCGCGCCAACATGGCGTTGAGCCAGATCAAGGACGCCATGGCCTTCTCGGTGCTGCCACCGCCGGTTGACGGCCTCGGCACATCGAGCGGTTTCGAGTTCCGCCTGCAAGACCGTGGCGGCCTTGGTCATGCGGCGCTGATGCAAGCGCGCAGTGCCTTGCTGGCCGCTGCCGAGAAAAGCCCGATCCTGATGAACGTGCGCGAAAGCGCCCTGGCTGAAGCACCGCAAGTGCAACTGATCGTGGACCGCAAACAGGCCAACGCCTTGGGCATTTCGTTTTCCGATATCGGCAACGTGCTGTCCACCGCTGTCGGTTCGGCTTATATCAACGACTTCCCCAATCAGGGACGGATGCAGCGGGTGGTGGTTCAGGCTGAAGGCGATCAACGCAGTCAGGTTAACGATTTGCTGAAAATCCACGTGCGCAACAGTGCCGAAAAAATGGTGCCGCTGTCGGCGTTCGTCCAGGCCACCTGGACCCAGGGCCCGGCGCAGTTGACGCGCTACAACGGTTACCCGGCCATCAGCATTTCCGGTGAGCCGGCCCCTGGCCACAGCACCGGCGAAGCCATGGCAGAAATCGAGCGCCTGGTTGCGCAAGGCCCGGCGGGATTGGGTCAGGAGTGGACCGGTTTGTCGTTGCAGGAGCGGCTGTCCGGCAGTCAGGCACCGATGCTGCTCGGCTTGTCGTTGTTGATCGTGTTCCTGTGCCTGGCGGCGTTGTACGAGAGCTGGTCGATCCCGACCTCGGTGCTGCTGGTGGTGCCGCTGGGTGTGCTCGGCGCGGTGCTGGCCGTGACCTTGCGCGGGATGCCCAACGACGTGTTCTTCAAGGTCGGGCTGATCACCATCATCGGCCTGTCGGCGAAAAACGCGATCCTGATCATCGAGTTCGCCAAGAGCCTGGTTGATGAAGGACACGACCTGATCGACGCCACGGTGCAAGCCGCACGCTTGCGTCTGCGGCCGATCGTCATGACCTCACTGGCGTTTATCCTGGGCGTGGTGCCGCTGGCGATAGCCACCGGAGCCAGCTCGGCGAGTCAGCAAGCGATCGGCACGGGAGTGATCGGCGGGATGATCACCGCGACCATGGCGGTGGTGTTTGTACCGGTGTTTTTTGTGGTGGTGATGAAGTTGGTCCGCAAGCGACATAAAAACATCTAACAAACAACACCTTTCCCCTGTGGGAGCCTGCTCGCGATGAGGTCGTAACATCACGCCGCTATCGCGAGCAGGCTCGCTCCCACAAGGGTTATCGTCTGCCTGTTGACGGTGGTCACAGTGGACCGCACTGGGCTAAGGTGTTGCAAAGCCCTGACGTATCGAGCCTCCATGCCACACCTTCTGCGCACCCACCCTCGCCTGACCGCCGCCGCCCTGCTGGGAGTGGCGGTCAGCATCTTCGCTCCGGCCGACTCACTCATCAGCAAGATTCTGATCGGCTGGAATGCCGGTGTCTGGACTTACCTGGTGTTGATGCTCTGGCTGACCGTCCGCTCACGGGCCGATGACGTCAAACGCATTGCCGAAGTCGAGGATGAAAACGCCGGAGTGGTGCTGCTGATTGTCTGCATAGCGGCGATTGCCAGCCTCGCCACCATCACCCTGGAACTGGCCGGCAGCAAAGACCTTGAAACCAGCCGTAGGCTATTGCACTACGGCTTCACCGGAATGACGGTAATCGGGTCGTGGTTGTTGGTCGGGGTGATCTTCAGCGTGCACTACGCCAGGCTGTTCTACACCTGGAACGGCAAGGACCCGGCACTGCGTTTTGCCGAAGGTCTGCTGACTCCCAACTATTGGGACTTCCTGTATTTTTCCTTCACCATCGGCGTGGCGGTACAGACTTCCGATGTCGGAGTCGCCACCCGTGGTTTGCGCAAGATTGTGCTGGCCCAGTCGCTGATCGGTTTTCTGTTCAACACGGCCATCCTTGGCTTTTCGATCAATATCGCCGCGGGATTGTTCAGTTGATGAAGCACCGGGAAACGTCATAATGATTTTCAACTAGCGGTTATATATTTTTGAAATAAAACTCCGCACGCATAAAACCTCCCGATAACAATTCACACAAAGCATCGACTGTAAACTGGTATATCTGACAGTTTACAGAATGACGCTACTGAGCTCTGATGAGTTAATCCATGAGTTAGCGATGGTTACTTATTTGTGGATTCTTTGTTAATTGTCAGGGAGAAAGCAACCATGAACGTAACTGCAAAGAAAACCCGCACACAAGATTACTTCGACGTCATATTGGAGGATGCCGACCCATTCAAGGCCAGCGTAACAACACTGCGCAGCAGCACAAGCCCCAACCGGGGTGAAACCTGGGTGGTAGAAGCTACTGAAAAGGATCGCGATGAAAAGCGCTTGAGGGTGTTTTTGATCGTGTTCGCCAAGACACTTCCCAAGGGAAATCATCACGTTGGCGAGGACAAACAAAACTTCGTCACCATTGAACTCGTTGATTATACGGACCCACAAAATCCGACCAGTAAGTTAGCAATATCAGGGAATATAAACTTTCAACTCGATGTCGCAAACAGCACATTCTCAGGCGACTTTAAAGCGCAGATCGAAGTCAAAGGTGTCGGCACTCTCTCCACTGCGGCTGATGGAGAATTCGATACCCTGTTAACCAGCGAAAACCGTTGAGCACAAAAAAGCCCTGCTTCGATAGAGACAGGGCTTTACGATAAGGGGTGGCGATAAAAAATCATCAGCGCCTTAGAACTTGAACTGCACGCCCACCGTCCCGCCAATCGGCATTTCGATGTTCTTGCCGTTCATGTACTCGACCTCGGCGTGGGCACTCCAGCGATCCGTCAGTTTCATGGCAACCCCCGCCCCCACTTCAAGGCGCGACCCGGAGAGGTCATGACTGAACGCATTGTCATTGACCTTGAACTCATCGCCTTTGGAAAACTCATGGGCCAGCGCTGCACGGACATAAGGTTGCAGCGTGCCGCCGTTGGCCATCGGCATGTCACGACCTGCGGTCATCCCGGCTTTACCCACCAATGACCAGGTCCTATCGCCCTTGGCCTGCATGCCGTTGTCCAGGTCATACTCCTGGCCCTGAATGAAGGCGGTCGACCAACGAGTGAAGGGCTCGATGAAATTGCCATCGCCGAGTTTGATGTTGCGGCCGAACTCCACGGAGCCGCTCACACCGGTGTTGCCATAATCATCCTTGGCCTTCGTACCATCACTCATCGCAACGTCCGCTTTGTTCTCGAAGCGGTTGAGCTTGACGGTGCCGTCGACGTAGTACCCGCTCACGTCATCGATCCAGGTCAGGTAGCTGCCCAGATAGTAGCTATCGACGGTGCCCGAGCTGCCGTGGTTCAGCGCGAGGTCCGACTGGCTATAACCGGCCATCACGCCCAGCAACCATTGACCGTCGCCCAACGGTGTATCGACACCCAGCGCGAAGCCTTGCTGCGTTTGCCGATAGCCATCGCCGAAAACCCCACCGACGTTGTACTTGTTGCCATACGCGCGACTCCAGGCACCCGACTTGTCGGGGTTGAAGCGCACTTCACCCATGCGCGTGCGCAACGAGGCGTCTTCGCCATACAACACGGTGAGTGGCGCGCCAAACAAGGCACTGACGACCTGAGTGGAAGGGCTGACACTGCGCTTGCTCGGATCGAGGAACCAGTCTTTGCCGGCCGCATCCTGGCTCAACCCATAGGAATACGTACCCAGGTCGACCGCGCCGTTGGTATTGGCCAGCGAGAACCGGGCATCACCACCTTGTGTGTGCACCACGGTGATCGGCTCGCCACTGGCCGGGTCGACGCCGCTGCTGGTGATCAACAGTTGATGGTTGCCGGTAGCGGTGCCGGTGACGTTCAACAGATCGGTCTCACCCGTGGTGAAGTGAGTGCGCATGATGAACAGACCGTCGCCCGACAGATTGGTTACATCCAGTTGTTTGTAGTCATTGCCATTATCGGCACCAAACCTGACAGAGCCGTCTGTGTGCAGGTCACCAACCTGGCTGTTGCCGGTCATGCTCCATTCGGATTGATGATCGATGCCGACCGTGGCGACGTTTTCCAGGCGCCCGGTCAATAGAGAACCTTGCTGCAACTGAACATTCGCCGTACTGCCCGACTCAGCAATCACGTCACCGGTCAGCGAGCCTTGCTTGAAGTTCAGATTGGCGGTGCTGTTGCCGGCCACCTGAACATTACCCGCCAATACGCTTGTGCCAACGTTCATGTTGACCGAAGCAGCTCCCGCCACGTCAAGAATAGTGCCGTTGCCGCCCTTGAGGGTGGAGCCATTGAGGACATCAATTTCCGTCGCGGCGCTGGCCGCACCGGCGTAATCGATAACAATCGCCGACCCCGTTCGACCTTCTACACTGGAATTGTCCAGCACCAGCTTACTGGGCTGTACATCAGCCCGTTCAAGACCGATTACTACGCCATCCTGGCCACCGATGATGTGGCTGCGATTGGTGGCAGACACATTGCCATTCAATATCGTTAGCCCAGAGCTCGTTGCTCCGGTGCCTTCCAGCGTGGTGTCCGATAACCCAAGGGTACTGAAGGCCGTGACGCGAGCGCCTCCTGTTTCACCGCTGATGGTACTGCTGGTCACCGTGGCGGTAGAACCCGTGGTGGAGCCATTCACATGGCCGACTTGCAAACCCAGACGGTTGCTATTGATGGTGCTGCCGGAAATGTTCGCGGTGCTGTGGGTCAGTTCGACACCGGCCCGGCCGCCGACACCGTTAACGGTTGCGCCCACAAGATTGACCGTCGAACTGCCTATGGCCGAGATCTCGAAGGTCGACATGCCGTCGACCGTCAAGGTTGCCCCCTGGGAAAGCCTCCAGCTCTCGGTCAGCCCAGGGGCGCTGACAGTATGGCTTGTGCCGACCAGGTCTGCGGCACTGACATAAGGGGCCATCAGCGATACGAGGGTCAGTGATGGTGTACAGAGCCCAATGACAATCGGGTTCAGATTAAACCGCTGCATAAACGACATTGTGAGGTATCCAGATAGCTATACGATTCAGGTGATTCGGCAGGATTGCTCCCTCCACGGGATGGTCGGCAGACTACGGTGAGAGCCGATACACGTATGTAGGAATTATCACCAATACATATGGGACTGTTCCCTCCTCTGGCCTTGGGCACAGTTATCGAAAAGAGAGAGGCACCAGGCCTCTCTCTTCTACTTTTTAAGCGACAACTGTTAATTACAGTGTTGGTGTTCCCTCGCAATAGTTGCCAGCGGGATTCAACAACGCCACTTCATTCAAAAACTCAATAGACTTTTCTGGCTTACCATTGACCATCACGATGTACCAAATTTTGATATAGCCATTCGGAAGGCCGGAGGCTCTCGTCGGTTGAATGGGTTTGATTTTGGTCAGGTACGGTTGAATATTCACCTGGAACACTCCACCCACCTCTCCGCCATTGATTGGGTAGCCTTCGGAGAACTCGGTACCTGGAATTTCAACAAGACCGGCAGGGTCCTCAGTACCCACTGAATGCACCATTACCGTGCTGCCTATTGGCATGTGTACAGGATCAATAATGACGGTCACAGGCAACAGCCGATTGGTTCCAGAGCCCGCCACGCTTCGGCAGTTCACCACTCGCTTCCTGCCGCCAGCACCATCATCGACTTCATAAATGGGTACCGTAGGTTGAGGGAAAGTAACGGAGACTTCATCAATCGTCACTTCAGTTTTCGGGGAGAACATGACGTTGCGACCGCCACCTTCCTCAATGCTCCACTGGGCAATTTTTTTACCAGGCCCAGCAGCATCAATGACAGTAGAGGCCATATCAAATGTAAGCAGTGGTACTGGCCCGCCCATCAGTGGGATGTTTGTGACCTCCTTTCCGTCGAACCAGAGTCTTGCTATTTCATCACCGTACGACACCCAGGTACCTCCCGGCTTCTGCACGGTCGTCTTGATCGTTACCGGCTTCCCACGGTCGGCGGCGGTCACATGATTCAGTGTTGCGGAGTCCCCTAAAACATCAACGGGCACCATCTCCGCGTTTTCCAGTTCCGGCAGGTTCGGGTTGACCGGGCCTCTGTACGTATGGTCAAAGGTGAATGGTTGTTCAAGCGATTTACGAGGTGTATCGATACCGCGCTTGAGGTAGTAATAAAGCTTAGTATCAACCAGCGCATAAGGATCGGTGATCAAGTGCTTGAGATGGATATAGTTCAATGTAAACCGAAGCTGGGTGCCTGACCCCACCTTCAGTTGTTTTACAGGAGAGCTGTCACTGTTCACGCACAATAAAATATCATCCGTATCCAGCCAATGTAATTTGACCTCTACGAAAACATAAACAAGTGAATCAAATTCTTTGAGGTCCAATACATCCGGCAATACCGCTTTGGGGATCGTGGGGATTCCCATTTCAGGTTCAGGCCGTAAATTTACTTCCAGCGCATTTGCAAACGAAACTTTACTGATATTCCCTACGCTATCGGTCAAATTATAATAGACATAATATTTCCCTGTCGTCGGCGAGCCCAAATTTGCAACAGGAACATTTACCAGACCACTGGCAGGCATCTTTGTGGAATACGTCGGCGTGGGCGGAGCGGTGTCCGAATAAGTATCCGATACGAAAACCCGTACGGTATCATTAGTCCGATAGAATGGATAACTCGGATCAATAGTCAACTGCAGCTCAGTATTGGCCTTGAGCCATGCGTCATCAATCACATCACCGGGTACATTTCGATAGGTTGGTTTCGGGCCCGAGCTACGAACGCCGTCAACCTTGCTTTGATAAGGCGCAAATCTGTCAGCTCGAACCTCAAGCGGGTCGGAATTATCAGGATTCCCCGTACCACCGCCATAGATTCTGAATCTTAACTTGTAAAAAGTTGAGTCGTTACCTTTGTCATCATCAGGCAAATCGGCAGTTGGTAGCGGAAAGTCGATTGGGTAAGTCCTTGGTAGTGGTGGTAAAAATACTTCTGTACCAATCACTACCCCACCCTCGGGATCATCCCCATTTCGCTGGTCGTACAATACGAGTTCAGCACTATCCCTGTCATTTTCATCAAGCACCCCCATCAATTTAACGGTGAGTGCTGGCGTATCCATAAGCACTTTAGGCACCCGCCCGCCGTCGATCAATCCGTCAATTTCCGGTGCCGGATTATTCGCCTTCGGAGCTGGAAGGTTGAACGAGCGATAGTTGAGGCGAGATTGTTTGGCAACCATCTGTGCGGTGCTGAGTTCTGAGATTGGTCCAAGGCTTTGTTTAGCAGTCATTTCACGTACTCCATCACAGTTGAACTGATATATGTCCGGATCGAAAAGATCCGAGAGCAACCCACTTTTCCTTTCCGCAACACTTGCAAGAAATTAAACGCCGTATCCCCGACACCGGCTACTGTCAGATCTGACAGGTCTAACGACCGTCTGTCGGTTTAATGCGACTTTTCCCACGACTTTCTTCATCGATGAGCTTGACGTTCACGTGCGCCTGGTTCTTCCTGAAACCGGTTTCAGCGCCAGCCACAACAACTCAAACAACAAGGCTTCCACACCGTGACTACTTTTTCCGCCGCCCAGCGCGGCCGCGTCACCATGCTCGATGTCGTCGAGCACGCCAGGGTCTCCAAGGCCAGCGTGTCGCGTTTCATTGGTGAAGACCGGGCCTTGCTGTCGGAGGCCACTGCCAAACGCATCGAGCAGGCGATCAGCGAACTGGGCTGCGCGCTGTTTGAAGACATCGGTTTGATCGCTCTCGACGACCTGGATTGGTACCCGCTGGTGGGCAGCGGCATTACCGCCCTCGCCCAGCCAATGGCAGACATTGGCGCGAGCGCGTTCGAGTGTCTGCTCAAGCGCCTGCGGGGCGATGACGGGCCGGCGCGGACGCTGGATTTTGCGGCTCGGTTGATTGAGCGTGGGTCGACGCGGGGGAGTTTGGTGTGATGCTTATGGCCCCATCGCGAGCAGGCTCGCTCCCACAGGGAATCGCGGTGGTGCCTTTGTGGGAGCGAGCCTGCTCGCGATGAGACCATCAAATCCAGCACAACGCTTCAGGCGGATCAGGCCCGCCGGGCTTTCAGCAGCTCCGTTGCACAGCGCACGATCCGCCGGCAGGCTTCGGCCAACCGCTGTTGGTCCAGCACCAGGCCAATGCGGATATGCCCCGCCGCACTCGGCCCGAACGCTTCACCGGCGAGCACCGACACGGCATAACTTTCCAGCAGTTTTTCGGCGAAGGCTTGCGCGCCGACCCCGGTCTGGCGTACATCGACCATCACGAACATGCCGCCATCCGGGACGACCGGGCTGATGCCCGGGCAATCGCTCAAACGTGCGCACACCAGGTCGCGCCGTGCACGGTACTCGTCGCGCATCCGCGCAAGCTCCGGCAAATCGGCCTCCAGTGCCACACACGCGGCGTTCTGCACGAAGTCCGGAAGGCCAAAGAGCATGCACAGCGACAGATTTTCCAGGTGTTCGGTCAAGGGTTTCGGACCGATCACCCAGCCGACTCGCCAGCCACTCATGGCGTGGGATTTCGACAGGCTGTTCACGGTCGCCGTGCGTTCGGCCATCCCCGGCAGACTGGCCGGACTGATGTGCTGACCTTCATACAACAGTTCACTGTAGACCTCGTCGCTGATCAGCCACAGGTCATGCTGGATGCACAGCCGCGCCAGGGCCTGCCAGATCGGCAACGACAGGCTGGCACCGGAAGGATTGTTCGGGCTGTTGAGCAGAATGGCGCGGGTCCTGGGAGTGATCCGTGCGGCGACGTCCACCGGGTCAACGCGAAAACCGTTCTCCGGTCGCACCGCGATCGGCACCACCTTCGCCCCGCAGGCGCCGAACACGCCTTCGTAGGTCACGTACATGGGTTCGGCGACCAGCACCTCATCACCCGGATCGAGCAGGCATTGCACCACCGAGTACACCGCGCATTGCGCGCCCGGCAGTACCAGCACATGGTCGGCATCCACCACCTGACCGCTGCGCCGGGTGTGGCGGCGGGCGATGCGGGTGCGCAGCGACCGCGTGCCACGCACCTCCGAATAGTGGGTATCACCGGCCAGCAGGCTGTCGATGGCCGCCTGGACAATCGGCTTCGGCGTATCGAAATCCGGGTCGCCGACCGACAGCAGCAGTACATCGACCCCTTGCTCGCGCAACTCCAGCGCTCGGTAGTGAATCTGCCAGGCATCGGCTCCATCGCCGGCGATTCGTTGGGTCAAGGCTGAATAGCGCATGGACTTCTCCTGTCGCGCGAGCTCCACATTCAACCCTATCTCAAATCACGAAACGCGCCACCATCGCGTTCAAATCGACTGCCAGACGCGACAGCTCATGGCTGGCAGCGCTGGTCTGGTTGGCACCGGCGGCCGACTGGGTGGCCAGGTCGCGGATGTTCACCAGGTTGCGGTCCACTTCCCGCGACACCTGCGCCTGTTCTTCCGAGGCACTGGCGATCACCAGGTTGCGCTCGTTGATCTGGTGGATCGACTGGGTGATTTGTTCCAGCGCCACGCCCGCCGCACGGGCCAGTTCCAGGGTGGTGTGCGTGCGCTGGTTGCTTTGCTGCATGGACTCGACCGCCTCACCGGTACCGTTTTGAATACCGGCGACCATTTTTTCGATTTCCTGGGTCGACTGTGCGGTGCGATGCGCCAAGGCGCGGACCTCGTCAGCCACCACCGCAAAACCGCGCCCGGCTTCACCGGCACGCGCCGCTTCGATGGCCGCGTTGAGTGCCAGCAGGTTGGTCTGCTCGGCAATCGCCCGAATCACGTCCAGCACCTGGCCGATATCGCGGCCCTGAGTGGCCAGACCTTCAATCATCAGCGAGGTGTTCTGAACATCTTGGGTCATGGTCTGAATCGCGTTGACCGTTTCCACCACGCGGTCGCGACCTTCACGGGCGGCCTGAGTCGATTGATTGGACGCTTCGGAAGTGGACACCGCATTGCGTGCGACCTCTTCCACCGCGGCGGTCATTTCATTGACCGCCGTCGCGGCCTGTTCGATCTCGTTGTTTTGCTGTTGCAGACCGCGCGACGCTTCCTCGGTCACGGCACTGAGTTCTTCGGCGGCAGCCCCCAGCTGATTCGCAGAACCGGCAATCTGCTCGATGGTTTGGCGCAGGTTGGCTTGCATGGTCGACAAGGCCCCGAGCAAACGCGCCGGTTCGTCCTTGCCATCGACTGCTATAGGTTGGGTAAGGTTACCGCCGGCAATGGACTCGGCGGCGGCGACGGCGCGGGTCAGCGGGGTGACGATGCTGCGGGTCAACAGCCAGGCGAGCACCACCGTCACCAGTGCAGCGAACACCGACACCGCGATAATGCCGTTGGTGGCGTAGGAATATTGGTCACCGGCCAAGGCGTCGGCCTGGCTTGCGCCCGCCTGGTTAATGGCGATCAGCTTGTTCAACTGCTCACCCATCAAATCGGTACCTTCCTTGATACGCGTATTGATCAGGTTGCGCATGTCATCGACTTTATTCTGCCGCGACAGCTCCATCATCTGGTTTTGCGCTTGCAGGTAACTGTCCAGCGTGGCCGCAAAGGTTTTATACAGCGCCGCCTCTTCCGGGCCGGCTGGCAAGGCTGCATAGGCCTTTTGAGCTTGTCTGGCCTTGTCTGTCAGTACGGCAACACGGGTTTCAGCGTCTTGCAACCCGGCTGCCTCACGGTTTACCAGCACGCGGAACGACAGAATGCGCAAGCGCAGGACGCTCTCGGTGATATTTCCAAGGAAGGCGACGCTGGGTAGCTGGTTGGTTTCCATGTCGATGGAAGCCTGGCGGATGATCGCCATGCGGTTCACGGCAAAGACGCCGAGCACGATCACCAGCAACGCAATGAAAGCAAAACCCAGGAACGCTCGAGGCGCGATATTCATGTTACGCAGGGACATAGGATAACTCTCGGAGTAGTGATGTCTTCGAGCATCCATGCAGTGAACGCTGGCAGGCGCAGGATCGCTCCCCGCGTGCAGGCAGGCGTCTACATTCTGGTCGGTGTGGGCGCCTATACCCTGTATCGGCAGGGCTTTAGGTTTTATGCAGGCCAGAGAGAAATTTATTTCTTGATGTGACAAGTGTTTCAAGGGTGAAACACTTATCAGGCGATGACGGTTATCAGCCCTTGCGAGCCGCGATGCGCCAGACACGGGCGATGTCCCGCGCTCGATCACGCAACAGGCACGGGGCGTCGGCGCAGGCTTGTTCCAGCGTCATCGGCCCGGACGCCAGCGCGAATGCCGCGCTGACCCCATGCTCATACATCTGCTGATAGCCCTCGCCGAGGGTGCCGGCGATCACGATCACCGGCACGCCGTGCCGATGAGCGACACGTGCGACGCCAAACGGCGTTTTGCCGCGCAAGGTCTGGGCGTCGAAGCGGCCTTCACCGGTGATCACCAGGTCCGCACCCTGTACCGCACCCGCCAGGCCGACCAGGTCGGCGACCACCTCTACCCCGGCACGAAATTGCGCGCCGAGAAACGCCTTGGCCGCAAAACCCAGACCGCCCGCTGCACCACTGCCCGGCTCGTTGCGCAGATCTGTTCCCAGGGTTTGGGCACAGAGCCCGGCGAAATGCCCAAGGGCCAGATCCAGTTGTTGAACCTGTTCGGCTGACGCGCCCTTCTGCGGACCGAAAATCGCTGAGGCACCGTGGGGACCGCAGAGCGGATTGTTGACGTCGGCGGCGATTTCAAAACGCACCGTGGCCAGACGCGGGTCCATGTTGCTCAGATCGATCTGCGCCAGTTGCGCCAACGCCTGGCCGCCCGGTTTCAAGGACTGCCCTTGGGCATCCAGCAGTCGCACGCCCAGCGCTTGCAGCGCACCGGCACCTGCGTCGTTGGTGGCGCTGCCGCCGATGGCCAGGATAATCCGCTGCGCACCGGCATCGAGTGCTGCGCGGATCAGTTCACCTGTGCCGAACGTGCTGCTGATGCACGCATTACGCTGGCCCACCGGCACCAATTGCAAACCGCTGGCCTCGGCCATTTCGATGATCGCGGTGTGGCTGTGGGGCAACCAGCCCCAATGCGCGTCAACCTGAGTGCCAAGCGGTCCCCGGACGTTGACGCGGCGCAGCTCTCCATCGCAGGCGGCAAGAATCGACTCGACCGTCCCTTCCCCGCCATCGGCCATCGGGCACTTGACCAGCGTCGCGTCGGGCCAGACCTCGGCCAGACCCAGCGCAATGGCGTCGGCCACAGCTTCGGCACTCAGACTGTCCTTGAACGAATCGGGGGCAATGACGATTTTCATGTGAATTCTCCAGTTCCAATGGAGCCCATGCTGCCAGTTGACATGAACAATGACGCCGGTCCGCTGCACAAGTGCGGCATGGGTTTATTGTTCATTCTCACAAAATCAAAAGATCGCAGCCTGCGGCAGCAGTTGCACGCCCAGGTACAGCGCGAGCATGCCATCAAGGCGCAACGGGTCAACGCCGCTGAGTTCGGCAATGCGCTCCATGCGGTAACGCAAACTGTTGCGGTGAATGCCCAGCGCATCGGCACAGGCCTGACTCTGGCCGTCGTGTTCGCACCAACTGCGCAAGGTCGCCAACAGCTGGCCGTTAGCGTCTTTGGCAATGACCTTGCGCAATGGCGTGAGCAACTCGTCCAGCGCATCGTCGTTGCGATGGCGCCAGAGCATGACCGGCAGTCGATAGCGGTTCAGCGTCAGCAAACGGGTGTTCGGCAGCACATCGCGCCCATAGGCCAGCAAGTCGCCAACCCGCCGATAGCAGCGGCGCAAGCCTTGCAAGCCATCGGCCTGGCCACCCACGGCGATGCGCAGAATGTTCCAGCCCAGGCCCTCGAGTTTTTCCAGCAAACGTTCGTTGTCCACTGCTTGCGTAGTCGGGCGGCACCACAGCAGCGACGACTTGGCGGAACTCACGCACCAACTGTCGGGATAGCGCGAGATCAACCAGGCACTCAAGGCCTCGACCGTTTGCCCCGCCCCGTGCTCCAGGCCCAACTCAAACAAATAAGGCGTGCGCGACAGCTGTGGCTTGAGGCCCATTTGCTGAGCTTCGTCGATCAGTCGCGGTGAATCTCCCGCCTCACTGAGCAACAACGCGAGCAGGTCATCGCAACGCTGACGACGCCATTGCTGCTCGGCCTGCTGGTTGCGCTGGCCGACCAGCATCTCGGCGGTCATGCGCACCAGTTCGGCGTAGGTACGCAGTTGCTCGGGTTCACCGGTAATGCCCAGCACGCCGATCAGACGCTGATCGAGCAGCAGCGGCAAATTGATCCCTGGCTGCACGCCTTTGAGGTGCATGGCGGTCTGGGCGTCGATTTCCACCACCCGACCGTTCACCAGCACCAGTTGCGCCCCTTCGTGTCGGGTGTTGACCCGCTCCGGCTCGCCGCTGCCGAGAATCAGCCCCTGGCTGTCCATGACGTTGACGTTGTAGGGCAGGATGGCCATCGCCCGGTCGACGATATCCTGCGCCAGGTCGTGATCGAGTTCGAACATGCGGCGTAATCCTTGAAAACGTGCGGTGATTGATTGTTCACCCGCACAGGTGGTTGGCGCAAACCCTGTGCTCAGGCACAAAGACATCCGCGTAGGGGTGACCGAGACTCTGTGGGCGATCAACGATAGGGTCTGTTGACCTTTGGTGACAACCGCGACGGCGACCCATTTGGCGCAGGGCAAGGCGCGAGGAACGCGGTTTGGTTGTTCCAAATAAGTTCCGAGCAACGCAGCCCTGCGCCAAATGGGTCCCGTCCCTTCGGGTTGCGCGCCAACGTGCGCGAGGCTGCGTTGCGGGATTTGCCAAGGGAACAACCATTGGCGGCATCCCGCGCCTTGCCTCGCACACGTTGGCACAGCAACGCGGTTTGTCACCAAAGGTCAACAGACCCTACCCTCGTATCGCAAAAAATCATAATAAAGAGAGACCCCGCCATGTCACAGAGCGCCGCTGCCACCCTGGCCACCGATGACGATAAAAACGCCGTCTACAAGCGCGTTACCCTGCGCTTGATCCCCTTCATCTTTGTCTGCTACCTGTTCAACTACCTCGACCGGGTCAACGTTGGATTTGCCAAACTGCAGATGCTCGACGCACTGAAGTTCAGCGAAACCGTGTACGGCCTCGGGGCCGGGATTTTCTTTATCGGCTACGTGCTGTGCGGCGTACCGAGCAACCTGGCGCTGACCCGATTCGGCCCACGGCGCTGGATCGCGCTGATGATGATCACCTGGGGCACGCTGTCGACCTGCCTGCTGTTCGTCACCACACCGACCCAGTTCTACACCCTGCGTCTGTTTACCGGCGCCGCCGAAGCCGGGTTCTTCCCGGGCGTGGTGCTGTACCTTTCGCAGTGGTTCCCGACGTTCCGCCGTGGCCGCATCATGGCGCTGTTCATGTCGGCGATTCCGGTGTCCGGCCTGCTCGGCAGCCCGTTCTCTGGCTGGATTCTCAATCACTTCGCCGCCGGCCAGGGTGGCCTCGCCGGCTGGCAGTGGATGTTCCTGCTGCAAGGCATTCCGACCGTCACGCTCGGCGCGCTGGCGTTCTTCCTGCTCAGCGATAACTTCACCAGCGCCAAATGGCTCACGCCGCAAGAGCGTGCCGTGCTTGAGGCGGATCAAGCCATCGACTGGTCCAACAAACCGAAAACCGCCACCGACTCATTGCTGGCCGTGTTCAGGAACCCGGCGATCTGGGCATTCGGCCTGATCTATTTCTGCATTCAAAGCGGTGTTTACGCGATCAACTTCTGGCTGCCGTCGATCATCAAGAACCTGGGTTTCGCCGACAATCTGGTGATCGGCTGGCTCAGTGCAATTCCGTACCTGCTGGCGGCAGTGTTCATGCTGATGGTAGGTCGCTCGGCCGACCTGCATAAGGAGCGCCGCTGGCACCTGGTGGTGCCGATGCTGATGGGCGCGGTGGGCCTGCTGATTGCCGTGAACTTTGCCGCCAACCCGGCCATTGCGATTCTTGGCCTGAGCATCGCTACGATGGGCGCCCTCACCGGCCTGCCGATGTTCTGGCCGGTACCGACCGCCATGCTCAGCGCCGGTGCGGCCGCCGGTGGCCTGGCGTTGATCAACTCCATGGGCCAGATGGCCGGTTTCCTCAGCCCGTATCTGGTGGGCTGGGTCAAGGACAGCACCGGCTCGACCGATGCCGCGTTGTATCTGCTGGCGGGGGTGATTGTTTGCGGCAGTTTGCTGGCGTTGCGCATGACGCGCACCTTGCGCGCTTGATACCCGACAATCCGTGCGGGCTTGCTCGCGAAGGCGATCTTCCAGTCAACATCAATGTTGAATGTGAAACCGCTTTCGCGAGCAAGCCCGCATGGGTGGTACATGTGTTGATCATCCGGCCAATATTCAGCACAAAAACCACGTATCCTCCGCAGCCCGTTTTACGTTCAACCTCGCGAGGACAGTTTGCCTAAAGGTATTGCTCTATCGGTTTTAGCCTCGGTTCTGTTCGCCGTGATGTATTTCTACACCCACTTT
>CAYNGZ010000013.1:0-31575 GCA_964396695.1 uncultured Pseudomonas sp.
ATACCAGCTGAAAGCAGGTTGAGGGCTTCCCCTCAACCATAGAATCTCCCACAAGGATCGAGTTTGCCGCAGGTTACGTGCGCATCCCGCGCCCGCTGACCAGCAACCGCGCACAACCGATATACAGCACCACAGTCGCCACCAGCATGAAGGTAATGGCCACGCTGATCTTGATGTCCGAGACGCCGAGGATGCCAAAGCGGAAAGCGTTGACCATGTGCAGCACCGGGTTGGCCAGCGACACGGTCTGCCAGAACGGTGGCAGCAGGCTGATCGAGTAAAACACCCCGCCCAGATAGGTCAACGGCGTCAGCACGAACGTCGGGATAATCGAAATGTCGTCGAAGTTACGCGCAAACACTGCGTTGATGAAACCCAGCAGCGAGAAGATCGTTGCCGTCAGTACCACCACCAGCATGGTCACGCCCAGGTGATGCACCTGCAAGGTAGTGAAAAACAGCGACAACAAGGTCACGATCACCCCGACCATCAACCCGCGCAACACCCCGCCCAGGGTGTAGCCGATCAGAATGGTGTGCGGTGAAACCGGTGAAACCATCAGCTCCTCGATGGAACGCTGGAATTTGCTGCCGAAAAAGCTCGAGACCACATTGCCATAGGAGTTGGTGATCACCGACATCATGATCAGACCCGGCACGATGTATTCCATATAGGTGAAGCCACCCATATCACCGATTTGCCGGCCAATCAGATTACCGAAGATCACGAAGTACAAAACCATGGTGATGGCCGGCGGCAGCAGCGTCTGAGGCCAGATCCGGGTAAAGCGCCGGACTTCACGGTAAACGATGGTATTGAGCGCGACGAGGTTGGGTTGCAGTTCGGAACTCATACGGCCACCTTCGCCAGATTTTTCTCCACCAGAGACACGAACAACTCCTCGAGGCGATTGGTTTTGTTGCGCAGGCTCAGCACTTCGATGTTCTGCATGGCCAACTGACCGAACAACGCGGTGATGCCGACGGATTTGTCGACCTGGACTTCCAGGGTGTGGCTGTCGAGCAAGCGGGTCGGATAGCCGTTCAACTGCGGCGCTACCGTCATTGAATTCTTCAGGTCCAGCAGGAAGGTCTCGACATGCAGCTGGCTGAGCAGGTTACGCATGCTGGTGTTTTCGACAATCGTGCCGTGGTCGATGATGCCGATGTTGCGGCACAACTGCTCAGCCTCTTCGAGGTAATGCGTGGTGAGGATGATGGTGATGCCTTTCTGGTTCAGCTCGGTGAGAAAGCTCCACATCGAGCGACGCAGTTCGATATCCACGCCAGCAGTCGGTTCGTCGAGAATCAGCAGGCGTGGTTGATGCACCAACGCGCGCGCGATCATCAATCGACGCTTCATGCCACCCGACAGTGAACGCGACGGCACATCGCGCTTGTCCCACAGGCCAAGCTGCGTCAGGTATTGCTCGGCGCGTTCCTTGGCGACTTTGGGTGGAATGCCGTAGTAACCGGCCTGAGTCACGACAATGTCGAAGGTCTTTTCGAACTGGTTGAAGTTGAACTCCTGCGGCACCACACCGATGCTGCGCTTGAGCGCGGCCGGGTTGCGGTCCAGGTCGTGACCAAAGATGTTCACCGTTCCGCTGGTCTTGTTCACCAGGGTCGAGAGAATGCCGATGGTCGTGGATTTGCCGGCGCCGTTGGGGCCGAGCAAGGCGAAAAAGTCACCTTCGGCGACATCCAGATCGATACCACTCAAGGCCTGGAAACCGTTGCCGTAGGTTTTGGTTAGCTGCCGGATGGACAGAGCAGAACTCATATCGGATTTACGCACCAAGAAGGAAAGTCGGGAATAAGTAAGGGCGTGCGGCGACCCATGCAACCGCGGCGCATTAGCGCAATGGTGCTTGGCGACGCCGCACAAGTACAGTCAAGTGTGTTGATAGTCAGTATTAAGTCAACGCGGTCATGACGGCTTTTTGATAAGCCGGACGTTGCTTCAGACGCGCATACCAGGCCTGCAGATGAGGCATCGGCGCTCGCTCGATGGGCATCTCGAACCAGGCATAGATGAAACTGCCCAACGGAATATCGCCGACGCCGATCTCGTCGCCGGACAAATAAGGCGTGTGCGCCAATGCCTGATCGACCATCGACAGCAACTGTTCGCAGGTTTTTTGCGCCGCGTTGATCGCACTCCAGTCCTGCTGATCCGCCGGGGTGCGCAACACACCCCAGAATACGTGACGGAACGGTTCGGCAAAGGACGAAGTGGTCCAGTCCATCCACTTTTCCGCGTTCGCCCGAGCCTGCACATCGGCCGGGTACCAGTTTGAATCAGCGGCATGACGGGCAGCCAGGTAACGCACGATGGTATTGGATTCCCACAGCACAAAACCGTCGTCTTCAATCACCGGGATGCGGCCATTGGGGTTCATCGCCCGGTACTCCGGTGTGTCGACCACACCAAAAGCCCCGCCCGCATCCTGCGTTTCGCAGGTCAGCCCGAGTTCCTCGGCGCACCACAGTGCCTTTCTGACATTCGACGAATTTTTCCGACCCCAGATCTTCAGCATGACCGCTCCTCGATGGATTCATTGGATGAATGCCGGGGCAGTCTACGCCGGATCAGCCGCGACTCAAATCACTCTGCATGTCGCCCAACAGGGCTGGCGACTGCTCACCGAACAAATGCGGATAGAGCTTTTCCAGGTACTCGAAGAAGAACGCTTCGGGTACATCGGCGAACTGGCCATGGTCGACCAGATACTCCATCCCCGCACAGAGATAACGACGTTTCGGCCAAACATCAGAGCTTGTCGCACGCGCAACGAAGCTTTTTTACAGTGTCCGTCAGTACTATCACTCACGAAATTCACAGCTGTTTCCCATACATTCAGACACATCGCTCCGACCACCCCGTTTTGCAGATGCCGTCTAAGCTCTGAAGGTGGTTTTGCCCCTGGCTTCACGGAGGATTGAATATGCTGCTGTTGTGGATACTGGTTCTGGTGGTCGGGATTGCCTGGCTGGCCCATCGCCGCACCGCGCCCCTGCCCGCCTTGGGCATCGTGGCTGTCTACCTGCTGGCGATGGGTGCCTTCAGCCATGCACGAGGCTGGTTGCTGCTGATTTTCTGGATCGTGCTGGCCGCCGTGGCGGCTCCCCTGCTGCTGCCCGACCTGCGACGCAAATATTTCAGTGCCCCGCTGTTCAACTGGTTTCAGAAAACCCTGCCCCCGATGTCGCAAACCGAGCGAGACGCCATCGATGCCGGCACGGTCTGGTGGGATGGCGAGCTGTTCAGCGGTCGCCCGGACTGGAACAAACTGCTGTCCTACCCCAAAGCGCAGTTGAGCGAAGAAGAACAGGCGTTCATCGACGGCCCGACCGAGGAGCTCTGCGCCATGGTCAGCGACTGGCAGATCGGCCAGACGATGGACCTGCCGGCCGAGGCCTGGGCGCACATCAAGCAGAATGGTTTTTTCGCCCTGATCATTCCCAAGGAATTCGGCGGCAAGGGCTTCTCTGCCTACGCTCACTCACAAGTAGCGATGAAACTGGCCACCCGCAGCGGCGACCTCGCCTCCACCGTGATGGTGCCCAACTCCCTCGGCCCGGCCGAACTGTTGCTGCATTACGGCACCGATGAACAACGCAACCATTACCTGCCACGCCTGGCGCGTGGCGACGATATCCCGTGTTTCGCGTTGACCGGTCCACTGGCCGGCTCCGATGCGGGCGCCATGCCCGACACCGGAGTGATCTGCAAGGGCGAATGGGAAGGCCAGCAAACCCTGGGCCTTCGGCTGAACTGGGAAAAACGCTACATCACCCTGGGGCCGGTCGCCACCCTGCTCGGCCTGGCGTTCAAGGCCTATGACCCGGACCACTTGCTGGGTGACCAGGAAGACCTCGGGATCAGCCTCGCATTGATCCCCACTGACACCGCCGGTGTGGAAATCGGCCGACGCCACCTGCCCCTCGGCGCTGCGTTCATGAACGGTCCAAACTGCGGCAAGGACGTTTTCGTACCGTTGGATTTTCTCATCGGCGGCCAGGAAATGCTCGGCAAAGGCTGGATGATGCTGATGAATTGCCTGTCGGTCGGGCGTTCGATTTCACTGCCGGCAGTCGGTACCGGAGCGGCCAAGTTCACCAGCCTGGTGACCGGCCAATATGCTCAGGTTCGCGAGCAATTCAACGTACCGCTGTCGGCCTTCGAAGGGATTCAGGAAGCGCTGGCACGTATCGGCGGTAACGCCTGGATGATGGATGCCGCGCGGATGCTCACTGCCAACGCGGTGGACCTCGGCGAGAAACCTTCGGTGCTGTCGGCAATTCTCAAGTATCACCTCACCGAACGCGGTCGCGAGTGCATCAGCCACGCCATGGACGTGCACGGCGGCAAGGCGATCATCATGGGCCCCAACAACTACCTTGGGCGCAGCTGGCAAGGCGCGCCAATCTTCATCACCGTGGAAGGCGCTAACATCCTGTCGCGCAACCTGATGATCTTTGGCCAGGGCGCGATCCGCTGTCATCCGTTTGTGCTCAAGGAAATGGCCCTCGCCGGCCGTGAAGACAAGGATCAGGCGCTGAAAGAGTTCGACGGTCTGTTGCTCAAGCACATCGGTTTCGCCGTGAGCAACGCCGCCAGCACCCTGGTGCTGAACCTTGGCTTCGGGCATTTCGAACACGTCCCGGGGGACAAACTCAGCCAGGGTTACTTCCGTGCCCTCAACCGTCAGGCGGCGGCATTTGCCCTGCTCGCGGACCTGAGCATGATGCTGCTGGGTGGCGAACTGAAACGTCGCGAACGCCTGTCGGCCCGACTCGGCGATGTACTGAGCAACCTGTACCTGGCTTCCGCCGCCCTCAAGCGTTACCACGACCTCGACTCGCCGGAGCACATGACGCCGCTGTTCACCTGGGCCATGGAAGAAAGCCTCGGCCAGTCGGAGCGAGCGCTGGATGAACTACTGAGCAACTTCCCGAGCAAGGTGTCGGGTTGCCTGTTGCGGGTGATCGTATTCCCGTTCGGTCGTCGTCACAAAGGACCGTCGGACAAACTCGCTGCCGAGGTGGCGGCGGTCATTGGCCGGGCCAAAGGCGACCCGACACTCGAAGAGTTGCTGGGGGGGTGCTACCGTCCACAATCGGTCGATGACCCGGTCGGCGCCCTGCAACAGGCCTGCGACCTGCTGAGTGCCGCACAACCCCTACAGAAAAAAATGCACTTTGCGCTCAAGAGCGGGCAGTTCAAACCGAGTGCCGGGGAGCACGTCATCGACGCCGCCCTGGAGGCCGGCGTACTGCAAGCGGCAGAAGCACACAGTTTGCACGAGGCTGAGGCGGCGCGGCGCAAAGTGATCGCTGTCGATGACTTTTCCAAAGAGCAACTTGAGCTGGCTGAGGGCAAGACCCGTTAACGCGGCGGCTCGTCCGGCGGGTCAATGATGAAAAGCGGGCGCTGGAGCTATATACTCCAGCGCCCGTTTTGCTTTTGTTTTAGAGGACACCCTTATGCTCGACCAAACGCTCGTTCAGCTCGACCTCCTGCGCAGTATTCTGGTCGCTGTCGGTGAAGCCGAGCAGGTGCCGGAAGAAAGTCATGCCCTGTTTCTGGAGCGCTTCGACGAACTGCGCGCCTCATTGCCGATTGACCCGATCGAGAGCCAATACCTGGGTCAGGACCTGATTTGCCAAGTCATCCAGCGCTACCCGCAAATTGCCCACCTCGTCCCCCGCGACTTGCTGTGGTATTTCGCCGGTGACTGCCTGCATTACATGCCCGACGATGAAATCGATCTGTACCAGGCTCTGGAAGAACGTCGTTACGAAGCCGAGCAGAATGACGAACCGTTCGACTGGAACCAGGAAAAACAACTGCTGGCCTTGTCGAACCAGGACAGCAAGCACTGATCCCTGATCAGCAATACAAAAGGCCCGCATGGTTAAACATGCGGGCCTTTTTTTGGGGCATTGCCATTTCCAGCGTGCATCGCTCGGCGTTTCGCCCAGATAGATACAGCTGTGACTCAGTAGGTCATGGGGATGGCTCGGCGTTCCGTGCTCAGCCACCTTGACGAAAATAGCCATTTCACCCAACAGTGGCAGTGGAAAATTTATGCTCACAGCGCAACAGTCCTTTGATGTTTGAACGGATTATCACGCAATGGCAGCCTTCATATAATCAAAACATCAATTTCAATAGGGAATGAAATATGACGCTTCGCCTCTTTTTCCATAGTGATGACCTCATCGCCAACGTGGAAGTCCTCAAGTGCACACCCTGTGAAACCGAGTTCGCCGTAGTCCTGCGCGCCACGCTGTTTCACCCCCAAGGCGGTGGCCAGCCGTGTGACACCGGCTGGATCGGCCAAAGCCAGGTCACGCGAGTCGTACAGGAGCAGAATCGTATCGTGCACTACGTCGACCGACCGGTAAGCCTGGGCATGACCTCAATCAAGATCGACGAACAACGCCGTCAACTTAATACCCGCCTGCATTCGGCCGGCCATTTGATCGGGCACTTCCTCGAAACCAAGGGCTGGATACCGATCAAGGCCCATCATTGGCCGGACGAATGCAAGGTCACTTTCACGCCCGGTGAAACGCCCCAGGAACTGGAAGCCGAAACGATCCAGCAAGCCCTCGCCCAGTGGATCGCCAACGATCTGCCACGCCTGACTTCGCTGCGCGAAGGTTCGCGTGAAATCGGCTTCGGTGAACTGCCCGCCTATGGCTGCGGCGGTACCCATGTAAGGCGCCTACAGGAATTAGGCACAGTCACTATCGCAGCCCTTTCGCAGAAGAAGGGCACGCTTTCGGTCCGCTACGAGGTGGGCTGAATCATTCCGTCGCTGCTGATCGACACCGAAGCACCATTGGACGTGTTACATGAAGCCGCTGCCTATCGCATCCGCACCGCGACCCAACTCGCGGAGAGTCTGGCGCTTAGCGAGGACGTTTACAGTGAACTTGCGCAGGTGTTGGTGACGTCATTGCGCGACGGTTGTGATTTGCTCGACGTCGTTGGGCGACGATTGCAGGTACAGGCTTCGATGTAAAAAACGGGCGATCTTATTCGGATCGCCCGTTTTCTTAAATGTACCCGGCGCTGGCTACTTCAAATTGCCGCTGAGGAACTGCTTCAGCCGTTCGCTTTTCGGATTACCGAGCACGTCTTCCGGCGCGCCTTCTTCCTCCACCAGCCCCTGATGCAGGAACAGCACCTGGTTGGAAACCTTGCGGGCGAAGCTCATTTCGTGGGTCACCATGATCATGGTCCGGCCTTCTTCGGCCAGGCCCTGGATCACCTTGAGCACTTCGCCCACCAGTTCCGGGTCCAGCGCCGAGGTCGGTTCGTCGAACAGCATGACTTCCGGTTCCATCGCCAGCGCACGGGCAATGGCGACACGCTGTTGCTGACCGCCCGACAGGAACGCCGGGTATTGTTCAGCCACACGGGCCGGCAGGCCGACCTTGTCCAGATAACGTCGGGCACGGTCTTCGGCGTCCTTCTTGCTGACACCCAGCACCCGGCGCGGGGCCATGGTGATGTTTTCCAGCACGGTCATGTGGCCCCACAGGTTGAAGTGCTGAAACACCATCGCCAAACGGGTGCGCAGTCGTTGCAGCTCGGCGTCGTCGGCCACGCGCATGCCATGGTGGTCTTTGACCATGCGAATCTGCTTGCCGTCCAGGCTCATGGCGCCGTCGTTGGGTGTTTCGAGGAAGTTGATGCAACGCAAAAAGGTGCTTTTGCCCGAGCCGCTGGCGCCGATCAGGCTGATGACGTCACCGGTTTTGGCCTTCAGGGAAACGCCCTTGAGCACCTGGTGGCTACCGTAACTCTTGTGCAGTTCTTCAACAGTCAATTTGTACATGTGCGCAATCATCCTCTAAGGGAAAATGGGTCGCCGCGGCGTAGACGTCGCAAGCAGCGACAAAGCCTGTGGCCTGATTAGTGAGCCGGGCCAAGAAAAGCCAGCCAACGACGTTCGGCAATGCGGAACAGGCCGACCAGCGCGAAGGTGACCAACAGGTAGATCAGCGCGGTGATACCGAACGATTGAAAGGTCAAAAAGGTCGCCGAGTTGGCATCCCGCGCCACTTTCAGAATGTCCGGGACGGTGGCGGTGAAGGCCACGGTGGTCGAGTGCAGCATGAGGATCACTTCGTTGCTGTAGTACGGCAACGAGCGACGCAGGGCCGATGGCATGATCACGTAGGCATAGAGTTTCCAACCCGTCAGACCGTAGGCCTTGGCCGCTTCAACTTCGCCGTGGTTCATGCTGCGAATCGCCCCGGCGAAAATCTCCGTGGTGTAGGCGCAGGTGTTCAGGGCAAACGCCAGGATGGTGCAGTTCATCGCATCGCGAAAGAACGCATCGAGCATCGGCTGTGCGCGGACCGCGGCCAGACTGTAGATCCCGGTGTAGCAGATCAGCAACTGGATATACAGCGGCGTGCCACGGAACAGGTAGGTGTAGAACTGCACCGGCCAGCGCACGTAGAACGTGTTGGAAACCCGGGCAATCGACAGCGGAACCGACACCAGGAAACCGATGAAGATCGAGGCGCTGAGCAGCCACAGGGTCATGGCCAGGCCGGTGATGTGGTAGCCGTCGCTATAGAGGAAGGGCTTCCAGTAGTCCTGCAGTAATTCGATCATCGTACAGCCTCCCGGGAACCTGCCGCGTAATGCCGTTCAAGCCAGCGCAGGACATAGTTCGACGCGCTGGTAATCACCAGGTAGATCAGCGCCGCCAACACCAGAAAAAAGAACAGTTGATAGGAGCTTTTACCGGCGTCCTGAGCGGCTTTGACCAAATCCGCCAGGCCGATGATCGACACCAGCGCCGTGGCCTTGAGGATCACCATCCAGTTGTTACCGATACCCGGCAGAGCGAAACGCATCATCTGCGGGAATACCACGAAGCGAAAACGCTGAGCGCGACTCAAACCGTAGGCCGTGGCGGCTTCCATCTGCCCGCGGGGCACAGCGAGGATCGCGCCGCGAAAGGTTTCGGTGAAATAGGCACCGTAGATAAAGCCCAGAGTGATGATCCCGGCGGCGAATGGATCGATCTCGATGTATTCCCAGCCCAGCGCCTCGGTGAAACTGGTCAACCAGGTTTGCAGGCTGTAGAAAATCAGCAGCATCAGCACCAGGTCCGGCACCCCGCGAATCAGCGTGGTGTAGAGCTGAGCCGGAACCCGCAACAGTTTGACGCTGGACAGTTTGGCACTGGCGCCGAGCAGGCCGAGCAGAACGCTCAACAACAGCGACAACACCGATAACTTGACGGTCATCCAGGAGCCTTCCAGCAACAGAGGGCCAAACCCCTTCAAGCTGAATCCGGAGAGCCCGAGTGTCTGCAAAAGTGCTTCGAACATAATTTCGGAACCTATAGCGATAAAAAAGCGCCCGTCCCGAGGACGGGCACCGGGGCCTTACTTGCCGCTGTAGAGACTCAGATCACCGAAGTGCTTCTTCTGGAGCGAGTCGTAGGTGCCGTCATCGTGGATCGCCTTGATACCTTTATCGAGAAGAGCCTTGAGCTCTGTGTTGCCTTTGGCAATACCCACTGCTGTTTTAGCAGGCAGCAACTCGCTGTCGATCGGTTTGCTGACCTCGTAATCAGCCCCTTGCGGCGACTTCAAAAAACTCAGCTTGGCTTGCAGCATGTCCTGGATCGTGGCGTCGAGGCGACCGGACATCAAGTCAGCATAAACCTGGTCCTGGTTGGCGTAGGCCTTGGTTTCTACCCCGGCCTTGTCCAACACGGCCTTGGCGTAGGCTTCCTGGATGGTGCCTTGTTCGTAGCCAACCTTTTTACCCTTGAGCGAGGCCACGTCAGAAACGTCGGAGCCTTTCTTGTAGACCAGAGCAGTCGGGCCGGAGAACAGCTCGCTGGAGAAATCGATGACTTTCTCGCGGGCCGGAGTCACGGTCATGGAAGAGATCACGCCGTCGAACTTGTTGGCCTTCAGGCCTGGAATCGTGCCGTCGAAATCGCTCTCGACCCACTTGCACTTGACCTTCAGCTCGGCGCAGATCGCGTTGCCCAGATCGATATCGAAGCCCACCAGGCTACCGTCAGCCGCTTTGGACTCGAACGGCGCGTAAGAAGGATCAACGCCAAAACGCAGCTCTTTGTATTCCTTGGCCATGGCGACGCCGGTGGCCATGCACAGAGTCAAAGCAGAAAGGGTCAGCAATGTTCTTTTCATTATTATCAATTCCTAAAACCACTACGGGCGCTTGTCGCGCATGGGTGCTGTTACTGGAATGCATGCAACGCGGTGAACCTGAACCAAAACCTCAAGTACGCGCTTTAAAACCATCCTGTGCGTCAACGCCTCCTGGCGACTCCTACGCACACACACTTACTTGTACATACAAGCATATGCAATCAACCAGCCAACTCGCTGAACGGAAGCTGAAGAAAGCTGTTAAAGCAACAGGAAGGCCTCTGGAACGGGGCTTTGGGGAGTGACAGGAAAATTCTCGAGGGTTTTTGAGCCGCGCTCGCGACTGTTACCTGAGCCACGCGTTACGCCGTGGTGGTGCATCCGGTAACAATTTGAAAGGACACATTACGTGTGGAAATACCCCGCGGTGGTACCTGACTGTGCAGGTACAGCCCCTTGCGCAAGAGGCTCTACGAATGAGTTTGCCGATGCTTTCTTCACTTCACGACGGTCGCCCTGATCTGACTGCTGTGCACGAAGCGCCAACCCATCAACAGGGTGGCAACCGTCAATGCCGTGATTAACCCCAGCCATACACCCTGCGGCCCCCAACCCAGGCCAAACCCCAAGCTGACACCCAGTGGCAGACCAATCACCCAGTAGGAGAATATCGCCAGCAGCATGGGTACACGGGTGTCCTGCAAGCCGCGCAACGCCCCCGCCGAAAGCATTTGCAAACCATCAGGGAACTGCAACGCAGCGGCATACAGCAAAAGCGTTGAAGCCAACGCTGTCACGGCCAAATCCCGACTATAAAGACCGGCGATTGCCTCGTGCCCCAACAGTAACGCCAGTGTCGAAAGTGCCTGAGCCAACACAACCAGGGCATATCCTGCCCATGCTGCACGCCGTACTCCATGCGGATCACCACCACCCAATGCATGGCCAACGCGCACGGTGGTTGCTTCCGCAACAGCAACCGGGATCATGAAACACAATTGCGCGACATTGACCGCAATCTGATGTGCAGCCAGGGACACGGAGCCCAGGCGCCCAATCAACAACGATGTGACGATGAACAGGCCACCCTGCATCAAAATCGCGATTCCAATCGGCAGTCCAACCCTCAGCAAATCGCCAATGGCCGCCCGACTCGGGAGCTCGAAGCAGGCAAACAGATGCAAATGCGCCATGCGGGGTGATCGCCAAAGATAAAAGGTAAAAACTACCGCCTGCAGCCACATCATGATCGCGGAAGCGATGCCCAGCCCTTGTGCACCAAGTTCGGGAAAGCCCAGCTTGCCATGGGTCAAGACATAACCCAGTGGCGCCAGGACTAACAGGCCACCGAAGCCAAAGAGCATGGTGGGCCGCATCCAGTGCATGCCTTCGCACAAATAACGCATACAAAAGAACAACGTCAGCGCCGGGCTACCCCAGCGAACCGCATGCAAAAATGCCTGCGACCCCGGAATAATCTCTTCGGCAATTCCAGCGGTAGAAAGCAGCATCGGCGCCACACTGAGAAAAGCGAACATAATCAGGCCAAGGCCCAGCGCCATCCAGAGTGCCTGACGGAATATCGGTCCGATCTGCTCGTGCTGGCCAGCACCGTGCAAGCGAGCCACCGACGCAGTCAACGCGATCAATGTGCCAATCGGCACCAGCATCGGCAACCACAACAGCGCGGTGCCGACGGTCACGGCCGCCAGCGTATCGGTCCCATGCTGCCCGGCAATGATGTTATCCACGAAGGCGATCAGCCCGGTCGACACATGCCCCACCACTAATGGCAGAACCAGCACGGCCGTAGCGCGGACCTCCTGAACAAACGAGCGTTTCGGCAAATCGTGCGGCATGGGTGGACGTCCTTGTGAATGGCGAATGTTTGATAGCCATTGGCATCCACTGGGGTGCCTGACCGACAAGCACGCCTTTATCCCAAAAAAACTCCACCACCAACAGTCAGACAATTCCGTTTTTTGCTTTTCCGCTGTAGGAAATTCGCATGGAACGCCAGCCTCCTAAGCCTCGCAGATGGCAATACTCGTAATGCATCGAAAACGCGCATACGACAATGCTGCGTCGCACGACCATGACTTTCATGGGCCACCCGCATTTGCACAGAAGTTTTTCTTCTAAATCATGGCGCTTTGCCTTGGTTGAACTACTTTCAAACAAGGAAAAGTTATACCGGCGTGGGTTGTCCACGTTTTGTTCAGCGATCAGATAGCGGATTGGCACAAGGAGTTACCTCACTATGATCCTGGCTGGCATTTTTCTGCTGTGTGCCCTGATTGCCGGTTACTTTTTGGGGGAACCACGTCGACTGACAGCGCGGTTTATAGCCACTGCAGCTGTCGAGCCCGTGCCTATCGCTCTGGGTAGCCTGTGCGAGCCAGACAAGGTTGGCAAAAAAACCTCGCGCATCCCGAGCCCCGATATCTGGATCACTAACGACAGTTTTAACGCAGGTCGCTCGCCGGTCAGTCAGACCCGCGTATTGCGCCTGCTTGCGCGCAGCACCAAGGAATATTGCCAAGGCCATTAATAGTGGTCTGGCGAGGAGGACCGGCCTGGGCCCCTTGAAGCGATCCAAGGTAATCAGGTTGGCCCGCAGATGGCCTATTCAGCGAGGATGCACTTAATGAGCTATCGAACTGTGCCCGCTTTCAAACAAGTTATCCATGGCCTGGTGTGGATGGGCCTTGGTATGGACGTAGCCTTGGCCGCGGCGAACAATTGCTCGCAGTTGGCCAGTCTGCCCGCCGTGTTCGAGGTCGGTCAGGGACTTCAGGATGAGTTGCGCATGCCCGTCCCGATCAAGCAACTGGCCGTGGGCGACCCGAAAGTTGCCGACGTGCAAACCAGTGGCAGCAGCTCCTTCATCCTCACGGGTGTAGCGCCCGGCGCCACCAGCCTGATGGTCTGGACCGCCTGTTCGCCCACGCCGCGCCAGAGCATGGTGTTCGTCAAGGGCAAAGCCACCGCAGCGCTGACCAGCGGGTCGACGGTGCCTTCCGAAGACCCGCTGCTGCCGAGTCAGGTGCAGACCGACATCCGCTTCGTCGAGGTCAGCCGCACCAAATTGAAAGAGGCCAGCACGTCGATCTTCGGCAAAAGCGGCAATTTCCTGTTCGGCTCGCCGGGCTCTGTGCCCGGTGTGACGGTGACCCCCGGCCACATTGGTGATCTGAAGCCGGACATCCCGTTGAATAACGGCACGTTCAATATCGGCTTTGGTGGCGGCAATGTGCTGGGAATGATCAATGCGCTGGAAGGCAGTGGCTTTGCCTACACCCTGGCGCGGCCAAGCCTGGTGGCCCTCAGTGGACAAAGTGCGAGCTTCCTGGCCGGTGGTGAAGTGCCGATTCCGGTGCCCAGCTCGGGCAGCGACAACATCTCCATCGAGTACAAGGAGTTCGGTGTCCGGCTGACCCTGAGCCCGACCATCATCGGAAAAAATCGCATCGCCCTGAAGGTAGCACCCGAGGTCAGCGAGCTGGACTTCACCAAGGCCATACAGATCGCCGGCACCATAGTCCCGGCATTTACCGTGCGCCGTACCGACACCAGCATTTCCCTGGCCGATGGCGAAAGCTTCGTCATCAGCGGCCTGATCAGCACCAGCAACAACTCCCAGGTGAACAAGTTTCCCGGGTTGGGCGATATCCCGATTCTCGGCGCGTTCTTTCGCAATAACACCATCAACCGTGAAGAGCGCGAACTGCTGATGATCGTCACCCCGCACCTGGTTCAACCGCTGGCAGTCAACGCACAACTGCCGTCATTACCGGGTGAGCAACTGCGCAATTACGACCCGAACTTCTACCGCATGTACTTCCTCGACAGCGGCGACTTCGACAGTCGCATGGGGCTCTCGCAATGAAAGCGCTCATAGCAATAGCAGCGTCAGTGATGCTCGCAGGTTGTGCCACAAATGGGCTGTCTTCGCGACCGAGCAGTTGCGCGAGTCCGGGGTCCGACCAGCAGTTGTCCCTGAACCTGGCCGACGACATGACCAACGATGGCCGCTTGTATGCCAGCCTGGCGAATCTGGAAGGGTTGCCCGATGACCTGCCGCAAGTTCGCCTGCGCAAGGCTCGCGTACTGCGCCTGCTGGGTCGTAACGAAGCCGAACCGTTGTATCAGAGCCTGCGCGGCACGTGCCTGGCCGCTGAAGGCGAACATGGCCTGGGCCAGTTGGCCGCGGCCAGAAATGATAATGCGGCCGCCACGGACCACCTTGAGCGCGCAATGCGGATGGCCCCCACCGACGATAAAATTCGTAATGACCTGGGGGTCGTCTACCTCAATCAGCGTCGGCCTAATGAGGCACGCTTTCAGTTTATGACCGCCATGGAGCTCAAACCGTCAGATTCGCTGGCGGCACTCAATCTGGTGACACTGCTGATCTATCAGGATAACTGGAAGCAGGCTGCCGAACTCGCGAACCGCGCCAGCCTGAGCCCCAAGCAAGTGGCAGACGCTCAAGCTCGCGCAGAAAGACTCAAGGCCCCTGCCAAAAAAGTGGTGGCCGCCGAGGGGAGTCGCGCGGCAGAGGTTGTCGATGCCTCAGCCAGTGCGATCAAGTAGACAACACGAGGAATCGAGATGAATACCAAGAGGCTGTTGATAGTGTGCATGGCTTGCCTGTCCACGACCGCCTGGGCTATTGAGCCGGGTCCCTCTTCGGTGCCGCAACAAGGCACGGAACAATGGTTGCAACTGCAGATTCGCGGCGTCGTGGCTTCCCCTAGACTGCAGACCGTTTCGGCCACCGAACGTGACCTGTCCATGCAGCGCTGGCTGAATAGCTTCACCTACCCGATCCCCGAACATTTTGACCAGCAGGCATCGGGAAGTATGAGCAGCAGCAAATGAGACACGTCAGAGACTGATCAGTCTCTGGCGTAGTCCAGCGTTACCTGGTGAGAATACCGGGGCCAATAACGTGCGTGGGTAAAAGCATAAAAGGATAAAAGTGGATCAGGCGCCGGGCCTGACCCACATGAGATTTGCTCCGCCTGGCGCTCTGATAACACTCGACAGTAAACGCTCCACGCCCCTCTCACAGCCTCCCGAATGCTTTGAGCACCCCAATCAGGGCTGGGCCTAAAGCCATCAGAAAGAAGCTCCGCCACAAACAAAAAGTCAATGGGAATATCAGTTTAAGACCGATCTTTCCCCCCATTTCTTCGGCTGCCTGCGTACGCCGGTCGCGGAATTCATCGGCATAGATGCGCAGGGTATCAGCCACGCTGGTACCGAAGCGAATACTCTGCCCCAACAGGCTGACCAACCCTTGCACGTCTTCCAGCCCGGTGCGCACGGCCAGTTGCTTGAGCGCCTCGGTACTGGTGATGCCGGCGCGGATTTGCGCATTGACCAGCGCCAGTTCCTCCGCCAGTTCGACCTGGCTGACCGCCATCTCCTCGGCCACCCGCTCTATAGTCGTGGGTAAAGCCAGACCCGACTCCACGCAGACCACCATCAAATCCAGGGCATCCGGAAATGCCGCCCGCAGCCGCCCCTGTCGCATCTGTTTGCGCTTTTCGACATACAGAGCCGGCACCAACCAACCGACAGCGGCCATCGTAAACACCAACAGCATGCCCAAGATCAAGGAAAGCTTGGGAATCAGCGGCAACACCAGCAGCGCAACGCCGACCAATATCAGCGGCAACAGCAAGCGCACCGCCCAGTACATCTGCACCGCCGAAGACGAGCGGTACCCCGCGTGCATCAACAGAAGCTGGGTTGCGGACGCCTGAGCCGTTTCGGCTGAGCCAAAGCGCTGGCCGACCCGCTCCAGTAACAATTGCAGATTACTTGGGGCGTCCGGCCCCCCTGCACTCCCGTAATGCCCCCGTTTGATCAGCGCAAGGCGACGCTGCATCGGGTCCTGAAGCCCCAACACCAGTAATACCACCGTGACGACCGCGAGCACGGTACTCACCCCTATCGCACTGACGAACAACAGGCGTGCCAGCGCCTCATTACCCGTCACCCGACTCAACAACCCGAGCAAATAATCCATGACCTGCACCTCCCCGTAGAGAATACCGCTTACACCTGAATCCGAATGATTCTGCGTATCCAGTAAATCCCAACCAACATGCAGCCGAACGCTCCGATGATCAGCTTATGGCCAATCGGTTCATTGAGCAGTACAGGCAAGTAACTGGGGGTTGTGAACACGATTACCACTGCCAGAACGAAGGGAATGGCCACCAGCACCCAGGCTGACATTCGCCCTTCGGCCGACAAGGTTCTGACCTTGCGCTGGAAGCGGAACCGCCCCCGAATCAGCCGACTCAAACGCTCCAGCACCTCGGTCAGATTGCCACCGGTCTCGCGATGGATGAGGATCGACGTCACCAGCATCATCACCGTCATGCTCGGCATGCGCTCCAGCAGACCGAGCATGGCCCGGCGTACATCATTGCCATAGTTGATATCGGCGAAGGTCAGACCGAACTCATGAGCCACCGGCCCCTTGTGCTCTTCGGCGACCAGACGCAGGGTTTCGTTGAACGGATGCCCGGCGCGCAGAGCCCGGCACATGGCATCCAGCGCATCCGGCAAACCCTCCTCAAACTCGGCAAAGCGTTTGTTGCGGTCACGAAGGATTTTCAGCAGCGGCAGCCAGGCCACTGCAAAAGCCACCGCCAGCGCCATCCACCAGAGTGACGAGAACAACAAGACCAGAGATCCCGCACCAACACCCATGGCGATCCCGAGGAACAGCACCCGATAGGCCCGATATTCGTGTCCGGACTGCTCGATCAGCTGTGTCAGGCTCGCCATAAACGGCAGTTGCTCAAGCCTGGCCTCCAGTGGCGACAAGCGTGTCAGGTATTTCTGCCTCAACACCGTCTGCATGTTGGGCAGATTGTTGGCTTTCTCCAGCACATGCAGGCGACCGCGAATGCGCTTGCGCATCTTGCCTGCCTCACCGAACACCGGCACCACCACCCCCTGGGCCAGGAGGAAGACCGCGATAAACACCATACCGAGAAAGATCAGAATGAATTCACCGGATATATTGTTCATGGCTGCCGCGCCTCCATCCATTCAGGTCTGAACAGGGTCAGTGGCAACTCGATGCCACGCTTGGCCAACACGTCGCGAAAGGACGGGATCATGCCGCTGGGCCGATAATCACCGAGCACTTCACCGTGTTCGCCAATGCCACTGCGCGCAAACGAGAAAATCTCGGTCATGGTGATGATCTCGCCCTCCATGCCGTTGATTTCCTGCACGCTGACCAGGCGTCGCTTACCGTCCTCCTGACGCTCCAGCTGGATCACCACATCAATGGCCGAAGCGATCTGCTGACGCATGGCCTTGATCGGGAACGTGGCACCGGTCATCGACACCATGTTCTCGATTCGCCCCAACGCATCGCGCGCGGTATTGGCGTGGATCGTGGTCAGCGAGCCATCGTGGCCGGTGTTCATGGCCGTCAGCATGTCCAGCGCCTCGGCGCCACGGACTTCGCCGATCACAATGCGGTCGGGGCGCATCCGCAAACTGTTGCGCACCAATTCGCGCTGGCTCACCTCGCCACGCCCCTCGATGTTCGAAGGACGGGTTTCCAGACGCACCACATGAGGTTGCTGCAGTTGCAGTTCGGCCGAGTCTTCGATGGTAACGATCCGCTCGTTTTGCGGAATGAAACTGGACAACACATTGAGCATGGTGGTCTTGCCGCTGCCGGTACCGCCGGAAATCAGCACGTTCAAGCGTCCACGAACGATCGCCTTGAGCAGCAACGCAATGGCCGGGGTCAAGGTTCCGACCTGAATCAGGCTATCGGTATTGAGCAGGTCCACGGCAAAGCGGCGGATCGACATGCTCGGTCCGTCGATGGCCAGTGGCGGAATAATCGCGTTGACCCGCGAACCATCCTTGAGCCGGGCATCCACCAACGGCGAGGATTCGTCGATACGCCGCCCCAGACTGGAAACGATGCGGTCGATGATGTTCAGCAAATGCTGATCGTCGCGAAAGCGCACGTCGGTTCTCTGCAACTTGCCGAAGCGCTCGACATACACCGACGCAAAGCCATTGACCAGAATGTCGGACACGCTGTGATCCGCCAGTAACGGTTCCAGTGGACCAAGACCGAGCACCTCATCGGTGATCTGCTTGATGATCAACTGGCGGCTGACCGAACTCACGGGCGCGGAATGCTCATCCAGCAAGCGCTGACAAATATCGCGGATCTGCCGTGTGGCCTCGGCCTGCTCAAGAGAATCGAGCAAGGACAGGTCCATGACTTTGAGCAATTGCTGGTAGATTTTTTCCCGCCACTCGGCCTCCACCGGGGTGACCTGGCTGCGGGTCTCGTAAATAACGTCCGGAACCGAACGTTCCCACGCCATCAATTCCTCTGCCGGGTCCAGCAGGTCGTCGCCCGGCTGACCAGACAACGATGCGGCGGGTTTACCGGACTGTTTGCGCAAGCGGTTACGAAAGTCGCTGATCATGGGTCATCCCCCGAAAAAACGGTTGAAGGCACGTTTGAACACACCTTTGTTCCCGGTCATCTTCTTGCCGACCAACTCCTCGGCCATCTCGCGCAGGGCAACGGTAATCGCCGCCCTCGGCGCTTGCATACCCAACGGCACGCCAGCGTTCTGACTCTGGCTGACCAGGTTGAAGTCGTTGGGTAATTTCAACAGGTTCGCGCAGCGCAGCGCTTCACCAATATCCTTGAGGCTGATCGCCGCCGCCTTGTCATAGCGGTTGACCACCACCTGCAATTGATCCCCGCGCACGCCCAGGTCATCGCGAAGAATCCGCGTCAGGGAGCTGGCATCGCGCAGATGGCTGACGCTCTGCTGCACCACGACGTACACCCGATCCGCCTGCTCCAGCACGGAGCCTGTGAGGTGGTCGATTTGCCGTGGCAGGTCGACCACTACCCAGTCATAGCTTGCACGGGCCAACTGCAGCAGGGTGTCCAGTTGTTCGGGCTGAGCATCCTGTGGTAGACACAGCTCGCCGGCCCGGCCACCCAGCACATGCAGGGCCGGACTGAAGTGGCTGCAAAAACCGCGTAACGCCACGCCATCCATGTCCGCGACCTGCTGCAACACCTCCAGATGGCTGTGCGACTGCGCCACATCGAGGTAATGCGTCACGCTGCCAAATTGCAGGTCCATGTCCAGAAGCAGGGTATTGCCGCCCTTGACGCTGAGCTGGTGAGCCAGGTTGCAAGCCAGCAAGGTGCCGCCGGAACCGCCCTTGGCGCTCATCACGGCGATCAGTTTGCCTTCCGCTCCGCTCCCGACCCGAACCTCCATGACCAGCCGACTCAAGGCGGCCACCAATTCCGTTTCGGCGATCGGCTCCGGCAGCACGTCACGGGCGCCGGCCTGCATCGCCAGCCGCATGCCGTCCTGATCACTCAACAGACCGCACACCAACAGCGGCGGGCGCTCATGGGCCGGACGCTGTAACAGCGCCGCCAGTTCCTCGCGCCACAGGTGACTGACACGCACCAACAACAGATCGGGCATCCGCTCCAGACCGTAGAGCGGGTCGACATGCCCGTTACTCACCAGGCGCGTACTCACCTCCAGGCTCGGCATGCGCTGGCAAACGCTTTGCAGATCACGCAACGCCGTGGCGTCACGGCTGCTGATCAGCAATCGCAGCCCGGTTTTTCCGGTCGCGGTGCTTAACGATGTTTCCTTTATATTCAGCATGGAGTGACCTCCCCCGACTCGGAATGATGCCCGAGGGCCTCGCGTGGCAAGATCGCCCTGAAGGTGGGCAACGTAATAGGCACGCCAAACCCGGGAATAAACAGATTGAAAACGAAGCCTTGCAGACTCAACTGGACGTAACGGATGGCACGGAAGCCGGTGGCGCTGACAGTGTCGGTGGGATTGGTCACCACTGCACCGTTCGCGTCCAGATAGGTCAGCGTCAGGTTGGCGGTGCCCAGATTGTTGATCAGCTGGCTCGTGCCCGTATTGCCCGCGGCATTGAAGATCGCCCGCTGCAACACGATCGGATCACTGATATTGCACACCGCCGCCAGGCGCGCACCGCGCCGCACGGACTCATCGAGGGCATTCACCGTGAAGTACAGGCGGCCCATTTCCAGCACGGCGAACAACAGAGTGAACACCAGCAGACCAATGATGGCGAACTCCACCACGTAGGCGCCGCGCATGTGTTTGCGATTCATCACAGCGCCCTCATGACGGTTGTGGCGACCAGTGGAATGCTCAACGCCATCTGATTACCAAACAGCGCCGGGATCACACCGGCACAGCCGCCACCGCCAATCACCGGGCAGAAGGTATAGGTGATCGTGACCCGCACATGGTCGGTGCTCACGGCGGTGACCGCCACGTTGCCGGTCGTCAACCCCGACACTACCGGCGTCCCGGTATTGGCAGGCACACCATAGACCGCCACGTTTTGTGTATTGGTCAGCAGCGTGCTGCTCAGTGAGACAGTACCAAGCGTCGAGTTCCAGGCCTGGCTGGCGACGTAACGGCCGGCATCACGGCTGGCCTGCAACAGAGTGTTGTACTGAAAGAGCATGCGGCCGAACTCGCCGAGGGCCAGCAACAGCAAAAGTAGCAACGGCAGGACGAGGGTGAATTCCACCATTGCTATTCCTTGCTGACCTTGGGGCCGATTAAACGTATGAAGTCCCATGACGCCTCCTAAGAGTCAGTGCTCGGAGTGCCGCTGCCGTTGATATAGGTTTTGTAGAGCTGAATGATCTGCGGGCCGGTATCACCCGAAGGGTTGGGACCGGGCACGTTGTCGCCTTGGCACTCCTTCACGAACTGCCCGAAGATCTCCGAGGTACTCCCCGTGCTACCCGCCGGCTGCACCACGAAATAGCAGCCAAAACCCAGGACCGGAATCGAGGTCGCACCATTATTTTTCCCGGTACAGTCGCCAATCACGATTTTCAGCATCCGTCGTTCGTAGACCCCACCGCTCTGGCAACCCGTGCCTGAACCGGCAATACACGCCGCGGAACTCGCCAGCCAGTCGCTGTAGCCAAGCACCGCCTTGCCGCCAGCGCTGAGCGTGCCACCGCTCGATATGACGGGCTGGCCCTTGTACTCTGCCCGTGGCGGTGTGCTTGAGCTGTTCCAGGTGATCACTGGCGTGCTGTAGCTGACGATCAGGTCTGGCGGATACTGCGAGGCACTGACCGGGCCGTTGTACTGACCAAAGCGGGTGTTCAAACCCTGGGACGTCGGGCCGACCTTGTTGCCCGGTGCGGTCGTGACATTCTGCCCGACGCTACGACACACCGAGCCGCCGCCGGCCAGGTCCTGCCTGACCGTGCTGCCACCCGAGCCAAAATCAAGCAGTTGAAAGTTGCCTGGGCCAATGGCCGATGTAGTGCCTGAGCCCGTTTTCAAATCCTGCAAATCGCCAAAGTGATAGCCCCAGAACACACCGGTGCTCGGGCTGTATTTGGTCGGGTCACCACACACCATCAATGGCGCGAGATCGCAAGGGCTGGTGGGGCTGGGGCCGGCAGTGGCCATCGCCGCTACCACCTTGTTGCCTAGACCGGCAGTGCCCAATGACTGGACGAAACTCCAGAAAAACCCGGTCAGGCGATAGCTCGGTACCGTTACCCGGACATAAGTGGCGTCTGCCGGCCCCGGATAGGAGAACGGTCCGTAGACGCTGTCGGCCAGTTCCACCACCGCGAATGTACCCACGCTGCCGCCGATGGCCGTTGCCAATTCGGTGTTACCCGTGGCATTGGCATTTTGCGTCAACGTATTCAGCGCGGCAGTACGCGTTGCGCTGGCAATGCCGGTACCGCCGGTGACCTGACTCAGGGTTTTGGCGCCACTCAGGGCCGCGGCATCCACCGCATTTTGCAGGCGGGTCTTGTTCAGCAGCATGTGACCGCCGTCCAGCGCCAATGCCGCCATCATGGTAATCGCCGCTAACGCGATCACCATCAGTACGGTCACCGATCCCCGCTGGCGCCTTGGCGTTACCGGAAACGGCCGTTGAATTCGAGAATTCATCATCACGCCCTCATTTGCCGATACGGACCCGGACCGGCTCCGCCACTACCTGGGTGCCCATTGCGCCCTGTCAGCGCACATTGACTACATGGGATTCGATGCCACGGATAACGGTGACAGCCCCACCGCCACTGCCACTGCGGTGCACCACGCGTCTTGGCGCCGTTTCGGTGGCCATCGCAATGGCCTGCGCAATAGGTGGAACAGGCGCGGGGGCCGGTTTTTTCGTGAGATTCAGCGGGTTGCGCAAGGCCAGCTGCAACTTCCCTTCGGTCTGCGCCGTGACCAGGGCTTCCGCCTCTGCGGTGGTCATCTCCAGCGTCACTGCACGCACCACCACCGGTTGGGTCTTGTCGGTACCCGCAGTCTGATCCACCGCCAATACTCGCAAGTTTTCGAGGATGGTCCGGGACACGGCGTTGTTGCTGCTGCCTGCCGCTTGTTTGGTTGCCAGCACATCGACCCGGTTACCCGGCAACAGGAACCCGCCCACGCCGACCACATCGTCCACCCGTACCGAAATGGCACGTTTGTCGGGTGCAATCAAAGAGGCCAGGGTGCTGCCACCCAGGTGTTCACTGAGGCGTGCGCCGCGCACGATGTCGCCACGCAAGATGTCGAATGTGGCGATCTTGCCCACTGCCTTGTCGCTGGAATCGAAGGCATCGTCCGGGATCGTATCCATGGGCATACGCACGGTTGTGACCTGCTGGGCCTCGACCATCTGCCCGAAAGGAATCTCGACCGTGGCCACTACCACGCTTCGAAGGTGATCATCCGGGCTCGCATTGAGCCGTGCGCTCAACCAGGTGTTGGCCATCCATGCGGCGCCGAGGCCCATGACCAACGAAATACCAATCAGCGTTGCAGTACGAGAGCTCATGTCTGTATCTCCTACTCAGAGGAAGTCGAGCTGGACGAAGTAGTTGTGCCAGGCCCATTCCAGTTCCTGCGGCGACAGTGGCCCGGAACCTCCCAGGTAACGCTGACGATCGAGCGCCATGTTCAGGAGATCGCGGGGGTGGCAAGGCACCAGGGGCATGCCTTCAATGGCGTAAAGTTTCTGCAGCGCAAAGCGCACCAGCAGCGGGTCATGACGAATGCCCAGACGCTCCGACTCCTGCTGCCAGATCCGTTCGTACTCTTCGGGCTTCAGGTAGCCGAATTGCAGCTTGTAGCCAATCCGGCGGAGGAAGGCTTCATCCGCCAACTCCAGGGGATTGAGGTTGGTGGAAAACACCAGAATCAGATCGAACGGCAGCTCGCAATGCCGACCTCCGCCCAGGTTGAGGAAGTCGCGCTTCTCTTCCATCGGGACGATCCAGCGATTCAGCAGCTCGGCGGGTGCCATGCGCTGGCGCCCCATATCGTCGATGATGAACAGGCCATTGCTGGCCTTGAGCTGCAAGGCGGCCTGGTACTGACGGGTGAAGGGGTCATAGCGAATGTCCAGCTGTTCCATGCTCAACTCGCCGCCGGTAATGACGATCGGGCGCTTGCAGCACAGCAGGCGACGATCGATCCCTTCGTTGAGCATCAGATTGTTCTGTGGAGTGCCATCATCCAGCCGCTGGTGTACTTGCGGGTCATAGATCTCGATCACCGACTCGTTGATCACAATCGCATGAGGCACCCAGATGGCCTCGGCGAACAGGCGAATCAGACGACTGCTGACATAAGTCTTGCCGGTTCCCGCTGGGCCATAAATCATGATCGCCCGCCCGGAATTCAGCGCCACGCCCAGCTGATCGAGCATCCCCTCGGTGAGCACTACGCCGTTAAGCGCCGTACGCATATCATCCGCACCGATGCGTCCATGGTGAATGGTCTGCACCTTGAGCAGGGAACGGTAGGAGCTCACCGGGAACGGCGCCGCTCCGATGTAACCGCTACGCGACAAGGCATCGCGGGCGGCACTGCGACCGCGTTCGGTCAGGCCATAACGCAGCGGCTGCCCGGCTCCCGCTTGCCCCACCATCTGCCCAAGCACTTCGATACGACCATCCTTGCGCAGAAACGCCAGGACCTCTTCCAGTACAGCGCCGGTCAGCGCCAGGCGCTCTACCAGCCGCGACATGTCCAGCACACCGGCATCGTACAAGTGCTTGCACACCAACTCGCCGAGAAAACTGTCTGTCAAACCCGTCTCGCTGATAGTGCATGGCTGGGGAGCCAGTCGCTGCACCGCTTCTCGCTCATTGTGGTAGGCATCACTCTCGACGATGACGTGCATGACTAACCTCCCAACCCACTGGCATAGAGTTGCCAGTAGACGCTGTTCAAAGTGCCGAGCAGGATCGCAACCGTATAAGGAAAGGGCTTACCGGCCACTTCATCCGCACTTGGCGCAAAATAGGCCCGCGCCCTCAGAATCAGCCAATAACGTCCCACGGTCTGCAACAATTGACCGCGTACCAGCACTATCAATAAACCGCATACGCCGCCGTATATCAGGCTGAAGAACCCAGCCCATAATGCAAAATGGGGCGGTAGAAAACTGCCGGCCACGGCCATCAGCTTGACGTCGCCGGCGGCCATGCCGCCCAGAGCGTACATGGGCAAAAACATCCCAAAGCCGATCAGGAGACCCAACAGACCATCCCCCAGCCCGCTTACCCCACCGGAATAAGTCTGACTGAGCAATCCCAGGACCAGACCCACCAGGATCAGCAGGTTGGGAATGCGGTGGCGACGCAGGTCGCTCACCACCGCTACGCCCAGCAGTCCTATCAGCACAACAGTCGCTACCAGCTGTTCCGTGGACATCGCGCATCTCCCTACCAAGAGTTATTGTTATCAGCAAGTACCAGGAACAATGGCATTACAGAGTCCCCTGATCCTGGTATCCACGGCTCCTCCAAGAAGAGTGAACGCCACGACAACAGCTCCTGTAATCAACCCACCCGCCACCGCATACTCCACAATGGTCAGGCCATCCTCGTCTTTGATGAATGTCAGTATTGAAGTCTTGATTGCTTGCCGAATCATTTTGATCACCTCACTTCGACGGCTATGCCGCCCAGAATGCGAATCGGCAGAAACAGCGTGAAGCCGACCAAGATGCCAGGTCATCCTGGCACCAAAGCAATACCGGCCGGCTATTCCCTGAACATCACCGTCTCTCCCTACCACGAGTTATCGTTATCAGCACGCAGCAGTACTAATGGCAGTACACAACGCCCGAATCCTGGTATTTACGGCGCCTCCAAGAAGAGTGAACGCCACAACAACAGCTGCCGTAATCAGCCCACCGGCCACTGCGTATTCCACGATGGTCAGGCCGTCTTCATCTTTGGCGAACTTCAGTGCCGAAGTTTTGATTGTTTGCATAATCATTTTGCCCACCTCACTCGAATGTTGTTCTTCCGGGGAGCAGCACTTTTTGCACTGCTTGTAGCTACCTTAGTCAGGGCATCCCCAAGGGGGTTAGGAGGATTTTGCGCATCGCTAGGACTTTTTTGCGGGTACCGCCAACTAGCGGGTAGTGGGTGTTCGCAGAAGGAAAAGAAGGGAAAGGAAAGGCTCTAAACAAGGAACGGCGGAACGGCGGGCAAAGGTCATTACCCTTGATTCACAAGCGACGAACGGTTGACCCATATATCCGCCGCCAACACACCTATAAATAACCGCCCGACACTGACTGACAGGCAAACCATAGAGCGCATAGAACTAAATTCGGGTTTTCTTATCAGGATTTAGTCTGCAAAGTGATATCACGTTGACAATACTACTCAGCGGAGAGAGGCACGAAGAACCTCAGAGCCCAGAGCCAAACACATGACGTCGAACGTGATCAGGAAGCCATCACTACTCTGGTTCGATCGGACCCACGATCGGTCCACCCCGGAACTCATGGCGCAGTTCGAGCACGCCTGCGACTGCAAGCTGGCGAAAGACTCGGTGTTTTCCAGCGGGATGCAGGCCGACATGATCTGCATCCATTTTGATCGCCCCGACACACCCGGCCTGAGGATGCTGCTGGAGATCAAACGCACCGCACCGGCCATTCCGATCACCATGTTCACCGTCCAGCACTCCGAAGAGCTGGCCGTATGGGCGATGCGTTCCTGTGTCTGGGAATACATGGTGCTGCCCCTTTCAGCCGCCGAAAAGAATCGTTACCTGACGGCCGTCATTCAGCTTCACGAACTGCGCCGCAATGTTCGCGACCAACGCAAGACGATGCAGATCGACCACTCCCCGGCCCTTCCGGGCAGTATCCGGATGACGCCGGAACACCAAAAACACCAGGCGCTGAGCAATGTGCTGCTGTACATCGATCAGCACTTTCGGGACAACATCGATCAGCGGGATGTGGCCAAACGCTGCGGCATGACCACCTTTCGCTTCAGTCGCCTGTTCAAGGAAGCCAACGGCCTTGGTTTCATGGATTACATCTTGAACAAGCGCATGAATTTCGCCAAGGAACTGCTCGATAACAGCCAGATGCCCATTACCAGCATTGGCTATGAAGCCGGTTTCAAGGACCCTTCCTACTTCGCTCGTGCCTTCAAACAGTTCGCCAACTGCACACCCAGCGAATACCGCTTGGCGCACCAGCTTAGAGCGTCGGTAGTTGCTGAGCTGGATGAAACAACCGCCGAAGTGCTGGATAGCCTGATACATAGCCTGGGAGGCTGAGGTACTTTTATAACGCGCACACAAAAACGCCGCTCATTGAGCGGCGTTTTTGTTAAATATGGAGCGGGAAACGAGACTCGAACTCGCGACCCCGACCTTGGCAAGGTCGTGCTCTACCAACTGAGCTATTCCCGCATTGGCGTCCCCTAGGGGACTCGAACCCCTGTTACCGCCGTGAAAGGGCGGTGTCCTAGGCCACTAGACGAAGGGGACACACCTACAACATTCACTCCCTACCGCGTTTCGCTGTTCGCTTTCCGCTGTAAGTGGCGCGCATTCTATGGATGGTTTGAGGGGTCGTCAACCCCCATCTATAAATTTATTTAAATCAATGACTTCGCCCCCCTTTGAGGGGCAATTCCGGGATTTCGCACGACCGGTGTTTGACGCCTATATTCTGTCACTCGCCAAGGCGCTATAGTCCTCTGCAGCAAATGATGGCAATGTGCGCCTATCCGCACATTGCTCCTGTAGACAGCACAAAGGCCCGATTCAACTCGTCGCGCCACCCTATGCGCTCCCAGGCTTAGCCACTACACTCGCACGCAAACCCTATAAAGAGGTCTTCACGGTGACACCACTCATGATCACCCTGCTAGTAATAGTCGGGATCGCAATATTGATCGCCATTGGCTACATGAACCATGTGGTGGAAAACAATAAACTGGAAAAGGCCCGTACCAAAGTCGAACTCAATGATCGACTGCGCCGCTGTGGCGAAATCACCGAGACCTTCCCTGGCCAGCTGATGACTCCGGCGCTCAAGCTGCTGCTGACGCGACTGGAACTCAACGTCTGCCAGCGCCTGCTCAATCTGGATAAAACCAGTTCGGCGGCCAAAGCCCGCATTGAGGAACTGAGTGCGCTGGTCGCACGAGGAGAATCGATTCCGGTCAACAACCCGCCGGCACCGATCCAGACCGAAGCCAAGGCCAAGGACGTACGCTTTTTGCTGGAAGCCTTGCATGGCCAGATCACCCGCGCGGCACAGGACGGTTTCCTGCCAGCCAACGAAGCCAAGCGCTGGATCCGCGAAGTCCGCCACATCCTGGTCTTGCTGCACATCGAGTTCTTCAACAACCTCGGTCAACATGCGCTGCAACAGGAACAACCCGGGCAAGCGCGCCTGGCGTTCGAGCGGGGCGTGCAGTACTTGCGTAAACAGCAGGACCCGCAGGTTTACAGCGAGCAGTTGCAGTACCTGGAAAAACTTCTGGCGCGCGCCAACTCCATGGTGCTGAGCAACACGGCCCCCGTGGAAGGTGAAGTTAACGAGTTGACCGAAGGCCTCAAGGAAGTGGAAGCCGAGGCGGACTGGAAGAAGAAAGTTATCTACGATTGAGAGTGATGGTGCGCAAAGCCGCTCCAAAGGCTGGCGCAACACCTGTGGCGCGGGAGCAAGCTCCTTCGCCACACACTCCGGGCGACCTCACGCTTACAACCTGAAATGCCCCACCATCCCCTTCAGCTCAGCTCCCAACTGTGCCAACTCGATACTGGACGTGGCATTGCCTTGCATGGCCACCGAGGATTGATCGGCGCTGGCACGAATACTGGTCACGCTACGATTGATCTCTTCGGCAACCGAGCTCTGTTGTTCGGCCGCAGCAGCGATCTGCTGGTTCATCTGCTGAATCAGCGAAACCGCCGCCGCGATACTGCCCAGCGCGCTTTCAGTCTGTAGCGCATCACTGACTGCAAGCTTGACCAACTCACCGCTGCTCTGGATTTGCTGCACCGAAGCGTGCGCGGCTGAACGCAAGGCACTCACCAGACGCTCGATTTCTTCGGTGGATTGCTGGGTACGCCTGGCCAGGGCACGGACTTCATCGGCAACCACGGCAAAGCCCCTGCCCTGCTCACCCGCTCGTGCGGCTTCGATGGCCGCATTGAGTGCCAGGAGGTTGGTTTGCTCGGCAACGCTTTTGATCACGCTGAGGACGGTGCCAATGTTCTGGATTTCCGCACTGAGGCTTTCGATGCTGGAACTGGCCGTCGTCGCCGAGTCAGCCAACTGTTCGATGCGCTGCATGCTCTGACGGACCACCTGCTGACCGGTTTCGACCTTGCCGTCTGCTGTCTGCGCCGCCAGTGCCGCTTCCTCGGCATTGCGCGCAACGTCGTGCACGGTCGCGGTCATCTGGTTCATCGCGGTAGCGACTTGCTCGGTTTCTTCCTTCTGACTGCTGACTTCCAGGTTGGTCTGCTCGGTCACCGCCGAGAGTGATTGCGCGGAACTCGCAAGCTGCTCGATGCCGGCCTGCAAGCCGCTGACGATACTGCTCAGCCCGGCCCCCATTTGCTGCATGGCCTGCATCAACTGACCGATTTCATCACGTCGCGTCACCTGTACGGTTGCACTCAGATCACCCGCTGCAATCTGCTGAGCGACGAGAATCACACTGCGCAGCGGCGCAACGATCAAGCGGGTAATCACCCACGCAGCAATCAGCCCAACCAGCAGTGCCAGGGCCGACGACGCAATGATCAACAGCGAGTTTTTCTTCAGCTCCGCCTGCATCGACCGGTCCTCGGCAGCGTAGGCCTGGTCAACCCGCTGCACCACTTCGGCGGCGCGCTCATGCAACTGCCGATAAACCTGTTTCTCCTGAGTCAGGAGCCCTGTGTACTCGGCAAGTTTTTCGCTGAAACTGGCGATATGCCCGGTCACTTCATTGAGCACGGTCTGGTAACCCGCGTCCTTCACCGTACTCTTCAGCGCCTCAGCCTGAGTCAGCGCCTGATCGGCCTGTTCAATCTTGCCTTGCTCGCCACTTGCGTCGCTGGCCTTGCGGCTTTGATCCAGGCGCACCCGCGCCTCGTTCATCGCCTGCAACATCAGCCGCGACACCTGACTGACCTGACTGGCCTGCTCGATAAACTCCGCGCCCTCCTTGCCTTGCGAATCCTTGAGCGTATAAGCGCCATCGTCGGCGAGGCCGGCCTGCAGCACATCAAGGTTATTGGCCACGCTGGACACCGACCAACTGGCCATTTCCAGCGCCAGCTCCTTGGACTGGGTCAGCTCGACGAACTCATCGAAGGCTTTACGGTAAGCCCCCAGCGACTGCTCGACATCATTCATCACCGGGATGTTAGCCAACGACTGAGCCTTGAGTTGCGTTGCAAGGACGATCAATGCGTCAACACCCTCGTGCAAGGCAGCCACGGTTTTCGGATCACTGTGCAAGGCATACTCCTGCTCCAGCAAACGCACCTTGAGCAAGCCACTGTTGAGCGACGACATCTGCTTGAGCCCGTCGAAGCGCTGACTGATGGTTTGCAAGGACCAGACACCGATGGCGGCCACCAGCGCCGTCAGCAGCAGGACCAGAACAAAACCGACACCCAGTTTTTTTGCCATACCGAGGTTGGCAAAACGTCCTTGCACGGCCGAAATCATTGCTCGTAACCCCCTTCCCATGCTCAATGGAAACACGCCCATTTTCTGTTATCGCAGGTTCGCAACGGGGTGCCCCAAGCACAAGTCTTTGGCGCCGCAATAATGGCAAAAAGCTACGCAGGAGTCGTTTTCAGAACGCTCGAAGTCGATCCGGTAATGCGCAGGCCTGAAAAAACGCCTGCGCCCGTGAATCGCTGGCATAAGCCACATTGATGCGTAGCCAGTCGCTGGTCTCGCCACCGGGGTTGAAGGCCGTCCTGGAGGACAGCGCGATTCCGAATTCGTGAGCCAGTGCCCGCACCTGCGCCGGCTCGTGCGCTCGCGGCCTGGCCCAAATGTACAACCCGCCCACGGGCTTGCCGAACACCTCCCATTCGGCGTCTTCAAGCGCCAGCAACGTCTCCGCCATATCTCGCTTCAAACGCTGACGCTGGCGCTGTACCAGTTTGCGGTAGGCGCCATTGACCAACAGGCTGCTCAACACCGACTCGCAAAACCGTGATGCACCCAGGCTGGTAATGAGCTTCACCTGTGCCAGGCGGGCAATGATTGCGGCGCTGGCCACGACATAACCGACACGCAGCGAACTGCTGAGGGTTTTCGAAAAGCTGCCGACGTAGACCACCCTCTCTCCCACATCCATCGCCGCCAGGCGGGTACCGACACTGCTATGAAAATCGGCGTAGACGTCATCTTCGATAATGATGAACTCATGACGTGTCGCCAATTCAAGCATCCGTTGCGCAACGGCAGGTGCCAGGCTACTGCCGGTCGGATTGTGGAACAGGCTATTGATGAACAAGGCGCGGGGATTATTCGCACTCAACAGTGCCTCCAGGACTTCAATGTCCGGACCACGAGGGGTGCGTGGCACCTCCAGCAATCTGACGCCGTGCAGCCTGAGCAGCTCGAACAGATTCGAATAGCCCGGACTTTCGACCACCACGCAATCACCCGGCTTGAGCAGCACCCGCACGATCAGGTCAAGCCCTTGAGTGGCCCCCGCCGTAGTGAGTACCTGACTCTCATCGACGGTGATATTGATCTGTTGCAGGCGTTTGAGGATCTGATGGCGCAAGGCAGGCAACCCATACGCGGTGCTGTAGTTGAACAATCCGGCCATGTCGGTACGAGAAACCTGGCGAATGGCATAACTGAGATCATCGCTCTCACGCCAGCTTTCAGGCAGGCCACCACACCCTAGCGCCAGCTTGCCCAACGGGCTATCACCCAGCCAGGCGCCGTTTGCGCCAGCCTCCGCGAGGCCCGGTTTATCAGCGCAACGACAGGTCGCAACCGAAGGCCCGGCAACGAAAAAGCCCGAGCC
>CAYNGZ010000014.1:0-31546 GCA_964396695.1 uncultured Pseudomonas sp.
CAAAATCACTCGAGAAGAGGCCAATCAGCCAGCCCGTCGCTTTCATCGGGGTCAGACCAAAAATAGGCGGACACCACGGCCCTTAATTTGGGCGTTCGGTAGGTGTGTTTGCCCTACCGCGACCATAACACCCCTCAAACAGTGGGACTTTCGGTGAAAAGGCCCGATCGAATCGGATCACTTTTTAACCGGCGCACTCCAGCATTGGGGGTTAAGTGAGCACACGTTGTATTGATGATCCAACAACGCCATGCGGTGAGTCGGGTATCAGTGGCGCGGGCTCTTTTCATTCAGGGCGTTTGGTGACGTGGCCACGGCTTGAAGTGTGCCATCTTCGACTCGGCTCAAGACGTACCATTCTCGCCCTATCAGCTTTCCCTGTTACCGGAGTTACAAGCCCGACTCCCCTACGCCGCCTGTCGCCGCATGGTCAGGATGGCAGCACCGAAGCCGATGAATGTCGACCCACCACTCGGCTGACCCAGCGGGACAGCGCAGGCCGGGTTAGCACACTCTTGGCCCGCGAGGCGAGCGCGGCATACTGGCATGTTATAGGAACGAACGGGACAACTGAATCGCCCCGGGTTTCCTAGACGCATCCGACTGGTTCGTTTCGAACGGGAGCCACCTAGGGTTGATCGACTGCTTCTGGCCGATTCTGTTGAAAAAGTCGGCTTCGGTTTCCACGACAAAAAAGTACGCGTCTGAGATTGAAATCTGAACTTTAAGCAGAGGGTTCAGGGCTCAGATTTGGCGCAGCGGCGTGCAAAAAAGGCATTTTCACCGCTCAATGCATGGGCAGTCTGGCCGGGTCGACTTTTTCAACACAATCGGCCGATTCCCGTCAGCCACGACTAGCCGACATCGACCCATCGCAGCCTCTCAGGCTCCGCAAAAGCGGCCAATAACCTGGGTTCGCTTTGGGCCGATACGCAAGCGCCAGGACGGGGCGAGCCACAGTCCCGGTCGCATAAATTTGAAATGCACGGCGTTGCTCGACAGAATCACGCCCCGATCCGGTCATGGGTGCCGGAGGTTCGTGGTGAAAAGGGGCGGCAGTTGAACGAACAGACATTGTCCATGCGCCTGGAGCGCGTGGCGGGGCATGTGCCAGCAGGTGCGCGCCTGGCCGATATCGGCTCGGATCACGGCTACCTGCCGGTGGCGTTGATGCGCCGTGGCGCCATCGTGGCGGCGGTGGCCGGCGAGGTGGCATTGACGCCGTTCTGCTCGGCCGAACGCACCGTGCGCGAGAACGGCCTGGACCAGAGGATCACCGTGCGCCTGGCCAATGGCCTGGCGGCGATCGAGCCAGGAGACGGGATCACGGCGATCAGCATCTGCGGAATGGGCGGCGAGACGATCCGCGACATCCTCGACAGCGGCAAGACACGCCTGAGCGGCCGGGAGCGCCTGATCCTGCAGCCCAATGGCGGTGAGCAGCCACTGCGCCAATGGCTGATGGAAAATGGCTACCGCATCCTCTGCGAGGAGGTACTGCGGGAAAACCGCTTCGACTACGAAATCATCGTTGCCGAGCGCGCCGGGCCGGTGATGTACACCGCCGAGGAGCTGTACTTCGGCCCGTTGCAGTTGCAGGCACGCAGCCCGGCGTTCCTGATCAAGTGGCAGCGCATGCTGCGCCTGAAGCAGAAGACCCTGGCCCACTTCGCCCGGGCGCGGCAGCCGATGCCCGAGGAGAAGGTGCAAGACATTGCCCGGCAGGTCCGGTGGATCACCGAACTGCTGGCGTGAGCCCGCCCGATGCGCTCGACTATCGGTCCAGCAGCGGTGCCAGCAGTGCACACATGCCGCGCCAGTGCGAACCCTCCCAGTAAATCCGTTGGCAGGCGTCGCAGCGCAGGAAGTGCGAATAGAGGACGCCAACGCGTGGCGGCACCTGCGGCCGGGCCAGTTCCGGGCTGATCTCGTGCAGCGGCAGGTTGCAATGCAGGCACAGGCTGAATGGCCGTGCGCTACGCGCCAGGTCGAGGCGCTCGTACAATTCGCGTAGCTGCAGTGACGGTTTCAGGGCATGCACGTAACAGCCGTGGCTGATGATCCGTCGCTTGAGCAGTTCGCGGTCGCGGGTCAGCACGATGCGTCCTTGCTGCGCAGCGATCTCGGCGATCTCGCTATCCTCGAAGCCATTGTCGTAGAGGGTGTCGAAGCCGCTCATGCGCAGCAGGCTGGCCAGCCCGCCAAGGTGTGCATCAGCGACGAAGCGCAGCACCCGTAAAGGTTGCGCGCGCACCTTGAGCAGCGGGCTGATGTCCAGCGCTTCGAACTTGGGATACACCGCCAGCCGGTCACTGTCGAAGATCACCCGCTCCAAGCCTACTGACTCGCCGTTGAGCAGCACCAGCTCGACCTCGGTGTGCGGTACCCCGAGCGCCTCGATCATGTGCTTGACCGTCGCCCCTCGCGCACATTCGCAGGTGAAGGACTGCCGCCGTCGTTCGGCCGGCAGGAAATCATTGAGCTCCTCGTAGAAGCGGAAGGTTGCACGGGTCATGTTGAACAGTATGGCAGGGCGGCAGGATGAGCGAGTCGGGTGGGGAGCTCTTCTCCGGCAGGCCCCCGAACATGGCGGCAGTTGAAGGCGCGTGCGGCGCTACCCGACGCGCCAGTCTGTCATTTGCGGGCGTCCAGCACGACGCGGTAACGCGCCTTGCCACTGCGCAGGTGATCGATGGCGTCGTTGACCCGGCTCATGGGAAAGTGCTCGACCTGCGGCAGAATCTGATGACGAGCGCAGAATTCCAGCATGGTCGCCGTGGTACTGGGCGAACCCACCGGCGAGGCGGACAAGGCTTTCTGTTGGGCAAGCAGCTCGAACACGTGCACGGGAATAGCGCCGGGCACTACGCCCACAAAATGCAGGCGGCCCTTGCCGCGCAGGGTTCCGAGCATGGCCGGCCAGTCCAGGTCGGCGTTGGCGGTGACCAGGAGAAAATCCAGGGTGCCGGCAATGGATTTGAGCGCATGGCTGGCGGTCGAGGCGACTACGTTGTGTGCGCCCAGGCATCTGGCTTCGTCCTGTTTGCTCAACGACGAGGTAAAGGCCGTGACTTCGCAGCCCCAGGCGTTAAGGAAGCGCAGTGCCAGATGACCGAGGCCACCGATGCCCACCACACCGACCCGGTCGGTGGGCTTGACATCGAATTCCACAAGCGCGTTGAACACCGTCGAACCCGCGCAGAACAGAGGGCCGGCCATGGCCGGGTCGAGTCCATCCGGTATCGCGAGAGCCCAGGCCCAGTGCGAACGCAGACGGTCGGCGAAGCCTCCGTTGCTGCCGATGATGGTAGGTTGGGCTGTCCCACACAGGTGATGGGCGCCTCCCATGCACGAGGAACAATGCATGCAACTGCCCTTGTACCAACCAATACCCACCCGTTGTCCCACCTCGAGACCGCGTACTTGCGCGCCCACTCGCACGATGCTGCCGACCACTTCGTGGCCAGGGATAAAGGGGTAGCGGCTAATGCCCCATTCGTTATCGATTAGCGACTGGTCGGAGTGACAGACGCCGCAATACTCCACGGCGACTTCTACCTCCTCGTCGCCCAATGGACCGGGATCGTAGCTATAGTGCTCCAGTGGCGCGCCGGCCGCCGTTGCGGCCCAGCCGGTGAAGGACGTGAGTGGGGTGCTATCGCTCATTGGGTACCTCCAGATCAGGAGACAGGGTGTTGGCACCTCAGGTGCCGCGGCAGAGCCAGGAAAGTGTAGCGTATCGCTTGCCGATATCTTGGATGGCAACACATTACTCAAGGGACGGTCGAGCAATAACCATCATGAAGAGGGCGGCAACCACCATGAAGAACGAGAAGACCGGCGCAAAGGAAGAAGAGGGGGAAGGCTCTGCCTCTCGGTTGATCGATGCGAAAATCAAGGAACTGAGTGATTGGCGGGGCGAGACCCTTGCTCGGGTCCGGGCTCTCGTTAAACAGGCCGTCCCCGAAGTGGTCGAGCAATGGAAGTGGAGGGGCGTTCCTGTGTGGTCGCAGGCTGGAATCATCTGCACGGGTGAGACGTACAAGCATGTCGTGAAGATGACCTTCGCCAAGGGCGCCTCGCTGGAGGACCCGTCAGGTCTCTTCAATTCCAGCCTCGACGGCAACACCAGACGGGCCATCGATTTCCATGAGGGCGACAGGATTGATGAGCTCGCGTTGAAGGCGCTCATTTGCGCCGCAGTGGCTCTCAACAGGTCGAAGGGGGCGGCTCGCACCCAATAGGCGGGCAAGTCGCGAAGGGGCAGGCTGATCCGTATTTTTCTTTGCCATCTGCTTCTGTAACGAATCCGGCCTCCGACTCACAATGCTTCTGCGACCATAGATGTGTAATTTTGGAGGCCAAATGTTGAAGATGGCAATTTTTCTGGGTGGATTTCTGGCGTTAACCATCGTGATTGGTGCTCTTGCCACCATCTCTCCGATTTAACCAAAAGCCGATTCAGGTCGTGCGGGTGAGCAATGGCGGACCCCAGCACAAACCCCGCGTCTTCGTTATCCCCGGCCTCAAGCTGCAACGCACCGTTGCCTGAGGCGAAGGCGACGAGTTCTCCCGCCTGGACAGAAGGCATTTTGCTGGCCCCGCTGCCTGAAAAATATCGCCAAAATCACTTTACTTTCAGGTGGTTAGGCGGAGCAAGAATGCGGAATGTAGTGATCACACTGATCTCGTTCACCCTGGCGAACGTTGCAGTCGCTGCCCAGGCCAAAGAGCTGATGTCGAATGACCGGTTTATGTGCAGCTGGGGGGCGGGTACTGCGCAAAAAGCCCAGGAGCTCAAGTTGTCGGGGGTCTCACTGTATACCGCTCGCCAGAAGATACAGACCTACAAATTCAGCAAGGGATGGATGCGAATGATGGCCTTGGGCATTACCGAGCAAACCTACGACAGTCCATCGCGGATCAAGCCTGCTGCCGTCCGGCAGAGCTTCTATGAGGAGTGCGTCAGGTATAAGTTGGCGCGTAAATGACGATGTGGCATGTCGGCCCCATTTAACTGGCTGACGAACGACAATGCGTTTCCCGCGTGAAAAAGTCCGGTTCGATCCAGTGCTGGGCTTTGTTGTTTCCGGTGACTGCTGGCTGAGGTGTGATCAAGCATCGCGCAACAGGTCGTGAGCGTTGAGCAATTCGTAGGCAATCTCCGGGCGTGTCTCCAGACTGCGCCGAATCGCCGCCGGGATCGATTGACGGGTTTTGCGACACAGTCCGGGTTGATCCAGAAGGTGAATGCCGATGCCGCGCATGCTTCGTACTTCGTGCACGCTTGGGGCGATGTGCAGACGTATGCCCAACTGCTCGTACATCCGACGCTGCATATGCTCGAGGTCGGTCAGGCTCTGAAGATTCTCCAGTCGGTCGAGCAGGCGCTTTTCCTCCTGGCGGGTCAGGTACAGGATGCGCAAATCAGCGTCAGGTCTATCCTGCAGCTGTTCACGCCCGCAGTCACAGGCACCGGGCGGGCAGGGTTGTCGAATCTGGAAAGAGGCTGTCATGGTCTCCCATCATAGCTATCGGCAACCGCTATTGCCCGTCGGATCCGCAGTGATTCGATCGCTCCTCACCCCCATGTTTTTCCGAGTGCCTCTAAACCTGCTCTTTGCAGGTCCTGCGGACTCATGACAAGACGGAATTTGCAGGTGGCCTGGAAGTTGAGAAAGAAAGGTTCTGCAAAACCCGGGATTTCAGATGAGTCTTGCACATCGATCAGAAAGATCCCGCCGCGCATTCCATCCTGCTCCGTAAAGTAGGCAGCCTCCGGTTTGATGCTTTCCAGGATACGCTCGATGATTTCGCCTATCTTCCCGGCTCTGACCAGCGTGTTGAAAGGTTCATTCGGGCACTCGACCATCAGTAGCATTTTCATCATTCGATTCTCTTTTCAAATGGCTGCCTTGTCTCCCTGCCTTTGCTCCTGGCGCTCATGCCGCGAAGCCCGCATTCAACCGCTCCAGCGGTGTGTTTTTAAGCATAGCGAAGCATGAGCTGCCGTCCGTCCAGGGTTACGGGCGGTCATCAAAAGACCGATCACCCTCCGCTTTGTTGAATGAACCGATCGATCAACCACCGTGCGGCGGGGCCTGGCGGCAGATCCGTGCGATAAATAGCGTCGAAGGTATAAATCCCGCTTTTGTATTCCGGCATTTTCAGGCGGACGAGTCGGCCACTCTCCAAATCTTCCTGGACCATGGTGATCGGTATGTTCCCCCAGCCAATGCCTTCACGCAGCAACATGTGTTTAGCGCCCAGATCGGCCAGCTCCACTTCTTCGAGAACATCGCCATGGCGGGTGGCTTGTTGCGGATCGTCGCGTTCGGCGCCGGTCGCTTCAGCCTCGACGCCCGTCGTCGCTGAGCAATAGCGCCGTAGTTGAGCACCGATTTCAGCAGCGCCTGCCCAGAGTAAACGGTACCTGGAGCAGGCGCTGACTGAGTATTTAGCTGATGTTGCGCAATGCCCCCTTCCAGTACTTTTCCCGCACTTGCCGACGTAGAACCTTACCGACCACCGAAACTGGAAGTTCATCGACGAATACCAGAGTTTTCGGCGCCTTGTAGCCACCCAGCCGCGTTTTTGTCTGCGCAATCAAGTGCTCGGCAGTGACTGTTTCACCCCGACGCAGGATCACTTCGGCATGCACGGCTTCGCCCCATTCAGCGTGCGGGATCCCGACCACCGCCGCCATCAGCACTGCCGGATGCGCTGCCAGGGCGGCTTCGACTTCCACCGCATAGACATTGAAACCACCGCTGATGATCATGTCCTTGAGGCGGTCGACGATGTACAGGAAGCCGTCGTTGTCGATGTAACCCAAATCGCCGGACTTCCACACGCCGTCGTCGAACTCTGCCTCTGTCGCATCCGGGTTGTTGTAATAGCCCTTGATAATGGCTTTGCAGCGAATCCGGATCTCGCCGGTCTCACCCATCGGCAGCGGTCGGCCATCCTCGTCGGTGATAAACACTTCGACACCGGGCGTCGGGCGTCCGGCCGACGACAGGCGTCGCTGCGCGACGGCATCGCCGGGCTGGTGGGCAGCTTTATCCAGCGCCGAGATCATCATGGCTGCTTCGGTCGCCGCGTAGCCCTGGACAAAGATCTGCCCGAAGCAATCCACCAGCTCACTCAGTTTGTCCGGGCTCATCGGTGCGGCGCCGTAGAGCAGTGTGGTCAGCGACGAGAAATCCTTCGGCGTTGCGCGCTGCATTTCCAACAAGCGATATAGAACGGTCGGTACCAGGAACGAGTGGGTGACGCGCTCCTGTTCGACTTGCTGGCGCCAGGCGTCCATGTCCAGCTGGTTCATGGTCAGGTTGGTGCCGCCGCCATAGACTGTCGGGAAGAACAGCATGGCGGTGCCATGGGACAACGGCGAGACATGCAGCAGTCGAGTGCTGGACGACAGCCCCAGATCGGTGTTTATGAACGCCGCGTCACGGCATGCCATCCAGTTGTCGATGGAATACATTGCGCATTTGCCCTTGCCCGTGGTGCCACCGGTAAAACGTAACATACAGACGTGTTGATCGGTGTCGAGGCTCACATCGTTGTCGAGATCGGACGCTCCCTCCACCAACGACCAGAAGCTGTGCACGCCGGGGAGGGCGGCTTGTTCGGCAGTGGGCGGGTCCATCACGACGACTTCGCAACCGCGGCTGCGCAGCATGCCGTAGTACGTATCCAGCAGGCGGGTTTCGATAAACACCACCCGCGGCTCGACCAGGTCGATCTGCCGCGCATGCTCTTCCACCGGGTCGCGCAGATTGGTCATGACCACCGTGCCTTCCTGCTTGAAGGTGCTGGGAAACATCATCAGGCTAAGGTTGTCGTTTTCCAGGATCAGCATGAAGCGCTCGCCCGCCCGGACTTGCAACATGCTGCGCAGAACATCGGCGATGCGGTTGGTCAGCAGGTGGTATTGCTCGTACGTATAGCGCCGGTTGCGCTCGACATTGACGATGGCCTCCTGGTCGCGATAACGCAACGCGAGCAGGCGCATGATCCGGCTGAAATTCATTTGCATGGTGTGTGGGCCCTGTATGACTGACTCAAGAAATCAACACGTTTAGCGAGCACGCATGCGCGACGCGGCGTCGAGACGAATGGTCTCGCCGTTGACGTAAGCGTTTTCGATCAAAAAAGCGCAGCAATGGGCGAACTCGCGCATGTCACCGAGGCGCTTGGGCGCCTCCATTTGTTCTTTCAGCGAGTTGAGGACTTTCTCATCGAGGCCGGCGACCATGGTGGTCATGAACAAGCCGGGGGCAATGGCATTGACCCGCACACCGATGGCGCCCAGTTCTCGGGCGGCCGGCATGTTCATGCCGATCACACCAGCCTTGGTCGCGGCATAGGCACACTGACCGACCTGACCTTCGTAGGCTGCACCAGACGAGACGTTAATCACTACGCCACGCTCTTCGCCGGCTTCGGCCTCGTTGTTGGCCATGTGTTCGGCGCACTTGGACATGACGTTGAACACGCCGTTGAGGTTGATCGCAGTGGCCAGGGCGAATTTCGACAGCGGTGCAGCCTTGCCTTCCTTGCCCAGCACTTTGAAGCCGTTTGGCACAGCGGCGCCGTTGATGCAGACGTGAATTGCACCAAATTTAGCGATCACGGCGTCGACCGCGTTCTGTACCGAGGTCTCGTCGCCGACGTCGGTCTGGACGAACATCGCCCGATCAGCGCCAATCTCGGCCACGGCTTTTTCACCGGCTTCGGCGTTCAGGTCGAAAATTGCCACGCGGGCGGCTTTTTCGTCGGCCATGAAATGTGCCGTTGCCAGGCCCAGGCCCGACGCGCCGCCGGTGATTACGATGACTTTGTCTTGAATACGCATGTTAGTGTCCTGTTCGCTGTCCGGCCCACATGGGCCAGGTTGTTATTGTTAGGGGGAACTGATCGCTGATCAGAACGCATTGACCCCGGTCAGGGCGCGGCCAATGATCAATTGCTGGATCTGCGAGGTGCCTTCCGGGATCGGCACGATGATGGCTTCACGGGCGAGTTTCTCGACCAGGAAGTCGGTGGTGACACCGGCGCCGCCATGGATCTGCACGGCTTGACGGGCGATGGTCACCGCCGCTTCGCAGGCGAAGTACTTGGCCATGGCCGCTTCCATTTCTGCCGGGATACCGGCCCCGATCATCTCGGCGGCGCGATAGGTCAGCAGGCGCGCGGCATCCACATTCGTAGCCATCTCGGCCAGCATCGCGGAGATCAACTGGTGGCCGGCGATCAGCTTGCCGTGCTGCTTGCGCTCCTTGGCGTAGCGCACGGCTTCTTCCAGGGCGCGGCGGCCGATGCCCAGGCCTTGCGCGGCGACGAACACCCGCGAACGCTCGAAGAACGACAGGGTATTTTTCAGCGCTTCGCCTTCGTTGCCGATGATGTTGCTAGCCGGCACGCGTACGTCGTTGAGGAAAATCTGCGCGGTAGACTGGCTGTTCCAGGCCATCTTGTGGATGTTTTGTACTTCGTACGGGTGTTCCTTGCGATCGAGCAAAAAATGCGTCAAGCCCTTGCGCGGGTCATCGCCGGTGCGGCAGGTGCAGATCAGGAAGTCGGAGTAGGCGCCATTGCTGATCCAGGTCTTCTCACCGGTGATGATGAAGTCGTCACCGTCGCGGCGGGCGCGGGTCTTGATTTCCAGTACGTTGGAGCCGACGTCCGGTTCCGAGATGCCGACGCTGACGAACGCATCGCCGCTGATCAGGCCCGGCAGGTAACGTTCGCGCAAATGGTCCGGGGCGAGTTTTTCCAGCATCTGCGCGCCGAACGAGTTAATGACCACCGGCGTCCCCAGGTCAACCGAACAGGCGGCGACCTCTTCGAACAGCATGGTCATGGTTGGCCAGTCCAGACCCAAACCGCCATTGGCTTCGCTGACGGCACCGCTGACCATGCCGAACTCGGAGAGCTGGCGCATCATCTCGGCCATTTTTTCTTTGGGTATGAATTTGTCGCGGTATTCCTTATTGAACACCGGGTCGATTTTGTCGGCCAGGAAGCGACGGAAACTCTCGACAGCTTCGAGTTGTTCCGGGGTGCGCATGACGTGTCCCATGGAGGGTTCCTTAAATATTCCTGTTAGCGAGAATGTTGACGGCGACTACGGCTTCTTCGATGCCGAACAGTCCGCCGCCGTTTTCCTGAATGGCCATGCGCGCACCCTCGACCTGGCGTTTGCCGGCTTCGCCACGCAACTGCGTGACCAATTCGTGGATCTGCCCCAGACCGGTGGCGCCAATCGGGTGGCCCTTGGATTCGAGGCCGCCGGACGGGTTGATCGGCATGCGACCACCAACGGTGAAATCACCGCGCTCGGCGGCCGGGCCGCCTTCGCCGAAAGGCACCAGCATCAGCGACTCGGCATTGAGGATTTCGCCGATGGCTGACGCGTCATGGACTTCCGCGACGTCGATGTCGGAGGGGGTGATACCGGCCTGGGCGTAGGCTTTTTTCGCGGCAAGGTGCGCGACGATTTTTTCCGGTTCATCAAGGCCGCGGTTGCTGCTGGTTTGCACCACGCTGGCCAGTACGCGAACGGCACGGTCGCCAGCGCTTTTCAAGCGCTTGAGGCCATCGGCGTTGCACAGCAGCACCGCGGCGGCGCCGTCACTGATCGGCGAGCACATCAGGGTGGTCAGCGGGTAGCAGATCGGCGGCGAGGCCAGTACCTCGTCGATGCTGAACGGCTGCTGGAATTGCGAGAGCGGGTTGTGCACCGAATGCTGGTGGTTCTTCGCCGCGACGGCGGCGATCTGTCGTTGAGTGGTGCCGTATCGCAGCATGTGGTTGCGGCAAATCGCGGCATACACGTCCATGAACACGCTGTATGGGCGTTCGGAAACCGTGCCGGGCGGCGGCACGATGCCTTCGCCCATGGCCAGCAGGGTGTGTTTGTTCTGCTCGACGGTGGACACATCCCAGCCGCCATCGAACACGGCAAACATCCTGGCCTTGTCCGGTACGTTCATTTTTTCCGCACCGACAGCGAGGGCGATGTCGCACTGGCCGGCGCGGAGGGCCAGCGTGGCGAGATTGAATGCCGAAGAGCCGGAGGCGCAGGCGTTCTCGACCGAGAACACCGGCACGCCTTCGATGCCGATGCGACGCATCGCAATCGGGCCGGGAATCGCGGTCTGGCCCTGTAACAGGCCGCTGGTCATGGTGCTGTAGTACACCGAACCGACGTCAGTGGTGGTGGCGCCGGCATCTTTCAATGCCAGGCCGACGGCTTCGTCGACCATGTCGTAGACGCTGCGGTCGAGCAACCGGCCAAACGGCGTCATGCCAACGCCCACTACGTAGATATCGTTCATCATCTGTTCCTGTCTGTTCGGGGACGTGGCGGCCTAGCGGCCCTTGAAGTTCGGTGTGCGTTTTTCGCCGAAGGCTTGCAGGCCTTCCTGGAAGTCGGCGGTGCGAAGGTGCTGACGCAGCATCACTTGCTCATGCTGCAAGGCGTCGTCGCGGGACTTGTCAGAGGTGGTGCGTGCCACTTCTTTCATGCGGCGCAGGGCAATCGGGCTCTTTTTCGCAATCTGCGTGGCCAGCGCCAGGGCGGCGTCGGCGAGCTCGTCGTCGGCGTGGACTTCACACACCAGGCCGTAGCCTTTCATTTCCATGGCGGACAAGGACTTTCCGGTCAGCAGCAAGTACATGGCGATGTTCAACGGGATCAGTCGCGGCAGCACGGCTGCACCACCGGCGCCCGGATAGACCCCGAAGTTGGCGTGGGCGTCGGCTAGGGTGGCGGTTTGCGCGGCGACCACAATGTCGGCGCACATCGCCAGTTCGAGGCCGCCGGCCATGGTCACGCCGTTAAGGGCGGCAATCACCGGTTTCGGGAAACTGCGCAACTGGCCGAACACTTGATTGGCTCGGTCGAGGAAGTCGGCTTCGCCGGCAGGCAGTCTGCTACCGGCCAGGACTTCTTTCAGATCGGCCCCGGCGCAGAAGGCCGGACCGCTGCCGGTGAGGATCACCGCCCGCAGCTCTTCATTGAGCGCGATATCGTTGAGGCAGCGTTCAAGCTCGGCGAGTGTCGCCAGGTTCAGCGCGTTCATGGCCCGTGGCCGATTGAGCGTCAGGCGCGCCACCGGGCCGACGATTTCATACAGCAAGATATCTTCACTCATGACAGCTCCCCTTGTTGTTAAAGCGCTGTTGGCGTCGTTGATGGGGCTGATAGTGGGATGCCATCCGGTGCTGCGCAGGTCATTGCAACGAAAGCGGTTGTCCGCAGGAGAGTGCATCGCCGATGCCAGAGACGCCGGGAGCCCTGCGAGAGCGGGCTTGCCCGGTCTGTGAAGACAAATGAATTGACTGAGAAGACCGGCAAGTCAGGCGTACTTGCCTGCACCATCGACACGGTGTTCAAACAGCAATAGAGAGACCGTGCGATGAAAAAAACAATAGAGAGAGACCGTACGATGAAAAAAAACCGCCTGGTACTGACGGTGTCAGTGTTGGCCGCCTGTATGGCCGGGGCGCTGCTCTGGTCACGGGGTCAGGTCGGCGCCCATTTGCAGTCCATTCAAAACAGCGTCGGACAGAGCGGCCAGAAAGCCGCTACGGCAGCAACCATTGCCGTGAATGCGGCCACGGCGCACAGCATGCCGGCGGTGGACCCGGCGGTGGAGGAGGACATCCAGCGCGGTTTTATCGCCAGTATTCCCGACGCCGAAACCACCGCTGCCGATGGTCATGTGGTGTACAGCCTCAAAGGCTACGAATTTCTCGACAGCGCTGATGCACCGGCCACGGTCAACCCCAGCTTGTGGCAGCAGGCTCGTAAAAACATGTCCAACGGGTTGTACAAGGTCACCGACGGTTTTTATCAGGTACGCGGTCTTGACCTGGCCAACATGACCATCATCGAAGGCAAGACGGGCCTGATCATCATTGACTGCAACCTGGCAACCGAGGTTGCTCGCGCATCCCTTGAATTGTATTACCAGCACCGACCGAGAAGACCGGTGGTAGCAGTGTTCTACAACCACAGCCACATCGATCATTTCGCCGGTATTCGCGGCATCGTTGACGAAGAGGATGTGAAGTCCGGCAAGGTACAGATCATCGCGCCACAGGGGTTCATGCAGACGGCCGTCGCCGAAAACGTGATGGCAGGCAATGCCATGAGCCGCAGGGCTGAATATCAGTTCGGTACAACGTTGCCCCGCAGTGCCCAGGGCCAGATCGACCTTGGTGGTGCCAAGGCCTTGACCAACGGCACCATCACATTGATCCCGCCGACCATCGAGCTTAGTCAGCCGATACAAACGCTGACCATCGACGGCGTTGAGATCGTCAATATGCTTGCCCCCGGTACAGAGGCTCCAGCCGAGTTCATTCACTATTTCCCGCAGTTCAAGGTGCTCAATACCGGTGAGCTGGCAGTGCCGACGCAACATCAACTGCTGACGTTGCGCGGGGCGACCATCCGTGATGGCCTGGCGTGGTCGAAGTACCTCAACGAAGCGTTGCATCAGTTCGCGCCTGGCACCGACATTCTGGTTGGACAACATGGCTGGCCGGTGTTTGGTCATGAGCGCGTGGTCAATTATTTGTCCAAGCAACGGGACATGTACAAATGGCTGCACGACCAGTCACTGCGGCTGATCAATAAGGGATACAAGCCGGTAGAGATCGCCGAGTACATGCGTAGCCACGTGCCGGCGAGCCTGGCGAGCGAAACGTTTACCCATGGTTTTTACGGCTCGGTTCAGCGCAATTCCAAAGCGGTGTATCAGCAATACATGGGTTGGTATGACGCCAATCCGGCCAATCTGGATGCGTTGTCCGACGCTGATTACGGCAAAAAATTTGTCGAATATGGAGGTGGTGCCGCAGCGTTGCTGACTCGTGCCCACAGTGACTTTGACAAAGGGCAGTATCGTTGGGTGGCGCAAGCAATAAGCCATTTGATTTACGCCGAACCGAACAATACCGAGGCCAGGGCGTTGGCTGCCGATGCCCTGGAACAGTTGGGTTACCAAGCTGAATCTGCAGTTGAACGTAACAGTTACCTGGCCGCTGCGATGGAGCATCGTAGCGGTGGCAAAAAACTCGCCTCGCCCATACGCACTGCCAGTCCCGACATGCTTAAGGCGCTGACCATCGACAATATTTTCGATTACCTGGGTGTTCGCCTCAAGGCATCGGAAGTCGAGGGCAAACGCATTGTCCTTAATTGGAACTTCACAGATGTCGGCCCCAAGGGCACGCGTTACATGCTCAATCTTGAGAACTCGGCGTTGACCTATGTCGCGGATTACAACGCCGACAAAGCCGATGCCACGCTGACTCTGACCCGCGAAACGCTCAATGCCATTCTTGCCGAGAAACTGTCGCCGCTTGAAGCCTTGATCAAGGGTGAACTGAAGATCGATGGCAGCAAACTGGCGGTCTATGCCGTGCTGGGGGCGCTGGACAAGTTCTCCCCGGACTTTGAACTGGCCGGGCCAAACCCGCCTGCACAATAGGACCCTGCTCATGCACTCGACGCTGCACGAATTGAACCCTGGATGTGAGGTCAATGCTGCTGGCCCGGCAATCGCTCAGGTGGCCGCTGTGCTCGCCCGGCAACAGGCCGCTTCGTTGTCCGACGGGCCGCCACCCGCCGCGTTGCGCATTGAGCGCATCAGCCGCGTCATCCAGCTGTTGGTGGACAACCAGCGGGCGCTATGTGAAGCGCTGGCCAGCGACTTTAGCTGGCGCAGTCATGACCAGTCGCTGATGGTCGATGTGTTGTTGCCGATTCGGGGCCTCAAGTACGCCCGTGACCATGTTCATCGATGGATGCGCCCGCAGCGGCGCAAGGCTGAACTGGGCAGCGGCTGGCTGGGCGCCAGGGCGGCCATTCACTATCAGCCGCTGGGGACGATCGGCATCATTTCGTCGTGGAATTTCCCGATCGCCATCGCACTGGGCCCGCTGGCCGAGGCGCTCGCGGCGGGTAACCGCGCGATTATTCTGTTTTCCGACCAGTCACCGGCCACGGCCGGTTTGCTGATCAAGTTGCTGGGTGAACAGTTCGATGACAGCGAGGTGGCGGGGTTTATCGGTGGTGCCGAATTGGGGGCGGCGTTTTCTGCCATGCCGCTGGATCATCTGGTGTTTACCGGTAGTCCGCGGGTCGGGCGCCTGGTGATGCGGGCAGCAGCAGACAACCTGACCCCGCTGACCCTCGAGTTGGGTGGCAAATCCCCCACCATCATTGGCCATGGTGCGGACCTTAAAAACGCCGCCCGGCGCATTTGGGGGGGGAAGGGCGTCAGCGCCGGGCAGGCCTGTATCGCCCCGGACTACGTGTTTGTGCATGAGAATGACCGCGAGCGCCTGTTGAGCTGCATGCAGGTAGAACTGCGGCGGATGTTCCCGTCGTTGCTGAACAACCCGGACTACACGGCGATGGCTACACCGGGGCAATACCAACGGATGAAAACTGTTCTGCAGGATGCTCGAGAGCAGGGCGTTCGGGTGATTGAAGTCAACCCGGGCAACGAAGACTTGAGTGCTTCACGCAAAATCGCGCCGACCCTGCTGGTTGATCCACCGGACACGACACTGGCAATGCAAGAGGAAGTGTTCGGACCGTTGCTGCCGATTCGTGGCTACCGCCATATCAGCGAGGTGCTTGACTACATCAATGCGCATCCACGGCCGCTGGCGCTGTATTACTTTGGCGATGACCGCGCAGAAGCCAGGCGCGTACTGGAACGCACGCATTCGGGTGGAGCCTGTATCAATGAAGTCATGCAGCACCTGTTCCAGACCGATTTGCCGTTTGGTGGCTGCGGTCACTCCGGATTTGGTCGTTACCGTGGCGGCTATGGATTCAGGGCATTCAGCCTGGAGCGATCGGTATTTACACCGCCGCGATGGGACGTGATGGGGTTGCTGCGGCCGCCCTACGGCCAGCTGTTTCGACGGGTGATGGGTGCCTTGTTGAAGCCTTGATCGGCCCACATCAAATAGTCGCAGGCTGCGATCTTTTAATACTCACCCCTGTAACCAGGAGTCCGTGAATGATCCCGTTAAAACCGTTTGTCTTGGCAATGTGTTGTCGGGTGCTCGGCACCCAATGTTTCGCAGCCGCCAAACCTCCAAACATCGTGGTGCTGGCGGGCCTGCTGGTCTGGCGTCAGCGGCGCAAGAAAAGAGCTGAATGATGAGCGACTACGTTGATGAGTGGGGCCGCCGATTGATCCATCGGCGCAAGGTCGAGTGCGAGGGCTTTTTGCGCGCGGACGGGCTGTGGGATATCGAAGGGCGGTTGAGCGACAGCAAGACTCACTCGGTCACGCTCGCCGAAGGTCGAACGGTGGGGGCGGGGCAGATCTATCACGGCATGCTGATCAGACTGACGCTGGACGATGAATTTGTTGTGCATGAGGTGCGGATGACCATGCCCGACGTCCCGACCAGCGAATGTCGCGGTGCGCTTGCCGCCTATCAAAAATTGCTCGGCGAGCGGATCGGGCCGGGCTTTTCGCGGCGAATCAAAGAGCTATTCGCTGGCATTGGCGGCTGCGTGCATTTGACCGAGTTGCTGCTGCCGATCGCGACCACGGCGTTTCAGACTATCCCCATGGCGCGATCGATGGTTGCGCCGCGCACCGCAGCAGATGCCGAGGTGTACCGCAATGCCACAGGCAAGTTGTTAAATAGCTGTCACGCGTTGCGCGAGGACAGCCCCGTGGCGGTGTTACTGAAAAACTGAAGCGCGCGCGTGACGAGCAGGCAACCTGTGGCGAGGACCTTGCTGGCGCCGGGCTGCGTAGCAGTTCCCCTTCATTGGGGTCACTTCGCAACCCGGCGGCACTCAGACCAAGCGGCGGATTTGCTCTTCACTGAAGCCTGCTTTACGCAGAATGCCTGCGCTGTGTTCCCCTCGCGCCGGTACCTTGCCAACCTCAGATGGCGTCGCTGAGAAGCGTGGTGCCGGTGCGGCTTGCAGGACATCATCCTTGCGCGAGTACACGCCACGTTCGGCCATAGCACCGTGCAATCAGGTTGGTCGCCTCGGTATCGGCGATTGCCAGCAGCACACGGCTGACCAGCCCCGGAGTGACCAACAGTGCCGCCCCGGTGGACAGTTCGATAACCGCCGCAACCGTCAGCAGTTTAGGCTGGGTGATGGCGCGTACTGGGTTCATGATCATCCTTCGATGAGAGAGCGGAGCTGGTCGCGCGGTCCTGACGGATGAATTCGGCCGCTTGTTCGCCGATCATCACCGTTGCTGCGGTGGTGCTGCAGCCAATGATAGTCGGCATGATCGACGCATCGACCACACGCAACCCCTGCATGCCGTGAACCTTTAGTCTTGGATCGACCACGGCCATGGCATCGACACCCATCTTGCAGGTGCCGACCGGGTGGTAAAGGGTGTCGGAGCGGTCGCGCAGGACCTGTTCGATCTCGGCGTCGGTGTTCATCGGCGTCTCTATCACGCTACGCGGTGCCAATGCCTTGAAGGCTGGGGTCGACACGACGTTCTGGATGATCCGATAGCCTTCGATCAGCGTTTTGATGTCATCGCTGTGGGTCAGGAAGGCCGGGTCTATCAGCGGTGGCACCATCGGGTCGGCACTGGCAAGGGTGAGTTGCCCGATGCTTTTGGGGTGTAACAGGCAGGCGTGCACGCTCAGGCCGTGTCCGCGATACAGCGTGCGGCCATGGTCCGCGAACATGGCAATGACCAAGGCCAGTTCAATGTCGGCCTGACGCAGCTCTCGGGAGGTTTTGACGAAGGCGCAGGCTTCGGCGAAGTTGGTGGTGAGTGGGCCGCTGCGGCGCCGCCAGTAGCGGAACATGGCCTTGATAATGTCCCAGGTGCCTGCCAATGACAGGCCGAACAAATCACGGGACTTGACGCGGAAGGCGTGCACGTAATCGATGTGGTCGACCAGGTTCTGGCCCACGCCCGGTAGCTCGTGAACGACTGGAATGTCGAACTTCAGAAACGCCTCCTTCGGGCCTACACCGGACAGCATCAGTAACTGCGGAGAGTTGAAGGCGCCGGAACTCAGGATCAGCTCATGCCGCACGTGCAGGGTGCGCTTGACACCGTTCTGCATGAACTCGATGCCCACAGCACGTTTGCCGTCGAAGAGGATTCGGGTGGCGTGGGCGTGGGTTTCGATGTGCAGGTTGCGACGATGGCGATTGGGCGTCAGGTAGGCCTTGGCCGCGCTGCAACGCTGCCCGTCTTTTTGCATCACCTGTACGCGCCCGAAACCCTCCATGTTCGCACCATTCTGATCAGGGCAGGCCGGATAGCCTGCCTGAACGCCGGCCTCGATGAAGGTCTCGGCAAACGGATTGGGCGACGAATGAAAGCGCACATTCAGCGGACCGTTTTGACCGTGCAGCGAGTCTTTGAAATGTTCGTTGTGTTCGGCGCGCTTGAAGAAGGGCAGCACCTCTTGATAACTCCAGCCCGGATTGCCCAGCGCCGCCCAGCGGTCGAAATCTTCGGGATGGCCACGGTGATAGGCCATGGCATTGATTGAAGAGCTGCCGCCCAATGTCTTGCCACGAGGCTGATAACAGACCCGGCCGTTCAAGCCTTTCTGTGGCACAGTCTGATACTGCCAGTTGTTGATCGGGGTCGGGATCATGACGGCGACGCCGGCCGGCATGTGCACCAACGGATTAGTATCCGGGCCGCCGGCTTCCAGCAGGCACACCGTAATCGTCGGGTCTTCCGACAACCGACTGGCAACGACACAACCGGCAGCGCCCGCACCTACAATGATGTAATCGAATTGCGTGATCTCGTTCATGCGTTCTTCTCTTTGTTCGATGCACAACTTGAACGCATTGTGAGCAGAACGCCCGAGCGTCACCGGTCAATAGAATGAATTCAACGGTCCGCGGGAAAGGTGACTATTGCGCCAAGCGTCGGAACATCACGTACAAGTCCAGAACGGGTGATTGACCGATAGACGGTCGGGAGCGAGTATCGGATCACGCATCTCTTACAGGCAGGCTCATGTCAGGTTCGAAAGTGGATACGCCCGGCACTGAAATACCGTTGCAGGACGACGGACTCCAACCCACCACCATCGGCAGTTACACCGTGGCCATTGCCCGTGCGCTGGAAGCCAGTGGGGTGGACAGCAAACGGATTTTTATCGCCACCGGCATTTCGGAGAGTCTATCGACCGACCCGATGGTCCGCCTGTCAGCGGCTGCCACGACGCGTCTGTACCGGGCCTGTGTGGAGGTCACCAACAACCCGTATTTCGGCCTGACTGTTTCCAAATATATTCACCTGACACACCTGCATGCCTTGGGCTATTCCCTGGCGGCCAGCAGCAGCCTGTTGGATTTCGCTCGACGCCTTGAGCGCTATTTTCGGCTGGTATCCCAAGTCGCCACGGCCAGTATCGAGCAGACTGACCGGCATGTTCTGATTCGCTTTAACCATTTGGTCGAACTCTGCAGTGAGACTGAAGATGCGTTTTGCGCTTTTTTGATCCTCTTGATGCGCCTGCTTTACAGGCAGGAGTTCAGCCCTGTGCGCGTGGAAATGCGCCGCACGATGCCGCATGAAGGGGCGCAGCCCTATGAGGAGTTGTTCCGTGCACCGGTGATATTCGACCAGGCCTCCACGCTCCTGGTGTTCAATAGGGCAGACATGCAGCAGGTGCTCACGGGCTCCTGCCCGGAGTTGGCTCAGGTCAATGACAACATCGTGATTGGATACCTTGCACGTTTGGACAAGAACAATGTGATCACCGGCGTCACTCAGAAAATCATCGAATTCCTGCCCAATGGCGACTGCACTCGGGACAAGGTTGCCAGCGCCTTGTGCATGAGCCCGACCAAGCTGCAACTGAAACTGTCCCAGCGTGGCACGAATTTCCAGCAGTTACTCGATGACACTCGCAAGGAGCTGGCCTGCAGCTACCTCAGCCAGGCGTCGCGGCCGGTGACAGAGATCACTTTCATGTTGGGATTTAGTGACACCAGCAACTTCACTCGCGCCTTCAAGCGCTGGACTGGTTTTTCGCCGACGGATTATCGGCAGCAGGGCTGAAGATCAGAGGCGCGTCCGACGCGGCCTGAGCCCTCGGACGATCTTCTGGTCTTGCTCATCCAAAGCCGGATCGCGGCCTCGGCGACACCGGCAACCTCACTCGCGGTGCCACCTCCATTGCCTTCCTTTCATCTGTTGTCCGATTAACCTCAGGCGCTGCCAGCGCGTGAGGCGGCTACACATTGTCCGGAAACTTCCAGGTGCCTGCCCAGCTCTGAGCGCGCTGTTGACATTTCATCGTGCCCACGTTGCGTTGACCAGTGATTTGGCCCAATTGACCGGCACCCATTCACGGCTCGCGATACAACAGTCTCGACCGATTTGGTTCGCGCTCTATAGGAGCAGAGCGCATCGCAGAGCCGGTATTTTCATGAATGACTTTTCGTGAATCCACAGAGAAGGTGAGCACGCTAGATGAATAATAACAATAAGATCTGCCATCCAAATCTGCGGCGCGGGCTGCTGGCATCAGCGGTTCTTGCCGGACTGGGCATGGGGCCCGTGCAGGCTTTCGAGTTCGATACGGGCAACGAGGACTTGTCGGTACGTTTCGACAACACCTTGAAGTTGAACTACGCCCAACGGGTCGAATCCCCGAACAGCAAGCTGGCCAACACCTGGAACAGCAACGACGGCAATCGTAATTTTTCGTCGGGCAGCCCTGTCTCCGAACGCCTTGACGTGTTGTCGGAACTGGACGTGGAATACAAAAAACAAATGGGTTTTCGCGTCAGCACCAACAGCTGGTACGACCATGCTTATGACAACACTGGCAGCTTCAACCCGTCGACCAATCAGGTCAATGAAGGCAAGCCGGACTCGAGCCACCAAAGTGGTTACGTGGACCGCTACTACAACGGGCCGTCCTCGGAGATCCTCGACGCCTTTGTGTTCGCTAGCACGGAAGTTGGCGACGAGTCGATACTCAGCGGTAAGTTGGGCAAGCATAACGTGTACTGGGGCGAAAGCGTTCTGGCGTTCGTGCATGGCAACAGTTATGGCCAGGCCGGCCTGGACCTGACCAAAGCGCTGACGGTACCGGGCACGGAATCCAAAGAGCTGTTCATTCCACGTAAACAGTTGTCCGCCAGCCTCACGGTCAACCCTGAGTTGACCTTGGCCGCGCAGTACTTTTTCGGTTGGGATGCATCGCGCATTCCCGAATCCGGCACCTACCTGGGGTTTAACGATGGCATTCAGAACGGTGGCCGCAACCTCTCACTGATTGCCGCACAGAATCCTCTTTTCGGTACGCCCGGTCCGTTGGGCGCCAATCAGTTCCTGCGACTTCACAACGGCCATACGCATACGCCTGACCAGAGCGGTGACTTCGGCCTGATGGCCAAGTGGAGCCCGGAATGGCTGGACGGCACGTTGGGTTTCTACTACCGCAAAACCTCGGACATTTTGCCCAACATTGCCCTGCAACCGACGGCGATCGGTGCCCCGCAACTGATCTCGGGGAACGTTGGCAGCTATAACCAGTTTTACGTGGATGACATCGATATCTACGGCATCAGCCTGGCAAAAAACATTGCTGGGGTCAGCTTCGGGCTGGACCTGAACTATCGCCACAACATGCCACTGTCGAGTGTGCCGGCTACCGTCAACCCTTCGCCGGCAGCGGCGGGGCAGCCGGGTGTTATCAGCCGCTTCAACGGCGAAAACGGCGTGGCTCGCGGCAACACCGTACACGCAGTGCTCAATGGCTTGACCACCTTCGGTCCCTCACCTGTCTGGGATACCGCGCTGCTGCTGGTGGAAGTGGCTTACAGCCGCTGGCTGGACGTGACCGAGAACGAGCAGTTGTTCAAGGGTGAAGACTGGTACAAGGGCGTCGATAAGGTCACTAAAGACAACTACATCATGGGCATGAATTTCACGCCCACCTGGTACCAGGTATTCCCCGGCATCGATATGTATCTGCCGATCAGCTACAACGTCGGTCTCGCCGGTCAGTCGTCCGTACAAATGGGCGGCAACAAAGGCTCCGGCAGCTACTCGGTGGGGGTCGGCATGGACGTGCGCACTCAATACCGCTTCGATCTCAAGTATGTCGATAACTTCGGCGACTTCGACACGTGCGGCTCTGCTGGCAACGCAGCAGCCCATGGCGATGGTGCCGTTCCTGGCGCCAACGGCCAATACAACTGTGTTCCCGGACAGGCCACTTCGTTTGCCGGTGTCCCGGCGCAGCTCAAGGATCGCGGCATGGTCGCCCTCACATTCAAAACCACCCTCTGAGCCAAGAGTTGTGTGTTAACAGGAGACACCCATGAACTTCGTCAAATCAATAGTGGCTAGCGCCCTGGCGCTGACCATTGCAAGTTCCGCCCATGCGGCCGTCAACGCCGACCAGGCGGCAAAACTCGGCACCAGCCTGACCGCCGTCGGCGCGGAAAAAGCCGCGAATGCCGATGGCAGCATTCCGGCGTACACCGGTGGCCTGACCGCGATTCCGGCCGGATTCAAATCCGGCGACTCGTTTCGCCCGGACCCGTTCGAGGCTGAAAAACCACGTCTGGTGATCACCGCGAAAAACCTCGCCGAACAGAAGGACAAACTCACTGCGACCTCCCAGGCCCTGCTGACGCGCTACCCGACGTATCGTCTCGACGTGTACCCGACCCATCGCACCGTCGCACTGCCGCAATGGGTGCTGGACAACACCGCGAAAAATGCCGTGACCGCGCGCACCACCGACGCGGGCCTGGGGCTGGAAAATGCGTTGCCGGGCGTGCCGTTCCCGATTCCGGCGGACGGTAACGAAGCGATGTGGAACCACTTGTTGCGCTATCAAGGCGTGGCCATGACCAACAAGTACGACTCCTGGAACGTTGACGCTTCCGGTACTGCATCGTTGAGTTCCACAGGCGTGTTCAACATTGAATACCCGCTCTATGCGTCCACGCGTCCGGCAGGGCCTGTGGTGGCCGAAGAACCGTATTACAAGATCAAGCTGACGTACACCGGCCCGGCCCGGCGCGCCGGCGAAGCCGTGCTGCTGATGGATTCGGTCAACCCGCTCAAACAACCCCGTCGCGCCTGGCAATACCTGCCGGGGCAGCGTCGGGTGAAACTGGCACCGGATCTGGCCTACGACACGCCGAACCCCGGCACAGTCGGCGCGGCAACCTATGACGACGCCTTCCTGTTCAACGGTGCGAAGGACCGTTACGACTTCAAACTGGTAGGAAAGAAAGAACTGTACGTGCCGTACAACACCTACAAGCTCAGCTATCACAAGGACGCGACCGACGTGATGAAGGCCAATCACGTCAATCCCGACCTGCTGCGCTGGGAACTGCACCGGGTCTGGGTGGTGGAAGCGACGCTCAAGCCGGGCAAGCGCCACATCTACAGCAAGCGCACCTTTTACCTCGACGAGGACAGCTGGATCGCTCTGGCTTCGGACGAATATGACGGTCGCGGCCAGCTTTACCGCGGTGGTTTCTCGCACCTGACCTACAGCTACGACGTGCAGGCCCCGGACACCATCAACCACATGCTCTATGACCTGACTTCCGGTGCCTACAACGTCAACGGCTTCTACGGCCCCTACGGCGGTTTGAAATACATCGAGCCGCTGTCCAAGGCCCAGTGGTCCTCCGAGTCGCTGGCCGGGACCGGTATTCGTTAAACGCTGCGATCTCCCTGTAGGCGCTGTCGAGTGAAACGAGGTTGCGATCTTCTGATCTTGTTTAAAAACAACATCAGAAAGATCGCAGCCTTCGGCAACTCCTACAGGGTCGTGGTGTGCATCCGAGATAACAATAATGACAATGATCAGGTGGTTCCTTCACGCCGCATTGGCGGCTGCCATGGCTGTGCCCTTTACCTGCCCGGTGATCGCCGGTGAGTTTGTCGATGTGCTCGACACGCCGGCGCTGCCCAGTGACCTGGCTGCGCGCTCTACACTCACCGGGCTGACCCGAGCCGGCGAGCGACTGGTCGCCGTGGGGCAGCGTGGGCACATTGTGTATTCCGACGACGCCGGTCAACACTGGCAACAGGCGCAAGTGCCGGTCAGTTCCGATCTGGTCGCCGCGTACTTTCCAACCCCACAGCAAGGTTGGGTCGTTGGACACGATGGCGTGGTCCTGCACAGCCTTGATGCGGGCCAGAGCTGGAGCCGCCAACTGGATGGACGCCAGGTCGGGCCAATCATGCTGGATTTCTATCAGCATCGACTCGATAGCCAGCCAGACGACAGCGCGCTACAAGCACGGGTCGCCGAAGCCCGGCGGATGGTGGAAGAGGGTGCCGATAAACCCTTCCTGGATGTCTGGTTCGAAAGCGCCCAGGTCGGCTACATCGTGGGCGCGTTCAACCTGATTTTTCGCACCGACAACGGCGGTCAGAGTTGGACGCCATGGCTGGATCGTACCGATAACCCCGGCGCCTTGAATCTCCATGCGCTACGACCGGTGGGGAACGACTTGTTCATCGTTGGCGAGCAAGGCCTGGTGCTGAAACTCGATCGTGCCAGTGACCGCTTCAAGGCGACCCCGACGCCTTACAACGGCAGCTTCTTCGGCATCACTGGCAAACCCGGTGCCGCACTGGTGTTTGGCCTGCGCGGCAATGTCTACCGCAGCACCGACGGTGGGCTGAGCTGGAACAAAGTCGACCTGGGCCTGCCCCTGAGCATCACCGCCAGCACTGTCACCGCCGACGGCCGGATTGTCCTGGTCAGTCAGGCCGGTCACACGCTGGTCAGCGCCGATGATGGCGTGAGTTTCCAACTTCGGCCGAACACACCGCTGGCTCCCGTTGCTGCTGCCCAGGTAACCACGGGTGACGCGCTGGTACTGGCAGGCACCCGTGGCCTGCGGCAATTACCCCTCGAATAAGCCCGGCATTACAAAGAGAACACCATGATGGGTCACTACGAACTCGAAACAATGCCGGTCATTCGCGAACTCAAGGGTTTCGATGTCCGTTCCGGGAATGTCCTCGAACGACTGATTTTCAACAACCGGTTATGGGTGGTGTTGACCTGCCTGCTGGCGACGATTGCCCTGAGCTACTTCGCAAGCACGCGGCTGACACTCAACGCCAGCTTCGAAAAGATGATCCCCCAGAGTCAGCCATTCATTAAAAACTACCTGGAAAACCGTCAGTCCTTGCGCGGTCTGGGTAATGCGGTACGGGTGGTGGTTGAAAGCAGCAACGGCGACATCTTCGATCCGCACTATCTGGATGCGTTGAAGGCGATCAACGACGAACTGTTCGTGACGCCTGGCGTCGACCGTGCATGGATGAAGTCCCTGTGGACCCCGGCGGTGCGCTGGACCGAAGTGACCGAGGAGGGCTTTCAGGGTGGGCCTGTGATGCCGGATTCCTATGACGGTTCTGCGCAGAGCGTGCAGCAGTTGCGCCAGAACATCGCCCGCTCGGGCATCGTCGGTAGCCTGATCGGCAACAACTTCAAGTCGAGCATGATCTTCGTGCCGTTGCTGGAGAAAGACCCGGTCACCGGCCAGGCGATTGATTACCACCAATTCTCCAACACCCTCGAAGAAAAGCTGCGGGACAAGTACGAGTTCGAAGGTCACGTGCGTGTCGCGGGTGAGGAGGGCAAAGGCCCGATCAAAATCCGTGTGATCGGCTTCGCCAAACTGATCGGCGACCTCATTGACGGCTTGATGCAAGTGATGCTGTATTTCGGCGCCGCAGCGCTGATCGCCACCGCCATCATTTTCTATTTCACCCGCTGCGTGCGCAGCACCGCGCTGGTGATCCTCTGTTCGCTCATCGCCTTGGTCTGGCAACTGGGCCTGGTTGCCCTGTTTGGTTTCGCCCTCGATCCGTTCTCAATCCTGGTGCCGTTCCTGGTGTTCGCCATTGGTGTGTCCCACGGTGCGCAGAAGATGAACGGGATCATGCAGGATGTCGGGCGTGGCACTCATCAACTGGTCGCGGCGCGTTATACCTTCCGTCGTCTGTTTCTTGCAGGTCTGACGGCATTGCTGGCCGATGCCGTGGGTTTTGCGGTGTTGATGCTGATCGACATTCCGGTGATCCAGGACCTGGCGATCACCGCCAGCATCGGCGTAGCCGTGTTGATCTTCACCAACCTGGTGTTGTTGCCGGTGTTGCTGTCTTACTGGGGCGTAAGTCGCAAAGCGGCCGAGCGCAGCCTGCGCGCAGAGAACCAAGAACTGCGCGGCAAGGGCATAGGTGCGCTTTGGAGTTTTCTCGACAAATTTACTGAGCGTCGCTGGGCCACCGTGGCCGTGACCGCGGCGTGCCTGTTGGCCGTCGGCGGGGTGCTCGTCAGCCATCATCTGAAGATCGGCGACCTCGATCCCGGCGCCCCGGAGCTGCGGGCTGACTCACGCTACAACCGCGACAACGCCTACATCACCGCGAACTACTCGCTGTCCAGCGACCAGTTCGCGATCATGCTCAAGACGCCCAGCGAAGGTTGCCTGAAATACGAGTCCCTGGTGGAAGCCGATCGTCTCGGCTGGTTGTTGCAGCAACAGCCCGGTGTGCAAACGACCGTCTCGCTGGTCAACGCCGTTCGCCAGATCACTGCCGGTTCCTATGAGGGCAACCCCAAGTGGCTGACCACCGCGCGCAACCAGAACGTGTTGAATTATGGTGCGCAGCAGGCCTCGGTCAGCAGCCCGGACTTGTTCAACAATGATTGCTCGATGATGCCGATCGTGGCCTACCTGTCGGATCACAAGGCCGAAACCCTCGACCGCGTGGTGCAGGTGGCCGAAACCTTTGCTCGTGAACACAGCAATGGCGAGCGTCAGTTCATGCTGGCCGCTGGCAGCGCGGGGATTGAAGCGGCGACCAACATCGTCGTTCGGGATGCAAATCGGACCATGTTGCTCTACGTTTACGGCGCGGTGATCGTGTTGTGCTTTATCACCTTTCGCAGCTGGCGCGCCGTGGTGGTGGCCGTGGTACCGTTGATGCTGACGTCGATTCTTTGCGAAGCGCTGATGGTCTGGCTCGGTATGGGGGTGAAAGTCGCCACGCTGCCGGTTATCGCATTGGGTGTCGGGATTGGCGTGGATTACGCGCTGTACCTGCTGAGCGTACAGCTGGCGCAACAACGTGCCGGATTGTCGCTGACCGAGGCTTACCGCAATGCCGTGGCGTTCACCGGTAAAGTGGTGGCGCTGGTTGGCGTCACCCTGGCCGCCGGGGTGATCACTTGGGCCTGGTCGCCGATCAAGTTCCAGGCAGATATGGGCATCCTGCTGACGTTCATGTTCATTTGGAACATGGTGGGTGCGTTGGTGCTGATCCCGGCACTGTCGTACTTCTTTTTAAGGAAAGAGAACAACTGGGTAAATTGAGTCTGCGGACCGTCTTTTGACCGAAAATGCTACTCATGCCGAGTAGCGTGCAACCCTGTAAGGAGATCAGCCCACGTCTGCACTTGGCCGATAGTAGTCTGTCATGAAGGATCGCTTTCAAATCTGAGATAAATGGCCAAGGAAATTACTTGATGTTGGTCAATCTGTCATAAGTCGTGTCAAGGCGCTAAATGAGCATGGCAGTGGTAATCAGGTATCCAGGAGTAAACGTGAACCTCAAATTAGAACTGCCATGGCGTATCAGTTCAGCAGAATCAATAACTATAGATCTAGACCTGGAAGGGTGGCTGAAACCTTTGTAAGCCTGGGTTCTGGTAACTGCGATTATTTGGGGGCAACTGCATATGCCCCGTGCAGAAATATTTTAGACGGGAATTATTGGGCCGCTTGGGTAGCGGTTGATCCGTGGCCTCTGGAAGGGCATGCAGTGTTTTTAAGCATCATTTTAAGTTTAATGAGGCGTAAAAATTTAGAACACTTCAAAAGCGGGAAAAGGACTTGGATATATAGAAGGTTTTATCCCGGGTAAGGCGAGTGCTGCAATAAATAAAAACCTTGCAGATTCCATGCTGGCTCTTAGGGCGAATAACGTAAATGCTGCCTATAAAGATCAAGGCGTGATAACGCCTTGGCTGAGTGATGAAATGCCAGACTACAGCGAGTATTAAGATGTTGGATAATTTAGAGAAGTTGTTGCTTTCTTGTTCAGATGTGTAGGGTGCAATTGCGGAGGGCAATCATCTTCTTCACCTAGTCGATTATCGTAGCTAAGGCCAGTAAACATAAGGTACCCATCCGCGCGCAAAAGGCACCATTTTTCCGCCGGTGGGCCATCTGCATGGAAAATGGTCGGTAGCTACCGGTAGCGGCGGGCAACCATTGTCCTCGGATGCGATTCCCGCGCGGCAACGTTCAACAAGCAGGATTCGAGCGTTTCGGAGCGGCAGGCGGCCGTCCACTCATGATCACCTGGGGCATCGTCGGTTTCTGTTCGGCATTTGCGGTCGGACCGAGATGGCGCGCTATCGATTTTTGCACTCCGCCGACACCACTTGGCAGGTACTCGGCGTGCCACCGGATCGGCCGGCATAGCGTTTGCAATTTTCCAGGGATTTCTGGCGAGCCATGCTCAAGGTGGAGCCCCACGCCAGGCTGCCCTCGCCGACAGTGGGTAGCGCTTTTGCATAGCATCTTGAGTCTGTGCTCGAGGCCGAATAACGAGCCGTGGCAGCTTTGCCTGCACATCCCGCTGTCAGCGCCAGGTTGATGGCGAGCAGGGAGGGCAGGACCCATGACGAGTAGTGGCGCGTTGTTTTTCCGGTCATCCCGTTTTCCCTGTATCAAAAGGCTAGAGGCGTATGGGTGGTCGTGCTCTGCTCGGATTATACGGGGTTGCGCCTGCCCTGGAGTCGGTTTGGCGGACTCCAGGGCGTTTTGCCTGGCCCTGATGCAACCCCAATTCCAACTACACCGCTTGAGCCACCACAACCACCGCCCCCCGAGCATTCAACAGCTCCCGCAACACCGAACGATGGCAGTGGCGTTCTTCCTTGCAGTAGCAGCCGATGGCCAGTGATGTTTGATGGGACAAGGCGGCCAACAGATCGAGCAGTTGGCTGGGGGCCGGGTGGTTCATTTCTGCCTTGAATTTGCGTCGAAAAGCTTCCCAGTCTTTTTCGTCTTCCGCAGCTTTGGCTTCGGCCACCAGTTCAGCGCTGGGGGAGAGGGCGGGGAGCCAGGTGTCGTAGAAGTCGCGGCTGGCGAATTCGGCTTTCGGAACACCGCGAGGCGGGCGACGGACCGTGCCCAGGCGCAGGCCTTCATGGGGCGTTCGGGGGGAGCCGAGTTGCACGATATGGATAGGCATGCAGGTTCCTTCAGTGAGGGTGGCGCTCAAGCCAGTCTGCGGCCGTGCGTAAGAGGCAGATCCCCAGAAAGTAAGCCGACATCGCGAGCCACAGCCCCATCACCAAAGGGTTGAGGGTCGGATGGTTGAGGACCAGTGACAGGCTGCACAGCAGCCAGATGGACGTCACTGCAATGTTGATCGGCATAAACCGCCGCACACGAAACGGGTGAAGGAACTTCATCCGGGTCACCGTCAGCAGCGCCAGGCCAATGATGGTGAGCAGTGTCAGCCAGGGTGTCGGGGCAATGATGTAGAGGCACAGGGTGACAACGTTCCACGCGGCGGGGAAGCCCTGGAAGTAGTTGTCCTTGCTCTTCATGTTGACGTTGCAGAAGCAATAGAGCGACGAGACCAGGATGACCGAGGTGGTCAGCAGCGGCGTGTAGGCCGGTAAATCGATGTAGCGATAGATGAACAGGGCCGGGATGAATACGTAGGTCAGGTAGTCAATGACCAGATCCAGTATCGACCCGTCGAGATGCGGCAGTACCGTCTGGACATTGACCTTGCGCGCCAGCGAACCGTCCACGCCATCGACGATCAGCGCCACGCCCAGCCACAGCAGGCAGGCCCTGGGTTGATTATCGAACAAGGCGAGGGTCGCCAGGAAAGCGGTCACCACACCGGTAGCCGTAAAACCGTGGGCGCCCCAGGCTTTCAGCGTGGCCATGCGTCGGGTCGTTATCAAGGGCGTTCTCCAGCAAATGAAACGGGCCAATGGCTACAGCACAAATCTGGCAGGGTGCACCTATCGACCGGGTATCTGCCGATAAGGTTCACCTGCGCGCGAGCGACCCAAAGTCGGCACTCAGTAAAAATAGCCTATCTTTTGTCACTGCCCTGCCTATCGAGTATCAGGTTTGCCTCTGTGGGCTCAATCAACGGGCACGAAGTGCAATTGGGCAAGATTGTTCAAGACAGGCGGTCAATCGACTGACACAGTTAGAGACCTTTCCTTCGTTGTAGAGAGCTATGTCTGACAATCTATTGCCGCGCAGTGCTTTCCTGCGTGGTGCCGCTGCTGTCATGCCCCTGTCCCTGGCGACGGCGCCGTGGGGGTTATTGGCGGGTTCGATGGCCATTGAGGCCAACCTCACTCCACTGCAAGGCCAGGGCCTGTCGAGCATTGTCTTTGCGGGCGCTGCGCAACTGGTCGCGATCGGGATGCTCAAGGGCGGCGCCGGGATTTTCTCGATTCTGCTGACCACCTTGCTGCTGACCTCACAACACCTGCTGTATGGCATGAGCATGCGTCCGGTGGTTTCACCGTTGCCGGGTCGCTGGCGGGTAGGGCTGGGCTTTTTGCTGACGGATGAACTGTTCGCGCTGACCAGCCAATATGACAAACAGCAGTTCAATCGCTGGTACGCCCTCGGGGTGGGCCTGACTTTTTATGTGGCGTGGAATCTTTTCACGCTGGCCGGCATCGTGCTGGGCAGCAGCATTCCGGGCCTTGAGCATCTGGGTCTGGACTTCTCCATCGCCGCCACGTTTATCGCGCTGATCACCCCGGTGGTGCGCAACCTTCCGACGGTCGTCTGTGTGGCGGTTTCGCTGTTTTGCTCGGTGTTGTTCAACTACTGGCATTGGGGCTCGGCGCTGGTGCTGGCCGGTTTGCTGGGGATGAGTGCCGGGTTTATCTGCAACAAGTTTTATGGAGCGCGCACATGATGGCCTGGGCGGTTATTTTCGGAATGGGCTTGCTGGTGTTTCTCAACCGCTACGTGTTCCTTGAACCACGGCTGCCGGTGCGCCTGAGCAGCAATGCGCGGCAGTTTCTCGGCTTTGCGGTGCCGGGCATGCTCACCGCCATCTGCGGGCCGATCGTGTTCATGCCCGACCATCAACTGAACCTGCAATACGACAATCCGTACCTGATCAGTTCGCTGGTCGCCATCGGCCTGGTGCTTTACACCCGCAGTACCCTGATCAGCATGCTGCTGAGCATGGGGTTCTTTTTCCTGCTGCGCTGGTGGCTGTGAAGCGCAACCTCACTTTTTCGAGGTTTTGCTGCTGCCGGGAATGTGCAGGTAATTCATCACGCTTTCGGTGAGTTCGGTCGCCAGTTTCACGGCTTCCTTGTTGCGTGCCATTACCCCGGCGACCAGGCCTTCGATCAACGCCAGTACCGCGATGTTGGAACTGGTCAGCACCGGGTGGTCGGCCGGCGCAAACAGCACATGTTGGGCAATGTGGGTCAAGGGTGAGGCGGGGGA
>CAYNGZ010000015.1:0-12559 GCA_964396695.1 uncultured Pseudomonas sp.
GTTCCTTGCGCGACAGCGCGGCCTCGAAGAGGGGGCGGCCCCTCCTACGGGGGGAGGCACGGCTAAATTTCGATGACAGCCACTCGTTTCCCCCAGATAGCAACGCTCTTCGACGGCGAACCTGACTGAGATGGCAATGACAAAACCACGTTCGAAAAAAGCCCTGTTCATCGGCCTTCCCCTGGCCTTGGCCGTGACCGCCGGTGCGGCTTTTCTGGCTTGGGATTATGGGTTCAAGGACAACCCCGGCTACCCGGTCAAGGTGCTGAAACAGGCCGACGAATTGCAGGAGCGGATCCTCTCGTTCGACAGCCATGTCACCCTTCCCCTGGATTTCGGCACCGCCGGCAATGAGGCCGACAAGGATGGCAGCGGGCAGTTCGACCTGGTCAAGGCCGGGCGCGGGCGGTTGTCGGGTGCGGCGCTGACGATCTTTGGCTGGCCGGAGATCTGGAACGGTGCCAATGCCCCGCACCGCCCCACGGCCGGCTTCGTCGAAGAAGCGCGTAACGAGCAGGAAATCCGCTACAGGATCATCAACACCCTGGTGCGCGACTTCCCCAATCAGGTGGCGATTGCCTACACCCCCGAAGACTTCCGCCGACTGCACGGTGAAGGCAAGTTCGCGATCTTCATGAGCATGCTCAACGCCTACCCGCTGGGCAATGACCTCAACCAGCTGGACCTGTGGGCGGCCCGTGGCATGCGGATGTTCGGTTTCAGTTATGTCGGCAACAACGCCTGGGCCGACTCGTCGCGACCGCTGCCATTCTTCAATGATTCGCCGGACGCCCTTGGCGGCCTGTCGGACATCGGCAAGCAGGCGGTGCAGCGACTCAATGACCTCGGCGTGATCATCGACGTCTCGCAAATGTCGGCCAAGGCCTTGCAGCAAGTCAGCCAACTCAGTCGAACGCCGATGGTTGCCTCGCACTCGGCGCCACGGGCGTTGGTGGATATTCCGCGCAACCTCAGCGACCAGGAAATGCAACTGATCAAGAACAGCGGCGGCGTGGTGCAGATCGTCGGCTTCCCGACCTACATCCGCCCATTGAGCCAGGCCAGCCGCGACAAGCTCAATGCGCTGCGCGCGCGCTTCGACCTGCAACCCCTGGTCAACCTTGAAATGGCACTGATGCCCGGTGACCCGGTGATCACCGTCTGGTCCGAACAGCGTTTCGGTGAATACGCGAGCGCGCTCTACGCCATCGTCGAACAAGAGCCCAAAGCCACCCTCAAGGACTACGGCGATGCGATCGATTACGCGGTGAAGAAGATCGGTATCGATCACGTCGGCATCAGCTCCGACTTCAATGACGGCGGCGGCCTGCACGGCTGGAAGGACGTCAGCGAAGGCCGCAACGTGACCGCCGAATTGATCTCGCGCGGCTACAGCGAGGCCGACATTGCCAAGCTCTGGGGCGGCAATTTCCTGCGGGTCTGGGGCCAGGTGCAGCAGGCCGCCAAGCCTGTCGCCAGCCGCTGACCTCCCCCTCTTCGCCAAGTGAAATGAGCTTATGACCAATCGCCGTTCATTCCTCAAACAGGCCGGCATCCTGGCCGCCGGCCTGCCGCTGACCGCCGCCCTGCCCAACGTTGCCAGCGCCACGGCATTCAGCCCGCACCCCAAAGACAAGTGGCAGCAGCTGCGTCAGTTGTTCACCCAGGACCCTGACTACCTGCATTTCGCCAACTTCCTGGTCACCTCGCACCCCAAACCGGTGCGCGACGCCATCGAGAGGCACCGTGCCAACCTCGACCGCAACCCCGGTCGCGCGATGGATTGGGACCTGGGCGAAACCGAAAAGCGCGAGCAGGACGTTCGCGTCTGGGCCGGCCGCTACCTGCAAGCAAAACCCGAACAGATCGCGCTCACCGGCAGTACCACCGAAGGTCTGGCGGTGATCTATGGCGGCATTCATGTGCGCGCGGATCAGGAAATCCTCACCAGCGAACACGAGCATTACTCGACCAATAGCGTGCTGGAGTTCCGTCAGCACAAGGACGACACGCGAGTGCGCAAGCTCAAGCTGTTCGAGAACAGCAGCAGTGTGTCGGTAGATGAAGTACTCAGCTCGATCAAGGCCGGCATTCGCCCTGAAACCCGGGTGCTGGGCATGACCTGGGTGCATTCGGGCAGCGGCGTGAAGCTGCCGATTGGTGAAATCGGCAAACTGGTGGAAGAGCTCAATCGCCAGCGCGACGACCAGGACCGGATCCTCTACGTGGTCGACGGCGTCCACGGTTTCGGTGTCGAGGCCCTCGACTTCCCCGACATGCACTGCGACTTCTTTATTGCCGGCACCCACAAATGGATGTTCGGCCCGCGTGGCACCGGGATCATCTGCGCCCGTTCAGCCGAACTCAAGGACGTCACGCCGACGATTCCGACCTTCTCTGAAGCCACCACGTTCTCGACCATCATGACCAGCGGCGGCTACCACGCCTTCGAACATCGCTGGGCACTGGACGAAGCCTTCAAGCTGCACCTGGCGCTGGGCAAACACGACGTTCAATCGCGAATCCATCAACTCAACAGCGACCTGAAAAGCCGCCTGCTGGAACATCCACAGATCGAACTGGTGACGCCGCGCAGCGCCGGGATGTCGGCCGGTTTCACCTTCTTCCGGGTCAAGGGCCAGGAGTGCGACCCGATCGCCGCCCGGTTGATGGACAACCACGTGGTCTGCGATGCGGTCGACCGCGACGTCGGCCCGGTGATCCGCACCGCCCCCGGTCTGCTCAACAACGAAGCGGAAATCGAGCGCTTCATGACCTTGCTCGGCAAGAACACTTGAGCCTGCCGCCGCCCCCTTTCCTTTGATCGAGATGACTCATGACCCCTGACATGCTCACCGCCCCCGTGCCCACGCGCCACCTTACGCGGCTCCTCGCATTGGCCCTGACCAGCCTGCTGCCGCTGGCCGCCGAAGCCGCGCAGCCGGGCAAGGTGTTCAAGGACTGCAAGAACTGCCCGGAAATGGTCGTGCTGCCGGCCGGCACCTTCACCATGGGCACACCGGACGATGAAGTCGGCCGCGAGCCCGATGAAGGCCCGATGCACGACGTGACCTTCGCCAAGCCCTTCGCCATGAGCCGCTTTCAGATCACCGCTGGTGAATGGGACAGCTACATCAAGGACAGCGGCGCGATCATCGCCAACGGTGACGAGCGCCCCGGCCGCGAATGCATCGCCAGCAAGCCGCGTTACCCGCAGAGCCCACGCCAGCCAGCGGTGTGCATGGACTTCGACGACGTCAAAAACTATGTCGCCTGGCTGTCGAAAAAAACCGGCCAGAACTACCACATGGTCAGTGAAGCGCAGCGTGAATACGCCGCCCGCGCCGGTTCCAAGGGGCCGTTCCCTTTCCCGTTCGATGAGGGCAAGGGCTACAGCATCGCCAAGCATGCCAACACCTACGGCCCGGCGGACGGTTACAGCTTCAGCTCGCCGGTCGGCAGCTACCCGGCCAACGCCTTTGGCCTGTACGACATGCACGGCAACGTCTACGAATGGCTGGCCGACTGCGAACACACCAGCTACGTCGGCGCCCCGACCGATGGCAGTGCGTGGGTCGAAGCCGGCTGCGAGGCGCGGCAAATTCGCGGCAATGACTGGGGTGAAGCACCGGTGTTCTCGCGTTCGGGCAATCGCAACAACATCTATCCGCAAACCCGTGGCGACTGGATCGGCTTTCGCGTCGTCCGCGATCTTTGACCGCCCTTCGCCCTAACGCCAGTCAGTCAAGCGTTGGCGTCGCCAAAAGATCGCAGCCTTCGGCAGCTCTTATGGAACAAAAAATAACTTATTGATTTATATATTATTTTTAAGGGCTGGCTTGCCAGCCCTGGCCCATGTTCCTTACGCGACAGCGCGGCCTCGAAGAGGGGGCGGACCCTCCTACGTGGTATCGGTGTGAGCAGCCGCAGGCTGCGATCCTGGCAATTCTGCATGCGCCGCCCGTCTAAATTAAGCGCCTGACCAGACGTTCTACTGGGTATCTGTCTTTACGAACCCAAGGAACCGTCCCCTCATGACTCAGCCTTCGCGCGGTGCCATTCATGAATTGTTCACCCTGCTAAAACCCTTTCGGCTTGTCGTTGCCGTGTCGATCATCCTGGGCATGCTTGGCGGCTTGAGCGTGACGGTGCTGCTGGCCACCATCAACAATGCGCTGCATTCGGAAAACGGCCTGACCCAGGGCGTGGTGCTGTTGTTTGCCGGGCTGTGCCTGCTGGCGCTGTTCAGCTCGATCTGCTCGGACATCGGCACCAACTATGTCGGCCAGCACATCATCGCCACGCTGCGTAAACAGCTGGGCGAAAAAGTGCTCTCGGCACCAATCGAACAGATCGAGCGCTATCGCAGCCATCGGCTGATCCCCGTGCTGACCCACGACGTCGACACCATCAGCGACTTCGCCTTCGCCTTCGCCCCGCTGGCGATTTCCCTGACGGTCACCCTCGGCTGCATGGGCTACCTGGCGATGTTGTCGTGGCCAATGTTCCTGATCATGCTGGTGGCGATCATCGTCGGCACCGGCATTCAGTATTTCGCCCAGAGCCGAGGCATTCAGGGGTTCATGGCCGCCCGCGATGCCGAAGACGCGTTGCAAAAGCACTACAACGCAATTGCCGAAGGCGCCAAGGAACTGCGTATCCATCGGCCACGCCGCCAGCGCATGTTCATCTCGGGCATCAAGGCCACCGCCGATTTCATCTGCAACACACAGATCCGTTCGATCAACACCTTTGTCATTGCCAAGACCTTTGGCTCGATGCTGTTTTTCGTGGTCATCGGTCTGGCGCTGGCCTTGCAATCGTTCTGGCCCAGCGCCGACAAGAGCGTGATGAGCGGCTTTGTGCTGGTGTTGTTGTACATGAAAGGTCCGCTGGAACATCTGGTTGGCACCCTGCCGATTGTCAGCCGGGCGCAGATTGCCTTTCGCCGGATCGCTGAACTGTCCGAGCAGTTTTCGTCTCCCGAGCCGCACTTGCTGCTCGATGACCAGGGCCACAACGCCACACAGGTACTCAGCCTGGAGTTGAACGATGTGCGCTACGCCTTCCCTGCCGTACCGGGCAGCAAGGCGTTCAGTCTGGGACCGGTCAACCTGAAGATCGAACAGGGCGAGATCATTTTCATCGTCGGGGAAAACGGTTGCGGCAAGACCACGCTGATCAAATTGCTGCTGGGGCTCTACCCGCCGCAGCAAGGCGAAATCCGTCTTAACGGCTACAGCGTCAATGCCGAAAATCGTGACGATTACCGTCAGTTGTTCACGACGGTTTTTGCCGACTACTACCTGTTCGATGATGTGGTGCAAGGCGATCAGCACATCCCCGAAGACGCCAACAAGTACCTGCAACGGCTGGAAATCGCGCACAAGGTCAGCGTGCAGGACGGCAGTTTCACCACCACCGACCTCTCCACCGGCCAGCGCAAACGCCTGGCGCTGGTCAACGCCTGGCTGGAAGAACGCCCGGTGCTGGTGTTCGACGAATGGGCCGCCGACCAGGACCCGACGTTCCGCCGGATCTTCTACACCGAGCTGCTGCCGGACCTCAAACGCCTGGGCAAGACCATCATCGTGATCTCCCACGACGACCGCTATTTCGACGTCGCCGACCAACTGGTGCGGATGGAGGCCGGCCAGGTGGTCACGGCGCTGAGCCCGGCCTGAGTCATTCCTGAACGAGTAAAAGCCCCCGTACCCAACAATCCCACACGTTCGCGGTAGCAGACAAAGCCGCGACCTGTGGGATTTCTTTTTCCGGTTTTTGCACATTGTTGCGTCTAATTATCATTAACCAATAAAGCTGCCCACGTCCTCCAGGAGCATTTCAAGTAATGCAAAGCCCTACTGTGTCCCGCGCCCCTCTGGCGACCGCCATCCAGCGGCTGACCCCGCGTCGGTCTGCCTTGCCCGGCGCCCTGCTGACCCTGCTGTTGTTGGGTGCCACTGACGCGCAAGCGACACCGGTCGACATCAATATTGCCGCGCAATCGCTGTCCAGCGCCGTGCAACAACTGGGGCAACAGGCCAACCTGCAGATTCTCTACAGCCCGCAACTGCTCTCGGGTATCAAGTCGAGCGCGGTGTCCGGGCACCTGGAGCCTGAGCAGGCACTGACGACGATGCTGCTGGGGAGCGGCATTACCTTCCAGATGACCGGCAACACCGTTTCGCTGATTCCGGCCGCGGGGACTTCACAGGCGCTGGAATTGGGCGCGGTATCGATTTCCGGCAAGGCGCCGGGTTCGACCACCGAAGGCACGGGGCTTTACACCACCTACTCGTCCAGTAGCTCGACCCGCCTGAACCTGACCCCCAAGGAAACCCCGCAGTCGCTGACCGTGATGACCCGTCAGCGCCTGGACGACCAGCGCCTGACCAACCTCACCGACACCATGGAAGCCACGCCGGGCATCGTCGTATTGCGCGATGGCCTGGGCTCGGAAAGCGACAGCTTCTGGTCACGGGGTTTCCAGATCCAGAACTTCGAGATCGACGGCGTGCCCACCGTCATGCGCATGGACAACTACACCCAGAGCATGGCCCTGTACGACCGCGTCGAAATCGTCCGCGGCGCCACCGGTTTGATCAGTGGCCTGGGCAACCCGTCCGCGACCGTCAACCTGATCCGCAAGCGCCCGACCGCCGAGGCGCAGGCCAGCATCACGGGTGAAGCCGGTAACTGGAACCGCTACGGCAGCGGTTTCGACGTTTCCGGGCCGATGACCGAAACCGGCAATGTGCGCGGTCGCCTGGTCGCCGACTTCAAGACCGAACACGCCTGGATCGACCGCTACAAGCAGGATTCGCAACTGATCTACGGCATCACCGAGTTCGACCTGACCGAAGACACCTTGCTGACCATGGGCTTCAGTTACCTGCGCACCGACGTCGACTCACCGATGCGCTCCGGCCTGCCGACCCGTTTCAGCGACGGCTCGCGGACCAACCTGAAACGTTCGCTCAACTCGGCGCCATCCTGGTCCTATAACGACCACGAACAGACCAGCTATTTCACGTCCATCGAACAGCAACTGGCCAACGGCTGGAGCGGTAAAGTCGAACTCACCCACACCGAAAACAAATTCGATGAGGTCTTCAACTACGTCAACGGCTCGCTGAACCCGGATGGCAGCGGCACCTCGCAGTTACCCGTGCGCTTCTCCGGCACGCCGCGCCAGAACAACGTCGACGCCTACCTGACCGGTCCCTTCAGCCTGTTCGGCCGCGAGCATGAGCTGATCGCCGGCGTGACGTTGTCCTGGTACAACGAAAGCGTGCCGAGCTATGGCGGCTGGCATTACGCCTACGCCCACTCACCGGCCGGCGCCATCGGCAACCTGCTGAACTGGGATGGCAACTCGGCCAAGCCGGACTTCAAGGTCACCGGCAAATCGACCGTCGACGAGACGCAGTACGCCGCTTACCTGAGCTCGCGCTTTCACGTGACCGACGACCTGAGCCTGCTGCTCGGCAGCCGGGTCATCGACTGGAAACGCAAAACCGAAGAAAAACCCTACGCAGCGGCTGCAACCGAGTCCAAAGAGACCGAAACCGGTGTGTACATCCCGTACGCCGGCGTGGTTTACGACCTCAACGACACCTGGTCGGTCTATGCCAGCTACACCAAAATCTTCAACCCGCAATCCTCGTGGGTCCGCGACATCAACAACAAGCCGCTGGATCCGATGGAAGGCAAAGGCTACGAGTTGGGCCTGAAGGGCAGTCACTTCGACGGCAAGCTGAACTCCAGCGTGGCGTTGTTCAAGATTGAACAGGACAACCTGGCGATCTGGATCGACACCCCAGGCGGCAACACCTACAAGTCCGAACAGGGCACCACCACCAAAGGCGTGGAATTCACCCTGGACGGCGAACTCGCCGAAGGCTGGCAGGCTTCCGCCGGCTACGCCTACGCCGTGAGCACCGATGCCGATGACAACCGCATCGTCACCACCCTGCCGCGTAACAGCCTCAAGACCTTCACCAGCTATCGCCTGCCAGGCATTCTGGACAAGGTCACCGTGGGCAGTGGCGTGAACTGGCAAAGCAAGGTCGGCAGCGACTTGCACACCTTCACCCAAGGCAGCTACGCGGTCACCAACCTGTTGGCACGCTACGACATCAACAAAAACCTCAGCGCGTCGGTCAACCTGAACAACGTGTTCGACCGCGAATACCTCAGCTACGCCGGTGACCACGGCATGTATGGCGCACCGCGCAACGTCATGACGAGTTTCAAATACACCTTCTGATATCATGAAGGCGCAGTAAGAAAGCGAACCGGTCAACCTAATGGCCGGTCAGTTGAGAAAGTTCAGCGTCTGGATATTCTGTTCTGATTCGAAATCCACCCCACCCCAGCCCTCTCCCCACGGGGGAGAGGGGGCTGACCGAGGTGTCTGTTCGAAATACTGCGACCTGAAAGTCCGAGTCGAACTCAGGTTTTGAAGGGCATGGAGATCTGCTCCCTTTCCCCCCTCTCCCCTATGGGGAGAGGGTTGGGGTGAGGGGTGGATTTCGAATGTTCTTTTATATCGCCCGGGGATACATCGCGTTATGCAGCACCTGGGTCACCGCTTGATAGATCCCCTCGACCTCGTCGGTCACCATGCGCATCCGCAAAAAGTCATGCACATGCCCGGAAAACTCGCGGCACTCCACGCCAACGCCTGCCTCGGCAAGACGCTCGGCATAGGCACGCCCCTCGTCCACCAGCGGATCGAACCCCGCCAGCGCCACATAGGCCGGGGCCACGCCGCTCAGGTCTTCACTCAATAACGGCGAGAAACGCCAGTCGCTGCGATCCGCCGGGGTGCGGGCGTAATGCTCGTAAAACCATTCCAGGGTATCGCTTTGCAGCAGGTAACCGTCGCCAAGCAAGTCCATGGATTCACGCCGCTGCGACGCGTCGGTGACCGGGTAACAGAGCAATTGCAGACACGGTTTCAAGCCTCCGTGACGGGCTTCGAGCGCCAGGGTGGTCGCCAGCGTAGCCCCGACGCTGTCGCCGCCGAACACCAGCCGTGAAACGTCCAGGCCAAATGCCGCGGCGTTGGCGCGCAGCCAGTCCAGGGCATCGGCGCAGTCATGCAGGGCCGTCGGGAACTTGTGCTCCGGCGCCCGCCGATAGCCGACTGCCAACACCGCGCACGGCGTGCGCGCACAGAACTCGCGGCAGACCCCGTCATGGGAATCCAGGCTGCCCACCACAAAACCACCGCCGTGCAGAAACAGCAGCACCGGCAGCGCCGCATCAGCGTGCAACGGTCGATACAGCCGCAACGCCAGCGCACTGCCGTCGCGGGCGCTGTGGGTCAGCTCGAGGCTTTCGACCTCGGGTGTTTGCCAGCGCATCTGCTGCGAGGACAGCTCAAAGGCCTGCCGCGCCTGCTCCGGCGTCGACAGATGGAACGCCGTGCTCTGGCTCTGATGGTCTTCAACCAGATCGAGAAACGCGGCCACTTCAGCATTCAATGACATGAAAAAATCCTGGCCCGACTGTCGAGACAACAGCCGGGCCTTAACGAAAGAGTGAAAGAACTTACCCCGCAGCGTGCGTGAGGCAATGTTCGACCAGCGCCTCCAGCTCCGCCTGATAGGCCTGCATCAACGCCTCGATGGTGCTTGGGCGGTAACGTCGGGTGCTGTAGATGCAGCGCATCGACAGCTTGCCGTCGAACACCTGGCCCACCACTTCCAGCCAGTTACCCAACCCCGCGTCGAGGCTGTACGTGTCACCAATGCCCTCCTCGGCCGGCATCAGCATGGCTTGTTCATCGAAGGTCTGGTCGAACTGGCCAAGGTAGTTGAAGGTCAGCCGCGCCTGCGGTAACGCCGCCAGTCGCTGATTCACCGCCGCATCGCCCATGTAGCGCAGCACGCCGTAACCGACGCCTTTTTCCGGCACCGCCGCGAGCTGGTCGCGAACCGCCACGATCGACGCGCCGAAATCCTGCTCCGCGAGCGGCGCCAACCGAACCGGGAACATGCTGGTGAACCAACCGAGCGTACGACTGAGGTCGAGGTGGTCGAACAGATCCTCACGACCGTGACCTTCGAGCTGAATCAGCACCGAAGGCTCTGCGCTCCAGCGACACAGCACACGGCTGAGCGCGGTCAGCAGCAGGTCGTTGATCTGTGTGCCGTAGACCGCCGGGGCCTGCTTGAGCAACTGGCCGGTGCGGAGCGCATCCAGTCCCATGAAGGTCTCTTCACGGTAACGGACCTGATTTTTGCCGCGCGGGTTGTCGCACGGCAGGTCCTTGCCCGGTTGATCGAGCTGTTCGAACCAGTAGTCAAACTCACGCTCGACCAGCGTCGGCACCTGCGCGGCCAGCCCGTCGGCCCAGCTTCGATAGCTGCTGGTACGCAGCGCCAGGGTCGGCTCGCGGCCCTGGCTGAATGCCTCATAACTCAGTTGCAGGTCCTGCAACAGCATGCGCCAGGACACCGCATCAATGACCAGGTGATGCACCACCAACAAAAGACGAACCTCGCCATCCGGCAACGTCGCCAGCACTCCGCGCAACAGTGGCCCTTCGGCCAGGTCGAGGCTGCGCTGGGCTTCATTGGTGAGCGCGTCCAGTTGCGCCACATCAGCCAGTTCGCGCTGCCAAAGCAACGGGTTCTGCCCGGCGATGCGCAGGCTGTCTTCCAGCGCTTGATAGTGCTGGAACCAGCGGCCGTTTTCCTGGAAGAAGCGCAACCGCAACGAATCATGCTGCTCCAGCATCAACCGCAGCGTGCGCTCCAGCGCGCTGGCGTCCAGCGTCTGCCGGGCGCGCAACATCATCGCCTGGTTGTAGTGATGCGGTTCGCTCATGTTCTCGGCGAAGAACCACTCCTGGATCGGTATCAACGGGAACGCGCCGGCCTGGGCCACATGGGTCACGCTCGGCGCCTGCGTCGACTGGGCGACCCCCTGCTGATCGAACAGATTGCCGATGGTTTGATAACGCATCAGGTCCCGCAGCTTGATGTCCAGTTTCAACTCGGGATGATTGCGCGCCCTGGAGATGACTTGCAGGCTGAGAATCGAATCGCCGCCCAGCTCGAAGAAGTTGTCGCTGATCCCGACCTGCCCCACTTGCAACACCTCGGCCCAGATCTGCGCCAGCAGACGCTCCTGCCCGGTGCGCGGTGGCTGGTAGTGCTCGGCCTGGAACGCAGGCTCGGGCAGCGCCTTGCGATCGAGTTTGCCATTGGGCGAAATCGGCAGCCGTGGCAGGCACAGGATCTGCGTCGGCACCATGTACTCAGGGAGTCGCGCCCGCAGCCTGGTCTTGAGCCAGTCGCCGTTCTGCGCGGGGTCTTCGCACACCACATAGCCGATCAGCTGTTTGCCGGAAATACCCTCGCGGGCAATCACCACCGCATCCGTCACCGTCGGCTGGGCACGCAGGCACGCTTCGATTTCGCCCAGTTCGATACGAAACCCACGCACCTTGACCTGATGGTCGACACGCCCGACGTAATCCAGCACGCCATCGGTGCGTAGTCGCACCAGGTCACCGCTGCGATACAGACGGCTGCCCGGCGCACCGAACGGGTCCGGCACAAAGCGCTCGGCGGTGATCGACGGGCGCCCGTGATAGCCGCGAGCAACCCCATAACCGCCGATGTGCAATTGCCCGCAAAGCCCTTGCGGCAATGGATTGAGGTCGTCATCCAGCACCCACAACGAGCGCTGCCCGACCACTCGCCCGATCGGTGCATACGCCGCCGCGCAGGCTTCGTCGTTGGCGGCTTTCCAGAGCATCGGCGTGACCACGGTTTCGGTCGGGCCATAGCCATTGGTGATGAATTGTGGCCGCTGGGTTCTGCGGACCTGCTCCAGCGTCTGTTCCGGCACGGCATCGCCGCCCAGGCAGTAAATGCGCACCGCTGGCGCCGGCATGCCACCGGCCTCGACGTACTCGGCGACCTGTTTGAGGTAGGCCGGCGGGAAACAGGCGATGTCGATCGCCAGATGCTGCAACGCGTGACAGGTCTGTTCCGGCGTCCACAATTCGTTATCGCGCAACACCAGCGTGCCGCCAAACGCCAGCGTGGTCAGCCAGCGTTCATGGGCGCCGTCAAAAGCGAACGACATGAAGTGCAACTCGCGAGTCGTGTTGTCCATTTCATAGAGTTCGCGGATCGCCTGGCAGTGCATGCTCAAGGGCCCGTGGCTCACCGCCACGCCTTTCGGTAAACCCGTGGAACCCGAGGTGTAGATCAAATAGGCCAGGCTGCCTTCGCAAACATTGACCGTTGGCACCACGTCCGGGTAACTACTGCCATCGAAGCCATCCAGATCCAGCAGCTCAAGACCGACCGGCAGCGGCAAGCGCTGGCTCGCCGCGCCGCGGCTGATCAACTGCGCCATGCCCGAATCCTCGATCATGAACGCCAGGCGTTCGCTCGGGTAATCGATGTCCAGCGGCACGTAAGCGGCACCGCTCTTGAGCACTGCCAGCAACGCCACCAGCATGTCCAGCGAGCGCTCCAGTGCAACACCGATCAGCACCTCGCGGCCGGCACCGACGGCCAGCAGCTGC